>JAZNNW010000139.1:0-66421 GCA_045580485.1 Candidatus Avilachnospira sp. | reverse complement strand
GTTGATTTGCTTATCGTGGTCAATATGTTCCTGACGGGCTTTGATGCAACGACACTCAACACCCTTTGGGTAGACAAAAACTTGAAAATGCATGGTCTGATTCAGGCGTTTTCAAGAACCAACCGCATCCTGAACTCCGTTAAGACCTTTGGCAACATTGTTTGTTTCCGTGACCTTGAAAAAGAGACAAATGATGCCATTGCCTTATTCGGTGACAAAGAAGCCAATGGTATTGTCCTTCTGAAATCCTATGAAGACTATTACTTTGGTTGTGTTGACGACAAGGGACGTGAGCAGAAAGGCTACGAAGAGCGTATCGCAGAGCTGTTGCAGAAATACCCATTGGGACAGCCGATCATCGGCGAACAGAACAAGAAAGATTTTATTGTTCTGTTTGGCAACATTCTCCGCTTGAGAAATATCCTGTCTGCATTTGACCGCTTTGCCGGAAAGGAAATTTTGTCTCCTATCGATTTCCAAGACTACACGGGTACATACCATGATGTGTACGATGAAATCAAACCAAAGCCAGGAAGCAAAGATAGTATCATGGATGATGTTGTCTTTGAAATGGAACTCGTCAAACAGGTCGAAGTGAATATCGACTACATCTTGATGTTGGTTGCGAAGTACCATGACGGAAACTGCGAAGACAAGGAAATCCTTGTTGCGATTGATAAGGCGATTAAGTCGAGTTTGCAGCTCAGATCAAAAAAAGAACTGATTGAGAACTTTATTGCCACTATCAATACCAAAACCGATGTCAACGCAGATTGGCAACGCTTTGTAAAAGAGCAGCGTGAAACAGATATTCAGGCTTTGATTGCAGAAGAAAAACTGAAGCCCGAGGAGACCAGAAAGTTTGTAGAAAACGCTTTCCGTGATGGCGTCCTTAAAACAACTGGTACAGATGTTGACCGTCTGATGCCACCAGTCTCTCGTTTTGGTGGCGGTGGTTCCCGTGATAAAAAGAAGCAGACAGTTATTGAAAAACTGAAAGCATTCTTTGAGAAATACTTCGGGTTGGTTGTCACGGGATAATTTTCTGCAAAACAGCCAAAATCACATCACACAAGTCCTCAGTTTTTTCGCAACTCTCTGCAAATTCCCCCTGCCTATCACGGAACAGGGGGAATTTCTTGCCCTTCCGGCTACAATCGCCGAATGATTTTATTTTGTTTTTCCGCTATCTTTGCGAACTGGGCTGCACCACCCCATGAATGGGTAACATAGGCCACCACATAGTCAGACAGTCGTAACATCCATCTATTTCTCCACGAAATTGCAAAACGAGGATGAACAGCTTCAATGCCTTCTGGGAGCATAGTGTCAGAGTAATCCTCCAACTCATCTCGTTTTTGCGGCATTCGTTCCAGAACCACCGCATACCGAATATGAGGGTAAACCTGCACTAGCTCCTTCAAAACCGATCTCACCATCGCATCATAGGCTCCTTGCCGACCCACATAAAACATGTCCACTCCAGCATTCTCGATTAGGTCAACGATCACTTCATGAAGTCTTGGCTGAATATTGGCCGGGCATTCTCTGTGTCCAAAAAAAGCACACGCAGCCATATGCACCCTCCTTCTATGGGATATATCGTAATTATACTTCAAGTTTCTCAACTTTGCGATATATCCCACACGATTTATCGTAAATTTGGTTAAACTAAAATCACGATATATCGCAAGGAGGGAATGCGAGTTGAATACAAAAGAAGCCGTAGCAAAGCGCATTCTTGAGCTTTGCGAAGAGCGCCACATGGCCATCAATGCCTTGGCTTCCACATCCGGTGTTTCTCCATCGACTGTCTACAGTATGCTGAACGAAAAGAGCCAAAACCCCGGCGTTGTTTCGCTGAAGAAGCTTTGCGATGGGTTGGAAATCAGTATTAGAGAATTTTTCGATAGCGATCTGTTTGACGATCTTGAACAGGAAATCAAATAACAGGAATACACAAACTTCTGTATTATCACCAAAAATAAACATATATCATCAAATTAACCCCGGTAGAGGCGTAATTGCTTCTACCGGGGTTAATCTTATTTGGGAGGAAAGATGATATATGGACAAACACAAGGACAATGGGATTATACTTGAGTCGCAAGATTCGCTAAAATATGCCAAAGGGGTGATTGCGTTGGCAGAAAACGATCCTGAACTGCTGAACAGTGTGTACCGGGAAATCAGCGAAAGGCTTGGGATGGATACAGCCATGGAGATTTACCAACTCTTCAAAGGTCAGCAAATCTGCTTTCCCATTCGCTTCTTCAATCCAGCCCGAATACAGAAGTACATAGTCATGGAATATGACGGAACAAATGTCAGAACTTTGGCTATCAAGTATGGGTATTCGGAAAAGACCATCCGTAGAATCATCAAGGAAAGCGTTGACACTTGCAAGGAATGAGGTTGATACCCATGTTAGCGTACGAAGATGCCAGAAGGTTATACGAAGAGATCACTGACCGCGTGAAAAAACAGCCAGAAGACTTCAAAGAATTTTATCAGGATTTTCTGAAATCTGCCTCAGAATATGCCAAAACACGACTCAGTTGGTCGTTCATGACTTTAGAAGAACGCAGAGCAGATGATGGCAGTCGTAGCATTAAACACGATGGCTTTATGGCGATGCTCAATGCTGTATGCAGAAATCTTGGGATAGAAGACATTGATAATCTCATGCCTGAACGAAAATCCAAAGGAGATTTTGCTTGCTATATCTCCCTGTTTTTGGCTTTGGAACAGCGATGAGAACCGCTAAAACACAGAAAGGGGATATCATTTTACGTCACACCAGATAAAGGCCCCTTAAATCAGCATGCTACAAAATAATTTTAAAAGAAAACTTCAACGGAGAAAGCTTTATGTTTTGGATAATTGCAATAATTGTCATCGCCATTATTTGTACGATTGTAGACGAAGGTGGCCCATTTGCAAAAACTGTTTTAGTGTGTGGCGTTGCAGCCATCGCATTTGCACTTATTTTTTGGATAACTGACTGGGACTTCCTTATGACACTTGTTAAGGCCTGTGGAGTAATAGCTATATTATCCATCCTTATTCCCATATTGCTTGCAATACTTGGTAAAGACTAACTGCGGTCATTTGTTGCCGCTACAGAAACACTAATTAGCAGCCTTATTGGCAACAAGAAAATTACTTACAAATATTGGTTTGCGGTTTTAAACAAGAACCTAATATGCTGATTTAGTTTTCAGCATTAACTAAGGAGATTTTATTATGGGATTATTAGATATTTTATTTGGATCTGACAACAATTCTTCTCCAAATAGCAATCAGCAGAGCAGCACTAGTTCCAAACCTGCAGAGAAAAGAATTCTGTATCAATGCCGCTACTGCAGCTACAAATCGGTACGCAAAGCTTCTCAAGGCGCGCCATTGCCTGGCGTGAATAACTGCCCTTATCACCCCAGAGGCGCACATAAAGGTCCTCATAGTTGGATGCGCACATATTTGTAAACACCACCCCACTAATGGGTTCTTAGTTACAGGGAGGAAATTATAATGGGACTTCTAAAAACAGCAGCTAAAGTAGTCGGTACCGCAACATTAAGTGCAACTTGGCTCGCCTCTGGTATTTTAAGAAAAGCATCTGACGTAGCCGGTGTCGAGATTGGTTCTGAACTATTTGGCATGGGTCAAGATGCTAGTGCAAATGGCATCAAGGCTATGTGGAGAAGCGCCTCGACTGAGGAAGAAATCGATGAGAGCAACGCTGAAATTTCCGCATTGGAAAAAAGGAAACAACAGCTGCGTTCCGCAGCATCACAATGCTTTGATATGGCTTGTGCGGCCCAAAAGGCTGGTAATCAAGATAAATATGATCAGTTTATGGCACGCTACGAGTCTCTATTGGAAGAAGTCAAAGCTTACGAAGATGAGATTTATAGAGTCAAACGTGAACAAATTTGACTTACATCCAAATCTTTCTGGCCATCGCAACCTTTTTATGTAGGTAAGAAAATAACACACTTATATTAACTGGAGGCAAAACCATGGCAACACCTGTAAGGAAACCCGTGAAACCAACTCAAGCATGGATCTGTACCAAATGTGGTCGAAGAAGAGGCAGTCTTGTTAAACCTCCGTCTTTTGGTTGTACTGTTGCATCGAGCAAACAGCATACTTGGATAAAAGCAAATTAAGCAAATTCCAATCAGGAACACACAAAATCCCCTTTTTCTGTGTTCCTCGCTAAGTTCCCCCTGCCCCGTCTGGAGCAGGGGGATTTTTCACTTCACTGGACAGGTTCTTTTTTTGCTTTTCCTTTCTTCGGCGGTTCTTCTTTGGGTTTGGGCTCTTCAATCAATTCTCCGATCTTCAGTTTCGAAAGATACCATGTGCGAACAGCCGGGGACAAAGGATGCTGCAGTCTGGAATTGCCGTCTGCATCACTGAGACAATGGAGCTTCTCTTCCACAGGCAGCAGCGCCTCCAAGACCTGCCTCTGCCGTTCTTGGAACTTTTTGTTTGTGGCTTTTCCCACACCGGGAGCATAGACCACTGCATCGGCGTTTTGGGCGGTAGAAACAATGACCTCCAAATTCTCTGCATCTTCCAGACCTGCATACTGGAGAGAGAAGTCATTGACTCTTGCAAAGAGGTTCAGAATGGCCACGGTTCCATAGCCCAGACGATCAGCATTGTTGAGTACCAGCATGGTCGTATTGTCGAGAGCCACGGCTGAAGCCTCCGAAGGTGCCATCATAATGATCGCCAAAGAGGGTTTGTCAGCCTCCCACGTCTTGGTGAGCAGGTAGCGGTTAAGGCCATCGTCAGAAAAGACAGCCTTTGTGGTAAGAATGGTTGATATGTTCTTCATGTTTAGTCCTCCAGTTCAGATAATAATGTGGGTGGTGCAATGGCAATGGGCATAAAGACAACAACGGAGAAGTCATCGTTCAGCAAGTACAGAGCAGACAGGAAGTCCCCTTCCAAGGGATCGGCCCACTCACAGGGATGGGTGTCGAAGTCAATGGTTTCCCGAATACCAGAGATGTCATCCGAAGTCTCGGTGATCAGCGAGTAGCCGCCAGACTGCAAGTAATTCCTGTCTGCCCCATAGATATCATCCAAAACCTTGGTGCAGTGATACAACTGGGCAATGATATCCTCATGAAATTTGTCGTAGAGGGGCTTGATTTCCTTGACGGTTCCAATGCGATATAACATGGCTATCCCTCCCTTACCACACACAGAAAGTGACGGAAACGGTTTCTTCCACTTCCTCTGCATTGATTGGGTCAAGACGAGAGAAGATATACCGATACTTCTCAATAGCCGCAGAGGGTAGCGATGTAAGGTTTCCTTCTTCGTCCTGTCCCATCACATAGAAAACACCACAGAGGATGTCGTAGCCCAGTCGGCGGTTGGGAGTCAGACCCAGAAGTTTGCCTTCCTCGTTCAGGACGATACAAGTCTTGGCATCCAGCCATACGATCTCGATGAGACCAACATAGGGAGCATCGATGGAGACTGCTTCCTGCAAGGATCGTAAGTCGTTCTTGAGGGTAACGACCTCCGGCTGACAGTTGGGAGCCACTTTCAAAACAGTAATGGATTTTTCCTTCATAAATATTCCTCCAATAAAAGTAAAAGCCCGGTAGCAGCACAACGCCGCTACCGGGTCTATCTAAGGTAAGAATATATACTTGATTTAGCCGAAAATACACCCTGTTCCCCAACTACCAAGGTGAAGATTCCTTAATCACAGTGCGTGACCGTCATAGACAAAATGTCCACAGAGACTTGTCCATCAACATATGCAGACACATTGCGAGACTGGTTGATCAAAAGCGATTCTGGATGCCACATGCCATCCTCATCTTTAACAACGCCCAAATGAATGATACTTTCCGGGCGATGATCCAAATAGAGGAAATAGCTTGACTTTAACCGTCCAACCCGTTTTACGATCTTAACAGCTTCACCGCAATGAAGTATCGACACCAGATGACGAAAATTCATCACTTTCTTAAATTCTTCTTTGTGCGGACCTAAATGTTGAATATTGATACGCCCATCTTTGAGCATATTATATACAGCTTCAGCACTTTTGTTCTGAACCTGTCTCAACGGCAACTTCCGAACACCCATCAAATGTGGTACATCCTTTTTCTCGATAGAGAACGAAAGTGTTTCTCCGTCCGAAAGCTCAAAGGTATAGCGATTTCCTAACAAATCCCGTTCATAGTCAGCTATTAAATTTTCTATGTAGTTGATTTCTATCGCCATAATTCGACCCGCCAATCAAAGAAAAAAGGCAGCGCTCTAATGAGCACTGCCTACAAATTCGATGGCAGCGGAAGGTAAAACCTTCATGTTGCAATCCTATTATAGCCCCGGACGCATTAGGGGAAGGGCGGCTGCCAAGCCCTCCTAAAAGAAAACCTTTTAGCTATTCATAGTTTATCACAACTGTCTCATTTATGATACATACAAATTTACCAAAGATTTTGAACATTTTTGTTCCCTTTTAACTAATTTCCGCAAATATATGTCCATAACTATCCAAAATAAACGCTTAGCAAGTCTCCATCCTGTCATTCCCCTAAATATAACATCTCGTCTATGGATACTCCAATTGATGCATTCATCAATAACAAGCCCGTTTCCAAATACATCGGCAACGGATCTTTTTCATCTAGGATAACTATCAGATCATCCTTGGTTCTTCCTTCGACAATATACTGATATCGATCATAGAATTCCAAAAATCTTTCGTCTCCAGGTGATATGCTCATATTGCAGTCATAATCTCTTCCCATATACATTAACAGCACAATGTCTGCAATCATTTCTAATGAGAGACTTTGCAAATAGTGTATAAACTCTGTGCTTGCCACTTGATTTATTTTTCCTGTATGTCTATCTAAAAAATACCTTGCCGCTTCTTCTGATGTCATTCTCCCGCTGCTAGAACGATATTGGTTAGCAGATTGCTCTTCTTCCGCAATTGCCGCCCTTTTTAACAGGATAATATGGTTTATAACATTTCTATCCAAGAGCACCTCTTTTGATTTAATGATAATCTGCTTTCTTTCTGTGTCCACCAGCTTAATAACTCGACCTGTTTCCAGATTACAGCGCTGTGCTTCTCCTGTAGAAATGTTAACAGAATAGCTTGACGCATAACCTTTTCCATTTTTCTTTGGCGAAAGCTTTATGGATGTCATCTTCATTTCATAAACCTCCTTTTGTGATACCAGTATCCCTACCATAACATATGCGTAACGCAAAGTCAATAGCGTAACGCACTTCAGCTAACCTCACCTATATATAATCATTTTAATCACCATAAGGAGGACAAAACAATGTCAACAGGTCATATTAAAGCCCGTAAGAGCAAAAAAGGTGTCGTCAGCTACCAGTTGGTAGTGGAACTCGAGTCTGAGAGTGGAAAGAGAAACCGCCGTTACAGAACCGTCAAAGGCACAAAAAAACAGGCACAGGAGGCCCTGCGCATGTTCCAGAATGAGTTGGAAACCGGCTATACCGCCGCCCCTTCTTCCATGAAGCTGGGCGACTGGATGTGGCAGTGGCTGGATTAGTACCTTCCCAACATCGAGGCCACCACCAGATCCGGCTACAAAGACAAGATCAAGAACCAAATCAACCCCCACCTTGGCAACATTCAGCTGAAAGCCCTCAAGGCCGCTACCATCCAGAGCTGGGTCAATAAGCTCCACAAGCAGCAGGGACTTTCCCCTAAGACCATCCGCAGCGCCTATCTCAATCTCAATGCGGCTTTGGAAAAGGCGGTAGTCACCCAGATGATCCCCCATAACCCCTGTAAGGGTGTAGAACTTCCCAAGAACCAGAAGTATCAGGCGCAGATCTATACCACCCAGGAAATCAAAGAGCTCCTGCAGGTCGCTGAGGGTACCGACATGTACTTACCCCTGCTGATGGTCTGCTATGTGGGCTTCCGCCGTGGCGAGTTGCTGGCGCTGAAGTGGGATCACATCGACTTCGACAAGGGTCTCATTCACATTCAGTCCAACAGAGTAGTCGCAGACAGTAAGGTGTCTACGAAGGCTCCCAAGAGTGCTGCCGGTAAGCGCAGCATAACAGTAGGCTCCAGTATTCTGTCTGAACTGAAGTTAGCCAGAGCCCAGTACAACAGCAACAAGCTGGCTATGGGAGCTGCCTTTACCGACTCTGGCCTTGTGGTCTGTCAGCCCGATGGTAAGCCTTTCCGTCCTGAGTCCATGACCCAGAAGTGGGAGAGATTTGTGCAGAAGCATGGTCTGAAGCACATCCGCTTCCATGACCTTCGCCATAGCTGTGCTACCATGATGGTAGAGGCCGGTATTGACTTCAAAACCGTCCAGACTCGCATCGGCCATGCCAACATCTCCACCACCATGGATGTCTACGCGCACTGCACCCCTGCCATGGATCAGAAGGCAGCCACCAAGGTAGACGATATCCTCTTCGCATAACCCCAAAATAGCAAAAAAGTGCTACACAAGTAGCACTTTTTTCTTGGTTCTATGGCGGCAGTAGGGCGGCAAGGTCAAAACAGGTACCTGTCCGAAGCTCCAAAGCAAGGGAGAAACGGTCAGTGACCACCGGGCATACTCCCAGTTAGTGGTCACCCTTTTTTCTTTTAGTAAGGTTTAGCCAAAAAATCACGGGAATTGGGGAATTTTTCGTTCTAAGGCAGGTTTTCCCCTTGTTGGCCTTGGCGATTTCCCACCGCAAAAATTCCCCGGCGAATTCCCGTAAGACCCACCATGAGGAACTTTACCGGGAATTTTAGTGACTTCGGCGGCGGCGCCGTCGGCTCGCTGACGGGGTTCTGAGTCTTATTTTTGCTCTTGCCGCCGAAATGTCGCCGCAATAAAACAGACTAACAGCGACTATTCACGAATGTTTACGACTAAGAATTAAAGCGAAAAAGTTAGAAAAAACACTCACTTTTCGAAAAAAGTGAGTGTTTTCAACTGGTTGCGGGAGCCGGATTTGAACCGACGACCTCCGGGTTATGAGCCCGACGAGCTACCGGACTGCTCTATCCCGCGATATGCAATATCGCTTTGTGCTTGAATATGTTACCATATCTCCGCCCCTTTGTCAACTATTATTTCCTGTCGAGTTATGTTTGATACCCTTTTGGTTGATTTTTCTTCCAAAAAATCATATAATGACCCCAAAGAATCCAATTTTGGAGGTCTTACTATGAACATCGTCATCACCGGCGGCAGCCGGGGCATCGGTGCGGAGGCTGTGCGCCACTTCGCCGCCCAGGGTCACACTGTCCGCTTCCTCTATGAAAAAAACCACGAAGCTGCCAAGGCCGTTGCCGCTGCCACCGGCGCAGAGGCCATCTGCTGCGATGTTGCCGACAAGGCTGCCGTAGAAGCCGCCCTCTCCTCCATCGGTCCTGTGGATGTACTCATCAACAACGCCGGCATCGCCCACTACGGTCTCATCTCCCAGATCGGCAAGGAGCACTGGGATCGGATGTTCGCCGTCAATGTCCACGGCATGTATCACTGCATTGATGCCGTTCTGCCGGGGATGCTCTCCCGACAGTCCGGCTGCATCATCAATGTCTCCTCCATGTGGGGGCAAGTGGGTGCCTCCTGCGAGGTCTGTTATTCCGCCTGCAAAGCCGCCGTCATCGGTCTGACCAAGGCCCTTGCCAAGGAGCTTGGCCCCTCCCACATCCGAGTCAACTGTCTGGCACCCGGCGTGGTGCTGACGGATATGTGCGCCCACATCGACCAAGCCGTCATGGACGGTCTCCGGGAGGAGACCCCTCTGAATACTCACGGCACACCTGCCGATATGGTGCAGGCCATGGCATATCTTGTGGATGCAAACTTCGTTACCGGACAGGTTCTTCCTGTCAACGGAGGCATGGTCATCTGAAAAAACAAAAACTCCCTATATATTGGGGAGTTTTTGCTTTTTCACCACATTTTTTAGATTTTCGGTCAGCTTTCGACAAACTTTGCAAAAAACTTGTGATAAACTGTCACATAGAGAGACGGGGGCGCAATGCCACCACCGCAGCAGTCCGATCATCCTCTCCACGGGCTTTGCTGCAATTCACTATGCCGGAGGCCAATTCCTTCGGAGATGACCCTCCATACTGCCGAATGAAATGCTCGGCCACCTCTCCACCGGCGCCGTCGCTCACCAGTACCAACAGTTCTCCCTTTCCTAAGGACAGCTTTTCCCCTTCCGGTCGGTATTCCTCTCCTACTCCGACACCGGGAGGTGGGGAGGCTGTCCCTATTTTCTCCGTTTTTCCTTTCTTCTTGAGATAGGATGGGGCGCTGCCCCATTTGAACAGCTCTGCTTCCCCGGTGGTCAGATCTGCCTGCAGCAGATCCACCGTGGCAAAACCGCCGTCGTCCCGGAGAATGTACACGCCATTGAGGAAATTCAAAGCCTCTCCTGACGGAACACCGGACTGTAAAAGCGTCCGCAGGATGCCGATGGCGGCACCGGCTTCGCCGTTGGCGGCAGGACCTGTGCCCATCCCATCGCAAAGGATGAGGTAAAACCGGTTTCCCACCCGGAAGCTGGCACCCCGATCTCCGGAAAGCCCCTCCTCCCTTCGGCTGAGGCTGCGAAAGCCCAGCTCCGGCTGAAACCGCAAAGTCACGGGTCCATCAGGTCGCTGCTTTGCCATGGCCTGAGACAAAACCGCATACTGCTCCGCCAGAACCTGCCGGCTCTCCCGCAGGCGGCTGCGGTACTGCCTGCGGCAGCTGAGATCCTCCAGCTCCCGGTTCACTGCCGTCAAAAATCCCTCCATATACCGGCAACGCTCCACAAAGGCAGGAGGCAAGTC
The DNA here is from genome assembly GCA_045580485.1 of Candidatus Avilachnospira sp. GTDB lineage: Bacteria > Bacillota > Clostridia > Oscillospirales > Oscillospiraceae > Avoscillospira. The sequence goes on along the minus strand of JAZNNW010000139.1, from coordinate 55,584 downwards.
CTCCCGCAAGGCCTTTCCTCTGGTCATCATGGCAGGGGCAGCCCGCTCCAGTGCCTCGCAGGTGCTCTCAATTTCCGTCTCCCAGCACTGCTCCCACAGACCGCAATGGCGGCACACCCGCTCCGCCGCCTGGTCAAAGACGGCGTTGGTCTCCGGGTCGGGGCGTTCCATGGGCAGGATGGTCAGACATTGCCCGATCTGGGACAAAAGCCCCGATGCCAGTGCCAGTCTGGGGTCCGGCGAAAAGAGAGACCGGGGCGTCACACCGAACCATCGCTCTGCCGGAATCAAGGGCGACAGCACCACACCCAGCATGGCCCCTGCCAATAAAAGGGAGTGGCTGCCGGTGACCGGTACGCCCAGAGCGGCGGCGGTGAGCCACAGTGCCAGCTGCCGCAGTCTGCCGGTTTGCCACCGGCTGCAAAAGGCGGCCAAAATCAGCACCGCCGTACAGCAGCTGCCGCCCCAGCTGATATCCATTGCCAAACCGAACAGGGCTGCTGCGGTCAATCCCATGGGCGTGCCTGCCGCCGCTGCCGCCATGGCGCAGCCGGCAACCAGTCCAAGAGGAAATCCCACGGGCTGTAAAGCGCACAAGCCTGCCGTCAGGCACACCGGCAGCAGCAGATCCCCGCCGGAACGGTTGGGGTCCAGACTCTTCCGAAAGCCCCATGTACCCAGTCCGGCAACGGCGATTTTCAGCAGATACCGCCAGAGCAGTCTGCTCCACAGGCGGTTTTGCAGCAGAAATAAAACCCCCACCAAGGCCGAAAACAGCATGACACAGCCGGGGGCGAACCAGGGATGTTCCCTGTCCAGCTCCTCTCCAAAGATGCACAGACAGGCCTCCACCAGAAGTCCCACCGCCATGGGCTCGACGGCGGCATCGGGACCGAAAAAGGCCACATAGCCCAAACAGCCGCCTATGTACGCACCGAAAGATGGCAAACCCAGTCCCAGTGCTCCTGCGAAGCACACAGAAAGGGGCAGCAGCCCCTCCGCTGCCTTCGCGCCTGCCAGCACAAAGCCCACTGCCAGTGCACCCAGTGTCCGCAGCGCCAGCTCCACTGCCCGATGCCCCGTCCACCGCAGCAGCTTCTGCCGCACCGCCTGCACCGCCGCAGGACGCATCTGTACTTTCATCCCGATCCCTCTTTCCTGTACTTTTCGGCACAAGTGTATCACGGCGGAAATAAAAAACTTGTCGGGAACGGGCGTTGGGGTTGCGGTTTTTTGCATTTAGGGCTAAAATAGAGAAAACGCAGTTTATAAGGAGAATTCTCATGGCAACAGAACTGGAACTGAAATTGGCAGTACCCGCTCCTGCGGTACTGGAACAGATCATCTTCGACAAGGAACTGGCACAGGTGCGGCAGGGCGGCTACCGCCTGCTGGACATGGCCACGGTTTATTACGATACAAAAGACGGCGCCCTCGCCAAAAAACGGTGGACCCTGCGTCTGCGGCAGGAAAATGACCGTCTGGTGGCAACCTGCAAGACCCCCGGCGAAGGCATGGCCAGAAATGAATTTGAATGTGACGCACCTTCCATTGAGGCAGCAATGCCCCTGCTGATAGAAGCAGGCGCACCGGCAGAGCTGTCGGAGGTGACCGGGCTCATGCCCCTCTGCGCCGCCCAGTTTACCCGCCGGGAGGCAGAGCTTTCCTTTGCCGACGGCACGGTCTGCACTTTCTGCGGTGATGTGGGTATGCTGGCAGGGGGACAGAAGCAGGAACCCCTCTGTGAAGTGGAGCTGGAGCTGAAGCAGGGCGATTTTGAGACTGTGGAGGCTTTCGGCGAGGAGCTGAAGGAACGGTTCGGGTTGATGGTCGAGCCCAAGAGCAAATTTGCCCGGGCGGCAGCACTGGCGGTGGCAGAATGAAAGTGCTTCTTCACATCTGCTGCGCACCCTGCGCCAACCGTCCCCTTGCCCATCTGCAGGAACAGGGTCACGAAGTCACCGGCTTCTGGTATAACCCCAACATCCACCCCTTCACGGAATATCGCAGCCGCCGAAACACGGTCCGGGAATATCTTGCCGAGATCGGTGTAAAGCTCATCGAGCAGAACGACTACGGTCTGCGTCCCTTCGTCCGTGCCGTGGCAGCGGACATTGCCCACCGCTGCGTCAAATGCTACGAAATGCGTCTCGTGGAGACGGCAAAAACCGCCAAGGAACAGGGCTTCGATGCCTTTACCTCCAGTCTGTTCATCAGCCCCTATCAGAACCATGCCATGATGATGGAGGTAGCCCAGAGAGCGGCGGAGGAATACGGTGTGGAATTTCTCTACGAGGATTTCCGCCCCCTGTTCAAGGAAGGACAGGAATTCGCCAGAGAACATGGTTTCTATATGCAGAAATACTGCGGCTGCGTGTTCTCCGAGGAAGAACGGTATCTGAAAGCCAATAAGATCATTCCGTAAAAGAAAAAGGACCCCTCTGACGAGGGGGCTCTGCGAAGCGGGGGGGGAGAGAAAAATGATCTCTCCCTCCGTCATTTGCTTCACAAATGCCACCTCCCTCATCAGAGGGAGGCTTTTATTTGCCTTTGTTATATTCTTCCAGACCGGCTTTGCCTTCGGGGGTGACGGGCTTGAGCCATTTTCGGGACTTAAAGTGCCGGAGGCACAGGATATCCTTGGGGATATCTTCAAAAAGGTAGGCAACCACGACCACTGCAAAGAAAGGCAGATGGAGCACATGGGCGGCGATCAGCGCCGCTGGGATGCTCACCAGCCAGATGCTGCCCAGATCCAGCAGCATGCCCACGGTGGTATCGCCGCCGGAACGGAACACACCCACCACCTGTACATAGGACATATTCCGCAGGCAGATCTCTGCCGAGCAGAACACCGTTACAGCCAAAGCTGTGCTGAGGGCTGTGGCAGACAGGCTGTCGCCCATGGAGAACAGGGAGATCAGGGGATGGCGCAGGAGAATGGTCAGACCGCCCACCACCACACCGGTCAAGGGCACCAGTACGGTAAACCGCAGGGCATCTTCCAGTCCCCGCTGGATCTTGCCCTTGCCGATTGACTTGCCCACCATGACCACACAGGCACTGCCAAGACCGGCATAGAAGGAGAAGGCCAGATCGCCGATGGTCTTGAACACAGTCATACCGGCATAGTATTCATATCCCATGTTGGCATAGATCATGTTGAGGGTGATGATACCCAATGCCCACATGCCTTCATTGAGCACCACAGGCATGGCCTTGCGGAAGAAATCTTTGATATGCTGACCGGAAAAGGCGAAAAACTCTTTCACCGGACCGGTGAGCAGACTGCCTCTGCCGATGGAAAACAGTCCCAGCAGCACAGGTCCCAGCCATGCGGATACGCAGGTGCCCACAGCGGCACCGGCCACGCCCATTTCCGGCATACCGAACTTGCCGAAAATCAGAGTATAGTTGACAGCGGCATTGGCAACGGTGGTCACAGCGGACACGGACAGGGGCAGCATGACCCGCTCCGTGCCACGGAGCAGGTTGGACATAACCAGAGTCAGCGCCACTGCCGGATAGGAAATACAGGCAATTTTCAGATACCGGCAGCCGGTGGCTACCACGGCAGGGTCTTTGTTGAACAGCCCCAGGACAAACTGAGGATAAAGTCCTGCCACCGCCAGAAAGACGCCGCTGAGAACCAGGCAGGACAGCAGTGCCATGCCGAAGGTTCGGCGGATGCCTTTCAGATCCCGGACGCCCCAGAACTGGGCAACAAACACATTCATGCCGCCGCAAAGGCCCCAGATCAGCAGATTCATGAGCCAGTTCCACTGACCTGCCATGCCTACAGCAGACAGAGCCACATCGCCCAGCCGGGATACCATGAGGGTATCGATCAGTGCAAAGGAATTGGTCAGCAAGTTTTGCAGGGCGATGGGGATCGCCAGCCGCACCGTGACCTTCCAGAAGGGCTTATCGCCCAGATATTTACTAAGCTTCATACAGTCGCTCCTATTTTCAAATCCGTCGCGCAGCGACACCTCCATTATCCATTGCCAATTGTCAATTGTCAATTAAAAAAGCCGCCCGAAGGCGGCTTTTCATTCTGTTCTTATGCCATGCCGGCGGTGATGATGGCCATGGTGTAGACCTCATCGGCGTTGCAGCCGCGGGACAGGTCATTGATGGGGGCGTTCAGACCCTGCAGGATGGGGCCATAGGCATCGTAGCCGCCCAGACGCTGTGCGATCTTGTAGCCAATGTTGCCGGCCTCGATCAGGGGGAATACGAAGGTGTTGGCGTAGCCGGCGACCTTGGAGCCGGGGAACTTCAGCTGACCGACGGTGGGGGAAACGGCAGCGTCAAACTGCATTTCGCCGTCGATGGCGTACTCGGGAGCCAGTTCCTGAGCGATCTTGGTGGCCTCAGCGGACAGAGCGACGGTGCCGCCCTTGCCGGAACCCTTGGTGGAGAAGCTCAGCATAGCGACCTTAGGCTCGATGCCGAAGAACTCAGCGGTACGGGCAGACTCGACAGCCACTTCCGCCAGCTTCTGGGCGCCGGAGACCTTCACATTGCCTTCCTTGTCCAGAGTGTCTTCATAGCTCAGATTGATGGCGCAGTCACCCATGCAGATCTTCTGCAGAGCAGGATCGCCGAAGTCACGGGTCATGATGAAGCAGGAGCTGACCAGGTTTGCACCGGGCTTGGTCTTGATGAGCTGCAGAGCGGGACGGACGGTATCGGCGGTGGAGTAGGTAGCGCCACCCAGCAGAGCGTCAGCCTTGCCCAGCTTCACCAGCATGGTGCCGAAGTAGTTGCCCTTAGCCAGAGCAGCCTTGCAGTCCTCAGCGGACATCTTGCCCTTGCGGAGCTCCACCATCTTTTCGACCATGGCGTCCATTTCGGGATAAGTAGCGGGATCGAGGATCTCCAGACCTTCGATGTCGAAACCGCCCTTGGCGGCGTTGGCCTTGACTTCCTCCACATTGCCGACCAGGATGACATCCATCAGATCGTCAGCCTTCAGACGGGCAGCGGCTTCCAGAATACGGGCATCGGGGCCCTCGGTGAACACGATGGTGCGGCGAGTTTCTTTCAGACCGTTAATCAGCTTGGTAAACATGGTAATTCCTCCGTTTTTGGCATTTGAGCCATATTTTTCTATTTTGATTATACAACCTTTCTTCCGCATTCTCAATGGGTTTTATAAATTTTTTGCAAAAACTTGCGGCAGCTTGGTTTTCGTGGTATAGTAAGGAAAAATTCTGCAAAAGGAGCATTTTCATGGAACTGAACTATATCCCCACTCCGGCCCTGATCGTGGATGAACCCACATTTTTGAACAATGCCGCGGAGATGAAAAAACTGCTGGCGGGCGGCACTCTGAAGCTGCGCCCCCATTATAAATCCCATAAATGTGCCGCCATCGCCCACCGCCAGATTGCAGAGGGTGCTGTGGGCATGACCTGCGCCAAGCTGGACGAGGCGCTGGATCTGGCCGACAGCGGTGTGGAGAACATTCTCATTGCCAATCAGATCGTGGACAAGGCCAAGATCGCCAGACTGGCTTACCTTGCCAAATGCTGCCATCTGACCGTCTGCGTAGATCACGAGGAGAATGTCAATGATCTGCAGGCAGCTGCCAAGCTGGCAGGCTCCACCATCCACTGCTTCATCGAATATGAGATCGGCATGGAGCGCTGCGGCGTGGCAGACAACAAGGCTGTGGCAAAGCTAGCAAAGCACATCGCCAGCTGCAGCAACCTGGTCTTTGCCGGCATTCAGGCCTATGCCGGGCACATTTCCCACATGGTCACAAAGGAAGAACGGCTGACCGAAACGGAAAAGAACACCAAAAAGATCCGGGAACTGCTGGCCTATCTAAAGGAAGAAGGCATCCAAGTGCCCACTCTCTCCGGCGGCAGTACGGGCACAGCAGCCATCAAGGTCAGGGACGGTCTTTACACGGAACTGCAGGCCGGCAGCTATCTGTTCATGGATGCCACCTATGGAGAACTGGCTCTGCCTTTCAAAAATTCCCTCTTTGTGCTGACCACGGTGATCAGCGTCAGCGAAAAGCTGGCAGTGGTGGATGCCGGTGTCAAATCCTGCGGAGTGGATCAGGGCATGCCTGTCTGCTGCGGTTTTGAAGTCTCCCACATCGTTGCCAGTGAAGAGCATTTCCAGCTCCACAACCCCTCCAAAAAGCTGCAGGTGGGTGACAGAGTCCTGCTGATTCCCGGTCATTGCTGTTCCACCGTCAATCTCCACGACCGCATCTACATGGTCAACGGCGGCAAGGTGACGGACCGCATTGCCGTTACCGCCCGGGGAGGCTTCCGATAAGCCATGATCGCCAATTATCACACCCACAGTACCTTCTGCGACGGGAAATGCACCCCGGAGGAAATGGTACAGGCTGCCATGGCCAAGGGCATGTCCGCCATCGGCTTTTCCGGACACGGCTACACGGATTTCGACCTGCGCTACTGCATGAAGGACACTGCCGGCTACTGCCGGGAGATCCGCCGCCTGCAGGAGGTCTACAAGGGAAAAATCCAGATCTATCTGGGCATCGAGGAAGATGCCTGGCAGCCTGCCAACCGGGCAGATTTTGACTACATCATCGGCTCCTGCCACTACTATTGCGTGGATGGAACCTATTACCCCATCGACTCCAACTATGATTATTTCAAGAAGTGTCTGGAACTGTTCTCCTATGACCCGGTGGCCATGGCCCATGCCTATTATGAACCCTTCTGCCGGTATATCCGAACCAGAAAACCGGATATTGTGGGGCATTACGATCTCATCACCAAGTTTGACGAGTATGCCGATCATCTGTTTCTGAATAATCCTGCCTATGATGCTGTGGCGGAGCGGTACATGACCGAGGCCGCACAGTCCGGCTGTCTGTTTGAGATCAACACCGGTGCCATCGGCAGAAATCTGCGAACCACCCTGTACCCCTACGAAAACCTGCTGCAGATCCTTCGAAAGAACGGAAACGGCGTGGTTCTGGCCTCTGACTCCCACACACCGGAAACATTGGATTTCGGCTTCACCGAAGCCAGAGCCTATCTGAAGGATCAGGGCTTTGACTGTGTGTATGTCCTCTGGGACGGCAAGTTTGTGAAGGATTCCTTATAAAAAAGGATGCGTTGAACAACGCATCCTTTTTTATTACGCAGGCAAGATGACAGGTACATGGGCTTGCAGTTCATAGCACTTGCCCTGCCAGTGCAGGGTACCACCGGGTTTGGTGGCGAGGACGGACAGTTCTTTTGCGTTCAGCTTCACCGTCACAGTGCCGCCGTTTACGGGAACAGTGCCGGAGATTTCCTTCAGACTGCCCAGATTGGGCTTGACGGAGAAGGTCTCATAGCCTGCGGAAGTGGCTTCCACGCCCAGATAGTAGCGGCCAAAGAGATACACAGGACCGCTGCTCCATGCATGGCAGAGGGATTTTTCGTATTTGCCGCCGTACATGGCATAGTGCTCGTTGCCCGTCATGGAGGGGATATATTCCTCCCACAGGGTCTGTGCGCCCAGTGCCATCATGCCGCCCCAGTAGCTGCGGAGGACTTCCTCCACCTGAGAGAATTCTCCCAGTTTGGCAAGGGCGTCCAGCTCATAGCAGCGGAAGTAAGGCGTCGTAATTTTAGCAATGTTTTCGTTGCGGATGACCTGCTCCAGAATGGCAGCGGTCTGATGTTCATCGGCAATGTCATAGAGGACGGCAAAAATATTGGCATGGCGGGTCACATGGTCGCTGCCGGTGACATAGCTGTCGATATAAGCGCCCAATTCTTCCTTCCAGAAGAATTGATTGACCCGTTTTTTCAAGGTTCCTGCCTTGGTTTCATAGACAGAACCGTCTTTTCCCAGAATATTTGCCAGTTCGGCCATGGCTTTGTAGGCCTGGATCAGCAGCATCTGCTCGGCGCAGACTGCCCCCTCTTTCTCCATCTCCGCCCAGTCGATGAAGGTCCAGTCGGTGATCGCGCCTTCCATGAAGCCGTCTGCATTGATTCGGGTTTCGCAGAATTCCATGAGCTTTTCTGCCATGGGGAAGATGCGCTCCACGAAAGCCTTGTCTCCGTAGGTCATGTAATGCTCATGGAGGAAAATATGCCATATCATGCTGTAATCCAGAATGGTATTGATGTGCTGCGTAATGGGTTCTTTACCCACCAGACCGATCAGGGATCGCTGTTCGATGTCCTTATCGGCAAAGAGGTAGCGGTTGACACGGGATGCCAGCAGCGCGTCTGCGCCCCAGACCCAGCGGTCACGCTTGATGCCGTCAAAGAAGCCCTCCCGGCAGTTGAGATGGAAGGTCTCCACTGAGGCTTCAAAGAGCCGATTGAACAGTTCATCATCGCAGTTGAAATTGCCCACCTGCTCCAAGGGCAGATACTCATGATCCATGGAGACGGTCAGACCCTCCACCCCGGGCACGATGTGGACATAGCGGAAAGCCCTCTGAATCAGCCGATAGGCATCTTCGCCCTCCACCTCGTCGGTGATATAGCAAAAGTCAATATCCAGAGCCTCCGCTTCGCTTTCGCCGTAGTAGATGCCCATTTTTTCCTTGCTGCCTGCAATATTCAGAAAGCCGAAACACTCTCTGCCGAAGTCATAGAGCAGACCCTTGTCGGTCTTTTGAACGGAAACCGGCTCCCGGCGTTCATAGGAGAAGGGGAAAACCTCCGGGTTCTGATCGGGTCGGTCAAAGTGGGAATTCCAGCCCACCGGACGATGATCCTGCGTGCCGGCAGTATACGCAAAAGGTACGCTGAACCAGCTCTCGTCACTGGGGCAGATGTCGCTCTCCACAAAAATGGCAGGCAGTCCGCCCATGTTGGAAGCATGGACCTCCACCACATGATCGCCTTCGGGAATCTCTACACGGGTGTTTTTGCGGTATCGCCGTCCGTCCAGAGCCACATGACCTTCGCCGTTGATTTGGCAGATCAGATAACCGCTGCCTGTAAATTCCTTGCGGAATTCTGCCGTCACATAGGGTACCGGCAGCTGCCAGAAGGCAGGTCGGTGATAGCCCCGTTCTTCCCGAAGCAGATGGAGCTTTGTAAAATGATAGATTTCATATTCGCCATAATGCCACAGCCAGTAACTTTTCATGGTGGTTCTCCTTTGCCGATTTCTGACACCATCATTATCAAATGTCAACGGTCAAATGTCAATGTTCTATTTTAGTTTCCGTCTGCATAGTCTCCCTATGGAGGGATGACCATGTACCAAAGAAAAAGCCGTCGATACGGGGCTTTCATGCTGGCAATATCCATCTGCCTGCGGCTTTGTATGTTTTTGGGTCTGGATGCCAAAGCGGCTGCCTTTTTGACGGAGACTGCCAAAAGCCGGGAGTTTGCCCGCTGGATGCTGTTTCTGGAGACCGGGAAGCTGGCAACGGTGACGGAAGAACCGGACAGGCTGTTTGTGCTGGAGATTTTGCCGGAAGAAAAACCACCGGAAGAACGGTCGCCGGAGCCGGAGCCGGAAACCGTTTCCGTACCCGTGGTGGCTGCCTCTGCCATTGCTGTGACCGGTGGCTGTACTTATTCCTACGACAAGGCTGCATTGCTTGCAAGACCTTCTCAGATGGATTTTTCCGGGGAAGGACCCCATGTGCTCATCGTCCATACCCACGGCTCCGAGGCCTACACCCCCACAGCGGGATTGGAATATACTTCCTCCACTGCCTATCGCACCCTGGAGACGGACAAGTCCGTGGTTGCCGTTGGAAAAGTTCTGGCGGAAACACTGGAGCAAAACGGAATTTCCGTCATCCATGACCCCAAAATCAACGATTACCCATCCTATAACAGCTCCTATTGGACGACTTTGCAGCAGATCGAGAAATGGAAAAGTCAGTATCCCAATATTCAGATGGTGGTGGATATCCATCGGGATGCGGCGGAGGATGACCGGGGCAATGCCCTTGCCCTCTCTGCCACCGCCGGCGGCGAAAGCTGTGCCAAGCTCATGCTGGTGGTGGGCACCGATCAGGGTGGGCTGACCCATCCCAACTGGCAGGAGAATCTGGCCAACGCCTTAAAACTCCAGTCGGTTCTGGAGGGGATGTATCCCGGTCTTTGCCGTCCCATGGATCTGCGGACGGAGCGGTTCAATCAACATGCCACCCCCGGTTCTGTTCTGGTGGAGGTGGGCACCCACGGCAACACCCTGCCTCAGGCCATGAACTCCGCCCGATTGCTGGGAAATGCCATGGCAAATATGATAAAAAGCCTCCCGTAAGGGAGGCTTTTTTATAGTTCCATGGTTTCGCCGACTTTGAAGCAAATCGCCTCAGGCAGGAGATTCAGCAGCCAGTTGAAGTGATCGTCTGTCCACATATTCTTATTGTCCCGACTGGGATCGCACAGGTGTCCAACGACGATCTTATCCGCCAGAAAACTCCTTGCATATTCGGTGAACAGATGGAAATAGGGGTTGCAGGTCAGGGTCAGGGCTTCGTCTCTGCCCAGCCACAGATGGGTGAATACCACATCCACATCGCCAAAATCCGGGAAGCGGTATTCATAATCCCGCACATCTGTGGGGAACAGCAGCCGCTTGCCAACGCCGTCCACGCAGAAGCCGTACTCTGCCACGCTGCGGTGACGACTGGCAAAGAAACGGACAGACAGACTGCCGATGGTCACAGTCTCATCCATGGTGACTTTGCGCGCACCTTTCACATCCAGAAAATCCGGGGCATAGACGGGGATGGAACGGGCTTCCAACCAATTTGGGTCATAGTGATCCCCATGGTCGTGGGTCAGCAAAATGGCATCGCAGGTCTCCACCAGACGGGTCAGTTCCTTTTGGGCTTCTTCCGTCAATGGGAACCACTTGGGAGCGATGTCCACAGCGATTCTCGTGCCGCCCAGCTGCAGCAGATAACCTGCGTGGGTCAAAAGACCGATCCGGTCTTTCCCATCGGAAAACGCAGCCTCCAGCTGTTCCAGTGCGGAGAGATATTCATTCTTGTAGAAGAATTCTGCTTTTTTTCGGCTCTTATTCTGCCGGACTGCCATAATCAGCTGTTCCATAAGCCTTACCTTGCCGTATCAATGGTTTTGCGGAATACCACCAGACGCTGATAGAGGTATTCCAGTAAGAAATTGATGACCATGGTGCCGATCTCCACCAGATACTGATTCCAGCCCATTTCCGGTCCGGTCAGAACCGCCACCCACCAGGTGGACAGGGGCGTAAACACCAGATAGAACAGAGCCACCAGTGCCATGGCTCTGGGGACATTACCGGCAGAATGGAAGGTGAATTTGCGGTTGAGGGTAAAATTCCACAAGACGGAAAGCACCAGCGACAGCAGATAGGACAGCCAGTGCTCCAGATGGAGGACCTCTTCAAACAGCGCAAAGGTCACGATCTGGATGATACCTGCGCTGACGGAAAACAGCAAAAACTTCAGACCTCTGAGAAACTCTTTTTTCTTTTTGCTCATAGCGTGCTCCTTTGTCAAAATGCCACTATTTGGCTCATCATACCACAAATATCCCTCTGTGTCAGCAGATTTTTAAGTATCTTTGTGCTTTTTTACAAAAAATTTTTGATTATGCCAATTCGCTTTGTTACATCTCATTATTGACTTTATCGATTTAAAGCTATATACTGACGAAGTAAACACGAGAAAACCAAAAAGTCATTGCCTTTCCGACATCTCTTTTTGATTTCCCCGCCACATTCAAAAAAGGAGATAATTACTATGAAAAAACTGTTCGCTTTGATGCTCGCCGTTCTGATGGTGCTGAGTCTGGCCGCCTGTGCCGAAAAGGCTCCCGCCGAAGAAGCCCCCGCCGATGACAATCCCGTTTTCAATGTGGGTATCGTTCAGCTGATGGAGCATGTGGCTCTGGACCAGGCCACTCAGGGCTTCCAGGACGCTCTGACCGAAAAACTGGGCGAGAATGTCACTTTTGATGTTCAGCTGGCCGGCGGCGAAGCCACCAACTGCACCCCCATCGTCACCAAGTTCATCAACGAAGGCGTGGATCTGATCATGGCTAACGCCACTCCCGCTGTCATCGCTGCCAAGGAAGCCACTTCTGAAACTCCCATCATCGGCACCTCTGTTACGGACTATGTCGGTGCAGGCATCGTTGCTTCCAACGAGGCTCCCGGCGCCAATGTCACCGGTTACTCCGATCTGAGCGACATCGCTGCTCATGTGGATCTGACCAAGAAGCTCTGCCCCGATGCTGCCACTGTGGCGATCATCTACTGCTCCGCCGAGCCCAACTCCGTCATCCAGGGCGGCCAGGCGGAAGAGCTGTACGGCGCTGCCGGTTTTGAGACCGTTACCCTCACTGCCAGCGATATTTCCACCCTTTCCAGCGTTGTGACCTCCGCCTGCGATCAGGCCGATGTCATCTATATCCCCACCGATAACCTGTTCGCTGAGAACATGGAAGCAGTCAAGAACATCGCTGTTCCCGCCGGTGTTCCCGTCATCTGCGGCGAAGGCGGCATGGTCAACAGCGGCGGTACTGCCAGCGTGGCCATCGACTACTACACTCTGGGCTACCGTGCAGGCGAGATGGCTTACAGCATTCTGGCTGAAGGCGCTGATCCTGCTGCCACTCCCATCGGCTTTATGACTGCTGATGACATGGAACTGGTCATCAATCAGGAGAACGCCGACGCTATCGGCCTGGTCATTCCCGACGATCTGTAATATCGATCTTCCTGCTAAAAAGGGGGCATTCGCCCCCTTTTTATGTACAATTCTCCATTGGAGGTTTTTCTATGGATTTTCTTGCCTCTCTGCTGAAAATGCTGCCCGATGCGGCGGCACAGGGTCTCATCTGGGGTATTCTGGCGCTGGGCGTCTACATCACCTATAAGGTGCTGGATTTCTCCGATCTGACCGTAGATGGCTCTATCTGCACCGGCGGTGCAGTTGCCGCATTGCTGATCCTCAATGGCGTGCCCATGGTTCTGGCCATGATCGCCGCCTTTGTTGCAGGTATGCTGGCCGGTCTTATCACCGGTTTCCTGCACACCAAGATGGGTATTCCCCCCATTCTGTCCGGTATTCTGACCCAGCTGGCCCTCTATTCCATCAACCTGCGAATCATGGGCAAAGCCATGCTGGCTGTCAGTGTGGACAAGTTCCCCCTGCTGGTCTCTGTCCGCAATCAGGCTTCTTCCTGCCTGGTGGGTCTTATTTTCGTGGCGGCGATCATTGCCGTGCTGTACTGGTTCTTCGGTACAGAGCTGGGCTGCGCCATCCGTGCCACCGGTGCCAACCCCAATATGAGCCGTGCTCAGGGCATCAACGATAATAAAATGAAGGTTCTGGGTCTTGCCATCGGCAACGGTCTGGTGGGTCTCAGCGGTGCACTGTATACTCAGTATCTGGGCAGTGTCACTGTCAACATGGGTCGTGGTGCCATCGTCATCGGTCTGGCTGCCGTCATCATCGGCGATGTGCTCTTCGGCAAGCTGCTGACCAACTTCGCCATGAAGCTGGCAAGTGTGGTCGCCGGCGCTATCATCTACTATGTGGTCACGGCCTTTGTCATCCAGTTGGGTCTCAACACCGATGATCTCAAGCTGTTCTCCGCCACCTTTGTGGCCATTGCCCTGTTCGTCCCCTACTGGAGAGCCAAACACCATGCCAAGAATGTGAAACCGGGAGGTGTCCCCCATGCTTAAGGTCGAAAACATCTTCAAAACCTTCAACCCCGGGACCATCAATGAAAAAGCCGCCCTCAAGGGCGTGTCCCTGCATATTAAGGAAGGCGAATCCGTCTCTGTCATCGGCGGCAACGGCGCCGGTAAATCCACCCTCCTCAACGCCGTTTCCGGCGCGCTGATCGTGGATGAAGGCACCGTCACCATCGGCGGCGTGGATGTGACCCACCTGCCGGAGTATAAGCGTGCCAAGTACATTGGTCGTGTGTTCCAGGACCCCATGATGGGCACCGCTGCCTCCATGCAGATCGAAGAAAATCTGGCTTTGGCACTGCGCCGCGGTCGGGGCAGAGGCTTCCGTATGGGTATTACCAAGTCCGAACGGGACATGTACCGGGAAATGCTCAAGACCCTGGACTTGGGTCTGGAAGACCGTCTGACTGCCAAGGTGGGTCTGCTCTCCGGCGGTCAGCGGCAGGCCTTGACCCTGCTGATGGCCTCTCTGCAGAAGCCCAAGCTGCTGCTTCTGGACGAGCATACGGCAGCCCTGGACCCCAAGACCTCTGCAAAGGTCATGGAGACCACCCGTCTCATCGTCAACCGGGACAAGCTGACCACCCTGATGATCACCCACAATATGCGTGATGCCATTGAATACGGCGACCGGCTGGTCATGATGTATGAAGGCCGTATCGTTATCGATGTGGCAGGGGAAGAAAAGCAGAAGCTGACGGTTCCCGATCTGCTGGAGCTGTTCAGCAAGGTCAGCGGCTCCGACGAAGCCGACGACAAGCTGCTGCTATCTTAATAAAATAAAAAAATACGGATTGCCACGGGCTTTCAGCCCTCGCAATGACACTCCTTAAGCCGGTCATTGCGAGCAGCAAAGCTGCGTGGCAATCCGCTCTTTATTTGGATTTATGATATGTCCACTGAATTGCCAGAAGGACAAACAGTGCAAAGGCTGCAAAGCAGATGTAAGCCGGGATGTAGGAGCCGCCGAAGTGATCGGCCAGAATACCGGGGAAGCTGGAGAAGATCAGTGCTCCGGCGGAGGAAAGGGACTGGAATAGCTGCACCGTATGGTCATACTGCGCCTGGGCCGCCAGATCTCCTGCCCAGGCGGTGATGCCCACGGTGGCCATGGAGAGACCCATGCCATAGGCACACATGGCGACAAATAACAGAACCACGCTGCCGGAAGTGACGCAGCAGAGAGCCAGTCCGGCGACCAGCAGGCTGCCCATGATCCAGTTGCAGGCAACGGTGCCCAGCTTTTCCGAGATCCAGCCGTAGGCACATTTGCCCAGAATCAGAGACAGTCCCGTAACTGTAATCGCCGTGGCAACGGTCTGACTGCCGAAGCCCTTTGCTGTAGCCAGCATGGTCAGATGGCTGTAGCCCACGGAGTTGACCGTGCCCAGCAGAAGCAGCATGGGCACCAGCAGAATCCAGTCTTTCTTTTCCAGTCTGCGGTCATGACGCACCACCTTGAAGGCGGCCGGGCCTTCCTCCGCACCATAGGGCGAAAGTCCCTTGTCAGCGGGACGGTCACGCAAAAGCAGCCAGACCACCGTCAGCAATGCCAATATGACCATGGCTTCTGCAAAAAAAGTCACCTGCAGACCGAAGGATTCGATCAGCCATGTGAGCAGCTGAGGGATTCCCAACACAGCCAATCCCGTGGAGGCTGCACAGAGACCCATCGCCAGGGTTCGTTTTTTGACAAACCAATGATCCAATAAGATGGCCACCGGCACCATGCCGGAAAAGCCGTAACCCAGTCCGCAGAGGGCTGCAGCGGTGCAGTAGGCAAAATGGCTGCGGGCCAGACCGAACACCACAAAGGATAGAACCGACAGAAGACCGCCCAAAAAAGTGCCCCATCGCAGGGAGATCCGTTTGAAATAGAATCCCGTCAGCAGCACGGATGCAAAGGAAAACAGGCTCCGCACGGTGATGATAGCGGAGGACTGGGCGTTGGTAAAACCATTCTGGATACGGATGTAAGGCTGATAGATGGTAAAGGCGTTGATGCACAGGCCACCGGTACAGAAAAGTATCAGGGCACAGGCAAAACATACCACCCAGCTGTAATGAATCTTTTTCACGGAGGTCACCCACTTTTTCCATTCTTCTTGCATCATACAACAAAACTCCGCCTTTTACAAGGCGGAGTTTTGCGAATCACTTGTTCAGCTCTGCGTGGGCGGCGTTCAGCAGCTTGCAGACCTTGATGAGCTGGGCTTCGTTATGACCCACGCTCATGGCAAAATGATGGGTGGGCAGTTCCCGGAACCACTCATCGAAATATTCATCGGGAGACTTGTTGAACTTCACGGGAGTCTGAGTGTTGCCGATGGTCATGATGGTACCATCGGTGGACTCTGCCTCGGTGATGATGAACTTCAGTCTGCCGTCCACAGTCTGGGTGCAGTTCAGATTGGTGATGGGGCCGGTGCGGACCTTGGCTTCCACGGATACGCCGGTGCCCTGCTTGCCATGGTACAGACCCATACCTCTGAGAATGGGTTTCTCCTTGGCGATGGCCAGATGGAAGGGGCCGTCATGACCCAGCAGGATGGTGCCATCCTCATAGTCGGTGACTACGATCTCGCAGAAGCTGCCGCCGACGCCCAGAAGATCGCAGATCTTCATGGCAAGGCAGGTCTTCAGATCGCCTTCGCCGGAGCAGGGGATGCCTGATGCCGTCAGCAGAGAGTGACCCACGATGAAGCCGCCCTGAACTTCCTCATAGTGACCGCCGGGTGCGCCGTGATAGTAATAGGTCAGAGCGTCCAGATCGAATTCTTCCACCATCTTTTCCTGTGCCACTGCCACCTTAGCGGACCAGTTCAGCTGCTCCTCCGTGGGCTTCTGGGCCAGCGGATCAGCGGCATCGGTCTCGCTGATGCGGAAGAAATCGGCGATCTCCTGCCGCTTGGCAGCCACTTCAGCATCGGTGACTTTTTCCAGATGGCGGTTCAGATCGCACATTTCCAAAACCTGCAAATGGGCGCCGGTCTGACCCTGGAACATGGTGAAATCACTGTACATATCCAACATACCGCCGTAGGTATTGCCCAGGAAGCCGAAGCGGGCACCCATGAGATTCCGCTTGACCATGGCGGCCTTGACCCACTGCTCGATCTCTGCCCAGGCCTTCTTTGCTTCGGGGCGGTCGGCAGTGTTTTCATTGGTCAGAGAGATTTCGGGGGTCTCGGTCATGCCCAGCAGACCATTGATGACCTCGCAGGAAATATCTGCCCGGTGGAGGGCATTGACGATCTCCGGCACAGGGCAGGCGCCGCAGTGAGCCAGCCATTCGCCGGTGGTTGTTTTGGCATAGTTGATGCGGGTGGTGGGCTGGAGGTTCAGAATGACCACCGGTGCCTTGCAGATCTGATGGACCGGCAGGACGGAGGCGGAGGTCACATAGGTGGCGGCGTGGGCGAACACCAGATCCACATTGTGGGCGGCAAAGACTTCACCGGCTTCCTTGCCGGCCTGCTCGCAGTCCACCAGATCATAGCGCACCACCTCTGCACCCATGGCTTCCAGCTTCTCGGCAATAAAGGCACCGTAGAGCTTCATCCGGTCTTCCAGACCGGCAAACTGGCCCCAATAGTGCTTCAAACCCATGGAATACAGACCGATTCTCGGCTTCTTAACAGGCTTTCTGTTCATCGTTTATCCTCCGATCAATCCAGATGGAACACATTTTGCAGGTCAATGGCCACGGGGCTGTTATCGGGATTGGTCTCCATGATATCGGCCATGAAGTCCCACCATTTCCGGTTGATGGCCGTATCGGCACCCTTTGCCCACAGCTCTTCACTTTCGATCTCAATATAACCGAACAGGGTCAGCGTTTCCTTGTCCAGGAAAATGGTATAGTTCTTGCCGCCGTGTTCGTGAATCATGTCTGCCATTTCCGGCCAGAGCTGATTGTGACGCTTTTCGTATTCGGCCTCCTGACCGGGATACAGCTTCATCTTGAAACCCTTGATCATGGAAAATCACTCCTTAAATTTTTGATTTTTTCTATAAAAACCACTGTTTTTTACACAAAAAAGGAAAAATTTTTATGAAAAAGCGGGGCAGGCGTGCGCCTGCCCCGCCGGTCAGTTAGAAATTATAAGACTGTTTTCTTATAAATTAATAGACCTGTGCCCACTCGGCGATGTTGTCAGCAGTGAACTCGTAGGGAGGGCCAACAATGATCTGAGTGGAGTAAACGCCGACGGACTCGTCGCCTTCGATGACATCGTAAGCGTTGCCGTTGGCAGCGGTGAAGTTCTCGCCAACGGTGCCGGTGGTGGCGCCGTCGATGATGCACTGCATAGCGTATGCAGCGGTAGCACCCACATCAATGGGGTTCCACAGATACATGTAGGGGCAGGGCAGATCTTCGCCGACATAGCCGTTCATTTCGGAGGGCAGACCCAGACCGGCAACCTTGATGGCGGAGCCGGCATTCTGAACGGTCTGAGCGCAGGCCAGAACACCAACGGTGGTGGGGCAGCAGATGACCTTCAGGTCGGGATAGTTGGTCATCAGAGACTCGGTCATGTCAACGGACTTCTGGGACTCGTCGTCGCCGTAGACAGTCTCGACCCAAACCAGATCAGCATACTTCTCGTCAGCAGCGATGATCTGCTCCATGGCAGCGATCCAGGAGTTCTGGTTGGTAGCAGTGGAGGAAGCGGACAGGACGGCGAATTCGCCGGCGCCGCCAGCCATGTCATAGACGGAGTCGACTAGGACCTGAGCGACTTCCTTGACACCAGCCTGGTTGATGAACAACTGGGAGCCCTTGGTATCGGAGTCCAGAGAGACAACGGTGATACCGGCAGCCTTGGCATCATTCAGAGTGGATTCCAGAGCTTCTGCATCGTTGGCAGCAACGGCGATGCCGTTGACGCCCTGAGCGATCAGGTTGTTGATAACATTGATCTGAGCCTCAGCGGAGGTGTCTTCGGGATACTGAACGATGGACTTGACGCCCAGAGCAGCACAGGCTTCTTCAAAGCCGGATGCTTCTCTTTCGTTGTAGGGGTTGCCGGCGGACTTGGGCACGATGGCGAAAGTCAGTTCGGCAGCGGGTGCTTCTTCCTCGACGGGAGCTTCTTCAACAGGAGCTTCTTCGACGGGTGCTTCTTCCTCGACGGGAGCCTTCTCGGCGCAAGCGGCCAGAGAGAAGACCATAACCAGGGCGAGCAGCAGAGCAAGCAGTTTCTTCATAGTTTTTTCTTCCTTTCAAGTTTGTTTTTTATATGAACGCTTTTGCGTACATACCAATTACAGCTTCTTCTTTCGGCTGTCGGAGATGGACTGGCGGATGTTGGGGAACATGACCACCAGGATCAGCAGGGCACCAACAATGATGTTGATGATCTGGGGGTTGATGTTCTTCAAGTTCAGACCGTAGCGCAGCAGACCGATGATGAAGATGGAGATGATGGCGCCGGGGAAGTTACCCTTGCCGCCGGCAGTGGAAATACCGCCCAGAACGCAGACGGAAATGGCTTCCAGCTCGTAGCCCTTGGCAATATCGCTCTTGACGGAACCGGTCCATGCACAGTAGAACATGGCGGAAAGACCGCAGATAAAGCCGGTGAGGGTGAAGACGATCATACGGATCTTCTGGACCTTGATGCCGGCATAGGCGGCAGCCTTCTTGTTGGCACCGATGGCGTACATCCGGCGGCCGAAGACCGTCTTGTGCATGACGATACCGAAAATGATCGCCAAGGCGCAGAACACGAAGAACAAAATGGGCACAGGACCGACGCGGAGATCATAGAGCTTGCAGAACCATTCCACATCCCGCATACCCTTGGTGGAGCCGTCGCCCAAAATACGCTCGGCAATGCCTCGGTAGAGGGTCATGGTGGCAAGGGTGACGATCATGGGAGCCAGTTCTGTAAACTTGGTCAGGATCAGACCGTTGAGGGCACCGCAGAGGGTACCGGTGGCAATACCTGCCAGAATGGCCAGCCAGATGGAGCCGGTGGCATTATAGACCACACCCAGCACCGTGGCGGACAGGCACACATTGGAGCCCACGGAAAGGTCGATATCCGCCAGCAGCAGGATATAGGCCATAGGCAGCGCAATGAGACCGTTCAGCAGGATGCTTCTGATGTTGGTAAAGAGGTTAAATGCTTTCAGATAATTGGGAGAGATGCTGACATTCATGATATTGACCGCCAGGAAGATGACGACCAGCAGGCTCTCCCAGCGAACCAGAATATCTTTGAGGGATTTTTTCTGGATATGTTCAATGGTTCTTCCTGATTTCGTTGCCATATCAGATATCCCTCTCTTTCAGCATTCTGCGGTCTGCACCGCGCTGCACCAGCACATTGATCATAACGGCCAGCAGGATGATACCGCCCTTGAGGGCCTGCTGCCAGAAGGGGCTGATACCCACCATGGACAGAGACTTGCCGATGACAGCCATGGTAATGGCGCCCAGCAGCACACCCACGGCGCTGCCCTGACCGCCATCCAGGCTGACACCGCCAATGACGCAGGCGGCAATGACATCCATTTCGGAATTGGTTGCCATATTGGGCTGGGCGGTGGCATAATAGCCGGTCAGCATGGCACCGCAGAGACCTGCGATTGCACCGCAGATGGTATAGACAGCGATCTTGATCCGGTCGATGCGGATACCGGAGATCTTGGCGGCATCGGCATTGGAGCCGACGGCATAGATGGAGCGGCCGAAGTTGCTCCACTTGAGGAAGATCAAAAATACCACAAACACCACGATAGTGATGCAGATCAAGTGGTTCAGACCAAAGATACCGCCCTGGGCGAAATCCTTGAAGCCCTGAGACATTTCGGAGGTGCCGACCCAGTCACTGTCGGAAATGGCATAGGTCAGACCGCGATAGATATACTGGAAGCCCAAAGTGGCGATGATGGGAATGACCTTGCCCTTGGCAATGACCAGACCGATCAGCAGACCGCAGACCAGACCAACGGCAATACTGACGCCATAGACCACCAGCGTGTTGGCGATGATGCCTTCCTTCATCAGGATGCAGGCCGTCATACCGGACAGAGCCAGGGTCGCACCTACGGAGATATCGATACCGCCGATGAGCAAAACCAGCAGCATACCGAAGGACATGACCATGGTATAGGCATAGTTCTTAAAGATGCCGTTGATAACATTGGGGGTCAGGAACTGGTTGTTGCGGAACTGAATGAAGGCACACAGCAGAACCAGAACCAAAAGCAAACTCACTTCACGGCTGCGGAGCAGCTCAGCCAGCTTGCCCTTTTTCTGAAGGGTTTTATTCTTCATGGCTTATGCACCCTCCTTTGCAGCAGTATGCTTGGCCATTGCCAGCTCCAGAATCTTCTCCTGGGTGGCTTCTTCCCGGCTCAGTTCGCCGGTGACACGGCCTTCGCACATGACCACGATCCGGTCACTCATGCCCAGAATTTCGGGCATTTCAGAGGAGATCATGATGATGGCGTAGCCCTGCTGGGCCAGTTCGCCCATGATCTCATAGATGGCGGCTTTGGCGCCCACATCCACGCCCTTGGTGGGCTCATCCAGGATCAGCAGTTTGAAATCAGATCCCAGCGCCTTGGCAACGACCACCTTCTGCTGGTTGCCGCCGGAAAGGCTGCTTGCCTTGTCAAAGACGGTGACGGCCTTGGTATCCACCCGCTCCGCCAGATCCTTGGCAGCTTCATTTTCCTTCTTTTCATCCAGGAACAGCTTGCCCACATAGGACTTCAGCTCCGGCAGGGTGATGTTTCTGCCGATGCCCCAATCCAGGATCAGACCTTCGATCTGCCGGTTCTCCGGCAGCAGGCCGATACCCATGGAGATGGCCTCTGTGGGGTTGTTGACCTTGACTTCCTTGCCTTCCCAGAAGATCTTGCCGGAGGACAGCTTTTCCACACCGTAGATGGTCTGGACCACTTCCGTTCTTCTGGCACCCACCAGTCCGGTGAGACCGAGGATCTCGCCCTTCTTGACGCTGAAGGACACATCCTTGAAGAAGCCGGTGCGGCACAGGTTCTCCACACGGAGGACTTCCTCGCCGGGAGTCACATCCGGCTTGGGGAACAGGTCTTTGATCTCACGGCCAACCATGGCCTTGATCAGATCGGCATTGGTAATGCCGTCCACATCGTATGTACCGATATACTGGGCATCCCGGAACACGGTGACACGGGTGGCCAGGGCGTACATATCTTCAAAACGGTGGGAGATGAAGATGATGGAAACGCCCTCATCCCGGAGCTTCCGGGTGATGCGGTAGAGCTCTTCGGATTCCCGCTTGGTCAGAGCCGCTGTGGGCTCGTCCATGATGATAATGCGGGCATTGAGGGAAAGTGCCTTGGCGATCTCCACCATCTGCTGCTGGGCAACAGACAGATTGCCCATGAGGGCGTGGGAATCAAAGTCGGCATTCAGTTCCTTCAGAAGCCGGTCGGCCTCGGCATACATTTCCTTCCACTGGACGATACCGAACTTCCGCTTCAGGTGGCCGGTGAAGATATTTTCTGCCACAGTCAGGTGGGGGTAGGCGGTCACATGCTGGTAAATAGCGGCGATACCGGCCTTCTGGGCATCACGGGTACTCTTGAAGTTCACCTTTTCACCATTGAGGTACATTTCGCCCTCTTCGGCCTGATGGACACCCATAATGACCTTAATAAAGGTAGGTTTACCGGCGCCGTTTTCGCCCATAAGGGCGTGGATCTCGCCGGGATACAGATCGAACTGCACTTGATTCAGAGCCTTGACACCGGGGAAGATCTTGGTGATACCCCGCAGCTCCAAAACAGGATTGCTCATCGAATGCACTCCTCTCGCACTTGCGTACAGCTTTTCATAATTCGTCTTTTTTGTGCCAAATCGACCCATTTTCCTTTTTTTGCATTTTTGCATCAAGCAGGAAATCAGTGATTTCGCACAAAATCGCATCTTCGCTTTTGGTATAATGCACCAAAAAAGTTCAGATTTTACCGAAAACCTATACTTTGTAGCTCTTTTTTTGTATCATAACATCAACTAAGAATAATTGCATTATCTTATTTTGTTAATTTTTTGCACTATCTTGATTTTGGGAATGAGGGGTGAGGATATGGCTTCCAGTCTGGAATACAATCTGGATATTTCCTCCGTCTCCCAATGGAACATGATCTCCCCCACCGCTCTGGCCAAGACCTCTCTGATCTACGCACAGGAGATCGGTGATTTCTGGGCAGGCAAGGATTATTTCACCGCCCGGGAGGGCTTTGCTTCCTATTTGATCAAGCTGACCATCGATGGCTGCGGTCTGCTGGACTACAACGGGCAGCAGTATGATCTGCGTCCCGGTCAGTTTTTTTGGATCGACTGCCAGAAGCCCCAGCACTACCGCACCGCACCCGACTGTGACAACTGGCATATTATGTGGGTGCATTTTTACGGCGGCAACGCCAAGGCCTACTATGATGCGTTTCTCACCCACAACAACGGTTCCCCTGTGGGTCTGTATCCCAATCAGTACAAAGCGCTGGGGTTATTCGATTCGCTGCTGGCTCTCGAACCCTCCCATGACAATCAGATGATCGTGGATTTCCAGGCTGCCGATCTGCTTTCTCAGCTGATCACGGAGTGTGTCCTTTCCACCATGACCATGGGCAAAACCAGCGAAATGCCGCAGATCATTCAGGGTGTTCGGATGTTCCTGCAGAACCACTACCGGGAAAAGCACACGCTGGAGGATCTGGGCGGGCAGTTTAACATCAATCCCCAGTATCTGCAAAAGCAGTTCAAACGGTATATGGGCATGTCGCCCTCGGAATACCAGATCCTGCTTCGGATGACCAGAGCCAAAGAACTGCTCCGGGGCACCAAAATGCCCATTGGTGATATCGCCCTTTCCGTGGGCATCGACAATCTGGGATATTTCACCCGGCGATTCAAAAGTCAGGAGGGCATGACCCCTCAGGCTTACCGAAGAATGTGGCCCGGACCGGAAGGCGTCAGCTCCGACCGCTTCCCGGCTTTCAGCAAAGAGCTGATTAATCGGGAATAACCTCTTGAAAATCAACTGCTTTTCTGGCAGAATGATATTATAAATCGAAAACACTTTTATTAATAAAGGAGATACTGAACTATGAGCAGATTTGAAAGCGCAAAGGCTGCCTACGCCCGCTTTGGCGTAGATGTGGAAAAGGCCATGGAAAAGGCCGCCAAAACCTCCATCTCCATGCACTGCTGGCAGGGCGATGATGTCCGTGGCTTCGACACCGACCCCAACAAGCCCCTCACCGGCGGCATCCAGACCACCGGCAATTATCCCGGCCGTGCCCGCACCCCCGAGGAGCTCATGGCGGATATCGATGTGGTTCTGAAGTTTATCCCCGGTATCACCAAGATGAACCTCCATGCCTGCTACGCCATTTTTGACGAGACCAACGGCGGCTGGGTGGACCGTGACAAGCTGGAGCCCAAGCACTTCAAGAAGTGGGTGGATTTCTGCAAGGAGCGTGGTCTGGGCTGCGACTTCAACCCCACCTTCTTCTCCCATCCCAAGTGCGATCCTCTGACCCTGCCCAGCCCCAACGAGGAGACCAGAAAGTTCTGGATCGACCACGGCAAGGCCTGTATCCGCATCAGCCAGTATCTGGCAGAGGAGCTGGGTCAGCCCTGCGTCATGAACATCTGGACCGGCGACGGCTTCAAGGATATTCCCGCCGACCGCATGGGTCCCCGTATGCGCTATAAGGAATCCATCGACGCCATTCTGGCTGAGCCCTTCGATTTCAGCAAGGTCAAGCCCTGCGTGGAGAGCAAGGTCTTCGGTATCGGCGTGGAAAGCTACACCGTCGGCTCCGCCGAGTTCTCTCTGGCCTATGCCGCTGCCAACAAGGATAAGTGCATCCCCCTCATGGACAACGGTCACTATCATCCCACGGAAGTGGTCTCCGACAAGATCCCCGCTCTGCTGACCTTCTTCCCCGAGATCGCCCTCCATGTCACCCGCGGCGTCCGCTGGGACTCCGACCATGTGCTGATTCTGGACGATGAGACCAAGGAGCTCTTCAAGGAAATCGTCCGCTGCGGCGGTCTGGACGGCCGTGTGGACATCGCTCTGGACTACTTCGATGCCTCCATCAACCGTCTGGCAGCATGGACTGTGGGTATGCGCAACGCCCAGAAGGCTCTGCTCATGGCTCTGGTCACCCCCGACATGAAGGCACAGCAGGACGCCAACGACTGGACCGAGATTCTGGTCATGAACGAAGAATACAAGACCCTGCCCTTCGGTGATATCTGGGCCGAATACTGCACCCGTCAGGGCGTCCCCGCCGACGAGAGCTGGTACGCCACCGTCAAGGCCTATGAAAAAGATGTGCTGCTGAAGCGTGTCTGATAGGAGGTACATAACACCATGTTTTTTGAAAAGAATGCTCAGCGTCTTGCTGATTTTGCCCGTATTTCCCAAACCGCAGGCGCCCGTGCCGACTATGTCCAGGGCGGCGGCGGCAACACCTCCGTCAAGTTCCCCGACGGTCTCATGGCCATCAAGGCCTCCGGCTTCTGCCTGAAGGACATCCGTCCCGACAAGGCCTATGCCGTGCTGGGCGGCGCTGCCATCCGTGATTTCTATCTGACCAGCGAGCCCTCCCAGTTTGAAAATGTGGAGACCGCCGGCTCTGCCAAGGCAAAAGAGTCCGTTCAGACCATCGAGGGTCTGGACGCCCTGCGCCCCTCTGTGGAAGCCGGCTTCCACTCCATCCTCAAGACTTTCGTTGTCCACACCCACAGCGTTTACGCCAATCTGGCCACCTGCGCCTGCAACTGCAAAGAGCTGGCTGAAAAGGCCTTTGCCGGTGCAGACTATTCCTGGGGCTGGGTGGACTACACCGATCCCGGTGCCAACCTGACCTTCGCCATCCGTGATGAGCTGAAGCGTGTGGAAGCCGCCACCGGCAAGGTGCCCTCCATCATCCTCATGCAGAACCACGGCATCATCGCCCATGACGACGATCCCGACAAGGTTCTGGCATACCATGCCGATGCCAACGAGCGCATTGCTGCCCTCTACGGTCTCACCGGCTCCTCCTTCCCCAAGGTGGAGATCAAGCAGGTGGAAGAGGGTCTCTACGAGAACGCCACTCCCTATCTGACCAAGGCCATGGCAGGCGGCAGATACACCGAGAGCTTCCTGCTGGAGCAGCCCCTGTACCCCGACCAGATGGTGTTCCTCATCGGCTCTTTCTCCATGGACAAGGATACCGTGGAAGAGGGTCAGTGCGTGGCTTATTCCGACGGCCGTGTGCTCATGCGCATGGACGAGAAGAAGGCGCAGGTCTTTGCTGAGACTCTGACTGCTGTTGTTTACATCATCGACGCCATCGAAGCCGCAGGCAACCCCCTGTCCACCATGGGCGAGGCTGCCAAGCACTTCATCGCCAACTGGGAAAGCGAAAAATACCGCAAGTCCCTGGCAGGTAAAAAGTAAGGAGGACGCCATGAGCAAGAAAATTTACAATCTGCTTGCCTTCGATCTGGGTGCCAGCAACGGCAGAGCCATTCTGGGCCGCTTTGACGGCGACAAGGTGGAAATGCAGGAGCTGCACCGCTTTGAAAACAACTACATTGAAATGAACGGCGTGTACTACTGGGACCTGCCGTACCTCTACAACAATCTGAAGCAGGGTCTTCTGGCCTTCAAGCAGCTGAACATCGGCGAGCTGGACTGCTTTGGTATCGACACCTGGGGCGTGGACTTCGGATTGCTGGACAAGAACGGTCACCTGTTGGGCAACCCCCGCTCCTACCGCTATGCCAAGAACGAGGACATGGAGCGAGTTTGGGAAACCATCGACTTCCCCACCCAGTTCCGCCGTACCGGCATCGCCGCCATGAACTTCAACACCGTCTATCAGCTGGCAAGAAGAAAGGCTGAGGACGATGTGGCGCTGGAAAACGCCGAGAAGCTCCTGCTGATGCCCGACCTGCTGGGCTACTTCCTCACCGGCGAAGCCAAGACCGAATACACCAATCTGACCACCACCATGCTCTACAATCCCACCACCAAGGACTATGACTGGGAGAGCATTGACGAACTGGGTCTGCCCAGAAAGATCTTCACCGAGACTGACCGGGCAGGTCAGCTCCGTGGCAAGCTCCGTCCCGAACTGGCAGAAGAAATCGGCATCAATCAGGCCAATTTTGCCGCTGTCGGTACCCATGACACCGCCTCCGCCGTGGCCGCTATCCCCGGCACCGGCAGCTTCGCCTTCTGCTCCAGCGGTACCTGGTCTTTGTTCGGTGTGGAAACCGATGAGCCCATCCTCACCGACTCCGTCCGGGAGGCCAACTTCGCCAACGAGGGCACCATTCAGGGCGGCTTCCGTCCTCTGAAGAACATCATGGGTATGTGGCTCATTCAGGACTGCCGCCGTGACTGGGCAAAGAAGACCGGCGTGACCTATTCCTGGAATGAGATCGTGGAAGAAGCCAAGAAGGCCGAACCCTTCCGCACCATCATTGACCCCGACTACGATGAATTTTTCGGCGGCGGCGACATGGTCCGCAAGGTGCAGGACTACTGCCGCAAGGTGGGTCAGCCTGTCCCCGAAACCGTGGGTCAGGTGGCAAGAGCCATCTACGAATCTCTGGCACTGAAGTACCGCTGGGCATTGGAGCGTCTGGAGGAGATCAAGGGTCAGAAGATCACTCAGCTGAACATCGTCGGCGGCGGCATCAACAACAAGTTCCTGGATCAGCTGGTTGCTGACTCTCTGGACCGTCCCGTGGTCACCGGCCCTGTGGAAGGCGCTGCCATCGGCAACATCCTGTCTCAGGCCATGGCTCTGGGCGCTGTGAAGGATCTGGAGGATCTGCGCCGCATCGTCCGCAACTCCGAGGATGTCAATGACTTTACCCCCAACCACACCGCAGACTGGGACCGTGCTTACGAAGTCCTGCTGAGCCTGCTTAAGACAATTGATAATTGACAATGGACAATGAATGTGTCAGCTTACGCTGACAGATTGAATTGTTTGGAGATTTTTTGGAAGGAGACAGCCTATGAACATTGAATATATCCATCCTGCTGACCAATTGGTCATGTTCATGCAGCGTATTTACGACAAGGGTCTGACCACCACCTCCGGCGGCAACCTTTCCATCATGGACTCTGACGGCAGCATCTGGATCACCCCTGCCGGCGTGGACAAGGGTACTTTGACCCGCAGAGACATCGTCTGCGTCCATCCCGACGGTACCATCGAAGGACCTCACAAGCCCTCCTCCGAGCTGCCCTTCCATGTCTCCGTCTACAAAATGCGTCCCGATCTGAAGGCCGTTCTCCATGCCCATCCCCCTGCACTGGTGGCATTTTCCATCATCCGCAAGGTGCCGGCACTGGATCTGATCCCCTCTGTCCGCCGGGTCTGCCCCGATGTCCGCATCGCCACCTACGGCGTCCCCGGCAGCGATGATCTGGGCGCCAAGATCGGCAAGGTCTTTGCCGACGGCTGCGACATCGCCATGCTGGAAAACCACGGTGTCTGCATCGGCGCACCGGATATGTTCACCGCCTTCCAGCGGTTTGAGACCCTCAACTATGCCGCAGAACTGGAAATTCTGGCTGCCAAGATCGGCAAGGCCACGCCCCTGACGGAAGAGCAGCAGAAGATGGCCACCACCAATTTCCACACCAAGCTGGATGACTTCATCCCCAGGACCCACACCTCCGAGGAGCAGTCTGCACGGCGGGATATGATTACTCTTATCCGCCGCAGCTACCGCATGGGTCTGTTCACCGCCACTCACGGCACTTATTCCGTCCGTCTGGCCGATGACAGCTTCCTCATCACCCCCTTCGGCAAGGACAGAGCCTACCTGGAGGAGGAAGATCTGGTTCGGGTCAAGGGCGGCATGAAGGAGCTGGGCAAGGTGCCCTCCCGGGCTGTCCATTTCCACGATCTCATCTACAAGAACAATCCCGAGATCCGCGCCATTCTGCAGGCCCACCCCCTCAATGCCATGGCCTTTGCCGTCACCGATGCCAAATTCGATCCCAGAACCATTCCCGAAAGCTATATCCTCCTGCGGGATATCAAGAAGCTGCCCTACGGCGGCATCTACACCGATCCGGCAGCTTTGTCCAAGGAATTTGGCCCTGCCAGCCCTGCCATCATGCTGGAAGATGACTGCGTCATCGTCACCGGCGACAGCCTGCTGCAGGCCTTTGACCGTCTGGAAGTGCTGGAGTCCACCGCTCATTCCATCATCAACTCTACCGGCATCGGCCAGATCGTCCACATCACCGATGAGGAAGTGGAAGATCTGAAAAAAGCCTTCCATCTGGAGGGATAAGCCTTGAAAGAGTACGAAATCGTGGCGAAATTCGTCAACGGCTGCGCCGGTGACGCCAGACCTCAGACCTTCTTTGAGGAAGCGGAGCTGGACGACACCGATACTTTCGTCCGCACCAAGCACTATGCGGATTTCGACAAGTTCGTCAAGGAAATTCTCCCCACGGGACAGATCGTCTACACCTACGACAACGGTACCGTCCGCTATGTCTACGAATTTACGGAGATCTGAAAAGAACAGCACCCACATTTGTGGGTGCTGTTCTCTTTGTTGCGGGCATGGGGACTTGCCGGTCGCTGCGGTTTCACCTTGCGCCCTACTCGCTCAGCGACCGTGCGGCTGAGCCGCCTGGTATCCGCTTCGCGCTCTTCGCGGAAAACAGCCCACCGGGCTGTTTTCTTTCCGCTCAGACCCTCTCGGGTTCAAGTCCCATGCAAAAACCCGGCCCTCGCAAAAGCGAGAGCCGGGTTTTGGTGCGGGCATGGGGACTTGAACCCCAACGCATTGCTGCACAGGAACCTAAATCCTGCATGTCTGCCAATTCCATCATGCCCGCAAGTGTTCTTAATTTTATCACAGGCCGGAAGATGTGTCAACGGTAAGAAAAAACCGCCCTGAGGGGCGGTTTTTTATAGGTTTATCAGCCGTAGACGGCCAGCAGGAAGCCGGCAGCGATGGCGGAGCCGATAACGCCTGCCACATTGGGACCCATGGCGTGCATCAGCAGGAAGTTGGAGGGGTTCTCCTTCTGGCCTTCCACCTGAGAAACACGGGCTGCCATGGGAACGGCAGACACGCCGGCAGAACCGATGAGGGGGTTGATCTTGCCTCCGGAGAGCTTGCACATGATATTGCCCATAAGCAGGCCGCCGGAAGTGGAGATGGCGAATGCCACCAGACCCAGAACGACGATCTTGATGGTCTCCAGCTTCAAGAAGTTGGAGGCGACCATGGTCGCACCCACAGCCGTAGAGAGCATGATGGTGACGATGTTCATCAGGGCGTTCTGCACCGTATCGGAAAGACGATCAGTGACACCGCACTCCTTAAACAGGTTGCCCAGCATGAGGCAGCCGATGAGGGGAGCGGTGGAGGGCAGCAGCAGGATGACGAAGATGGACACCACAATGGGGAAGACGATCTTCTCGGTCTTGGAGACCACACGGGTCTGCTCCATCTTGATGCAGCGGTCCTTCTTGGAGGTCAGTGCCCGCATGATGGGGGGCTGAATTAGAGGAATCAGTGCCATGTAGGAGTAGGCGGCAATGGCGATGGGACCAAGAAGCTCCGGAGCCAGTTTGGTGGTGAGGAAGATAGCCGTGGGGCCGTCTGCACCGCCGATGATGCCGATGGAAGCAGCCTGGGGGCCGGTGAAGCCCAGCAGAACGGCACCGAAGTAGGCCACGAACACGCCCAGCTGAGCAGCTGCGCCCAGCAGCAGGCTCTTGGGGTTGGACAGCAGGGGACCGAAATCGGTCATGGCGCCTACGCCCATGAAGATCAGGCAGGGATAGATACCGGCCTTGACGCCGATATAGAAGATATCCAGCAGACCTGCATGAGACAGGATATGTCCATAGCTGTGATAATAGGGACTGGTCTCATCCAGAAACGCCTCCCACAGCTCGGGATGGTACAGGGCATTGACCTCGTTGAGCTCAGCGGACAGGCTCATGAAATAGCTCAGATTGGACAGCAGGCAGCCGAAGGCGATACCCACCAGCAGCAGAGGCTCAAACTTCTTGACGATGCCCAGATACAGCAGCACGCAGGCAATGACGATCATGACCAGATTCTTCCAGCCTTCGCCCATGACGATACCTGCAAAGCCGGATTCTATCAACAGCGTCTGCAGGGTTTCCAGTACATTCATACTTCGTCCTCCTTATGCCAGGACGACCAGAGGAGCGCCGGTATCCACCACGGAGCCCTTGGAGGTGACCACCTGGGCCACAGTGCCGTCACGGGGAGCGACGATCTCATTTTCCATCTTCATGGCTTCCAGAATCACCAGAACCTGACCGGACTTGACAGCCTGACCGGCGGAGACAGCCACATTGAGGATGTTGCCGGGCATGGGAGCGGCGACCACTTCACCGGCAGCCACGGCTGCGGGAGCAGCGGGAGCGGGTGCAGCGGCGGGGGCAGGGGCTGCCGCAGGAGCAGGAGCAGGTGCGGGAGCAGCCACGGGGGCGGGAGCGGCGGTGACAGGAGCGTTGGCAGTGGCCAGAATGACCAGAGGAGCGCCGGTATCCACCACGGAGCCCTTGGAGGTGACTACCTGAGCCACAGTGCCGTCACAGGGAGCGACGATCTCGTTCTCCATCTTCATGGCTTCCAGAACCACCAGCAGATCACCGGCCTTGACGGCCTGACCTGCAGTGACATTGACCTTCAGAATGTTGCCGGGCATGGGAGCGGCAACGGTCTCGCCGCCGGTAACGGTGGCAGCGGGAGCGGCAGGGGCAGGTGCGGCGGCGGGGGCTGCAGCTGCGGGAGCAGCAGCGGGTGCGGCGGCTGCAGGAGCAGCGGCAGGGGCATAAGCCTCATACTCATCCAGCATGATGGCCTTGCCGGCCTCTACTTCCACCTCATAGACCTTGCCATTGAGGGTAACTTTATATTTCATAATCACTTGACCTCCTTGATGGATTTGAACCGCAGTTCGTTCAAGGGCTTACCCATCTGGTCGGCGACGATTGCCATGATGAGGGCGGCGTCCCGATCGGGGGTATCATAAAGCTTCAGCTGACCGGCAGAACCGGGAGCTTCGCCGCCGGCGGGGGCAGCAGGAGCAGCCGCCACAGGGGCGGCGGGGGCAGCCACAGGTGCAGGTGCGGCAGGCTTTTCAGCCTTTTCCACCTTCTTGCCGGACATGATCTTGCCCATGACGGTGACCACCACCATCAGCAAAAACAGTCCCAGAAACACCACAGCGTAACCCAGCAGACCGGTGACACCGGCCTCACCGAGGCTGATCGCAGAAAGAACATTCATAGTTTCTGCCCTCCTTAGATCGCTTCGATGGTGTAGGTGCTGACCCGCTCCGTTTCGACCTTGCGCTTCTCCAGGAACTTTCTGGCCTGATCGGGGAAGCAAATGTAGCTCATGACATCCTCGGGTGTCACAGCCAGATCGCCCAGTTCGTCCTTGGCCTTCTTGAAGTCGTCGCCGGTACGCTTCTGGTCCTCGATGCGGCAGTCCACAGGAGCGTCCAGACCGGCTTCCTTCAGGACCTTGGCTTCGATCTCTGCATTGACAGGAGCAGGAGCGATGCCATATTCGCCCTTGAAGTAGGCCTTGACTTCCTTGGAGATCTGCTTATAACGCTCGCCCAGGAGCACATTGGTAACGGCCTGGTTGCCCACCATCTGGGACAGAGGGGTGACCAGAGGAGGATAGCCCAGATCCTTGCGGACAGCGGGGATCTCTTCCAGTGCAGCCTCAAACTTATCCATGGCCTTCATATCGGTCAGGTTGGCGATCATGTTGGAGAGCATACCGCCGGGAACCTTGTAGACCAGGGCCTGTGCGTCGGTGGCCATGGACTTGGGGTTCAGAGTCTTGTTGTCGATATACTTCTGCTTGATGGGCTTGAAGAAATCGTTGACCTTGTTGATGGCTTCTTCGTTGAGGCCGGTCTCCACGCCGTACTGCTGCATGGCATAGAACATGGTCTCGGTGGCAGGCTGGGAAGTGCCGTTGGAGAAGCAGGAGGTGGCGGTATCCACCACATCAATGCCGGAATCAATGGCCTTGGTGACGGTCATGTAAGCCATGCCGGTGGTGCAGTGGGTGTGGAGGATCAGGGGCATATCGCCCACGGCGTCCTTGATGCCCTTGATGAGACCTTCGGCCTCAAAGGGGCTCATGGTGCCTGCCATATCCTTCAGGCAGATGGTGTCAAAGCCCATGTTCTTCAGTTCCTTGCACATTTCCACATACTTGGAAACGGTGTGGACAGGGCTCTGGGTATAGGAAATACAGCCGGAAGCGACCGTATTCTTGGTTGCATACTTCTTGGTGGCATCCAGTGCAGTGCCCAGGTTGCGGAAGTCGTTGAGGGCATCGAAAATACGCAGGATGTCGATGCCGTTCTTGATGGACAGCTCTACGAACTTCTCCACCACATCGTCATGATAGTGCTTGTAGCCCAGCAGGTTCTGACCGCGCAGCAGCATCTGCAGCTTGGTATTGGGCATGTTCTTGCGGATATTCCGCAGACGCTCCCAGGGATCTTCACCCAGATAACGCAGGCAGGAATCAAAGGTAGCGCCGCCCCAGCACTCCACGGAATAGTAGCCGGCCTTGTCCATCTCGGGCAGAATGGCCTCATAATCGGCATAGGGCAGGCGGGTAGCCATCAGAGACTGGTTGGCATC
The DNA here is from genome assembly GCA_045580485.1 of Candidatus Avilachnospira sp. Taxonomy (GTDB): domain Bacteria; phylum Bacillota; class Clostridia; order Oscillospirales; family Oscillospiraceae; genus Avoscillospira. Next base: position 22,203 of record JAZNNW010000139.1, on the reverse strand, counting down.
ACGCAAAACAGTTTCGGTAAACTGAACTTTTTTCAATGGATACACCTCCGGTAAATTTTTGGAAATGCGCCTGTTAAAACAGGGGCGCATTGCAAGAAATTATGCTCACAATGCGCCGACAAGGAGAAACCTTGAAGCCTCCCCTGTGCAAGGGGAGGTGCCGAGCGAAAGCGAGGCGGAGGGGTTGACAATCCCCCAGTCAGCTTCGCTGACAGCCCCCTTTACACAAGGGGGCCTTTGTCAGACTTCTCAATTATTTCTTATTCAGCCTTGGGGCCGGCAGCGACCAGAGCCTTGCCTTCGTCATTGCCGGTGTACTTGGCAAAGTTCTTCACGAAGCGGGCAGCCAGATCTTTAGCCTTGGTATCCCATTCGGAAGCATCGGCGTAGGTGTTTCTGGGGTCGAGGATGTTGGTGTCCACGCCGGGCAGAGCGGTGGGAACTTCAAAGTTGAAGTAGGGGATGGTCTTGGTCTCGGCCTTCAGGATGGAGCCATCCAGAATGGCGTCGATGATGCCGCGGGTGTCCTTGATGGAGATACGCTTGCCGGTGCCGTTCCAGCCGGTGTTGACCAGGTAAGCCTTGGCGCCGGACTTTTCCATCTTCTTGACCAGCTCTTCGCCGTACTTGGTGGGATGCAGCTCCAGGAAGGCTGCGCCGAAGCAAGCGGAGAAGGTGGGAGTGGGCTCGGTGATACCACGCTCGGTGCCGGCCAGCTTGGAGGTGAAGCCGGACAGGAAGTAGTACTGAGTCTGCTCGGGAGTCAGGATGGAGACGGGAGGCAGAACGCCGAAAGCGTCAGCGGACAGGAAGATGACATTCTTGGCATCGGGGCCCTTGGAGACGGGACGGACGATCTTCTCAATGTGGTTGATGGGGTAGGAGACACGGGTGTTCTCGGTAACGGAGCCGTCAGCGAAGTCGCACACGCCGTTTTCGTCAACAGTGACATTCTCCAGCAGAGCATTGCGCTTGATAGCATTGTAGATATCGGGCACGGAGTCCTTATCCAGGTTGATGACCTTGGCATAGCAGCCGCCTTCGAAGTTGAAGACGCCCTCGTCGTCCCAGCCGTGCTCATCGTCACCGATCAGCAGACGCTTGGGGTCGGTGGACAGGGTGGTCTTGCCGGTGCCGGACAGACCGAAGAACAGAGCGGTGTTTTCGCCGTTCATGTCGGTGTTGGCGGAGCAGTGCATGGAAGCCATGCCGTTGAGGGGCAGGTAGTAGTTCATCATGGAGAACATGCCCTTCTTCATTTCGCCGCCGTACCAGGTGTTCAGGATGACCTGCTCCTTGGAGGTGATGTTGAAGATGGCAGCGGTCTCGGAGTTGAGGCCCAGCTCCTTGTAGTTGGTGACCTTGGCCTTGGCTGCGTTGTAGGAAACGAAGTCGGGCTCAAAGTTCTTCAGTTCTTCCTCGGTGGGAGCGATGAACATATTCTTGACAAAGTGAGCCTGCCATGCCACTTCCATGATGAAGCGGATTGCCATACGGCTGTCCTTGTTGGTGCCGCAGAACACATCCATGACATACAGCTTCTTGTTGCTCAGCTGCTCCACAGCCAGACGCTTGCACTCGTTCCATGCTTCGATGGAAGCGGGCTTGTTGTCGTTGGCGTACTCGGGGGAGGTCCACCACACGGTGTCCTTGGAGTTCTCGTCCATGACGATGAACTTATCCTTGGGGGAACGGCCGGTGTAGATACCGGTCATGACATTGACAGCGCCCAGCTCGGTGAGCTGACCCTTCTCAAAGCCTTCCAGAGTGGGGTCCATTTCTGCTTCGAACAGCTGTTCGTAAGTGGGATTGTAGACAACCTCGGTAGTACCGGTAATGCCGTACTTTTCCAGACCATAAGTGTTCATAAGATATAGTCCTCCTTATAATTCTATTGCCGCTTTCGCCGACAATAATAATGTACTTGTTGATGGAAATACAAGTTCCACCGAGTACCAGTATAGCACAGTTTTTGCACGATTTCTACTTCTTTTTTGCCGTTTCCTCCGATTTGTGAAAACCGCTGATTTCCAATTGCCAACAGGCATAAAAAAGGCTATAATCATAGTAATATAACACAAGGAGTTTCCTTATGCTGCTTTCTGCGGAAAACATTTCCATCAACTACGGCGTCAAGGAATTGTTGAAAGACGCCTCTTTATATCTGGAACCCGGTGACAAGATCGGTGTCATCGGCATCAACGGCACGGGCAAATCCACTTTCCTGCGATGCTTAGCCTCTCAGGAGGAGCCGGACAGGGGCACTGTCACCCGATATCCCAATGTGCAGGTGGTGTATCTGGAACAGAATCCCCCCATGGAGGATGAAAATACGGTTCTGGAGCAGGTCTTTGCCTCTCAGGACGAGAGCTACCGGGAGATTCATGCTTATGAAGCCCGCTCCATGCTCTCCAAGCTGGGCATTGACGACCCCGATGCCAAAATCGGCATCCTCTCCGGCGGTCAGCGAAAGCGGGTGGCGCTGGCAGCAGCTCTGCTGCAGCCTGCCGATGTGCTGATTTTGGACGAGCCCACCAACCATCTGGATGCAGAAATGGTGGCTTGGCTGGAGCAGAAATTAAAAGCCTTTCCCGGCGGCATCATCATGGTGACCCATGACCGGTATTTTCTGGAGCGGGTGGCCACCAGAATTGCCGAACTGAATCGGGGTAAACTGAGCTATTTTGAGGCAAACTATTCCAAATATCTGGAGCTGAAAGCCCAGCGAGAGGAAATGGCGGAGGCCTCGGAGCGGAAACGGCAGACCATCCTGCGCCACGAATACCAGTGGATCATCCGGGGCTGCAAGGCACGGACCACCAAGAGCAAAGAGCGCATTGACCGCTACGAAGCCTTGAAAAATCAGCAGGCACCCCAGTATGACGACACGGTGCAGATGGGCGCTGCCGCCAGCCGGTTGGGCAAACAGATTCTCAATCTCGAAAATGTCAACAAGTCCTTTGGGGACAAATGCGTTCTGAAGGATTTTTCCTACCGGCTGGACCGCCATGACCGCATCGGCATCGTCGGCGGCAACGGCATGGGCAAATCCACCCTGCTGAACCTGATCGCAGGCAGACTGGAGCCGGACAGGGGCAGGATCGAGACCGGTACCACGGTGAATTTAGGCTACTTTACGCAAGAGGCGAAAGAATTAGACCCCAACGAAACACCCTGGTCTTTGATACACAACATTGCTTCTCATGTAAAGACCGATGAGGGTACATTCTCCGCATCCCAGATGTTGGAGCGGTTTTTGTTCCTCCCCGCTATGCAGCACACCCCCATCGGCAGACTCTCCGGCGGCGAACGGCGGCGGCTGTATCTGCTGAGCATCCTCATGGCGTCCCCCAACATCCTTTTGCTGGACGAACCCACCAAAGATCTGGATATCACCACCCTGTCCATTCTGGAGGATTATCTGGAAGGCTATCCCGGACCTGTCATCGCTGTCAGCCATGACCGGTATTTTCTGGACAGAGTGGCAGAGCAGATCTTTGAAGTCCGACCCGGCGGAGAGATTCGGACCTACATCGGCAACTACGGCGACTATCTGGCCAAGCGGCAGCCCACGGAGGATGAGAAGCCTAAAGTGGCTTCTGCCCCCAAGGAGCAGCCGAAGCCCCGGCAGCAGAAGCTGAAATTCTCCTATATGGAGCAGCGGGAATACGATTCCATCGATGCAGATATTGCCGCTTTGGAAGAAAAATTGGCGCAAGCCGAGGCTGCCATTGCCGCCTCCGGCGCCGATTTCGTGGCTTTGGAAAAAGCCATGGCGGAAAAAGAGGCTTTAGAGACCCAGCTGGAACAGAAAATGGAGCGGTGGGTCTATCTCAACGAACTGGCAGAGAAAATCGCCAATCAATAAAGGAGTTTTATCATGGATAAATTGCTGGAAACCATCAGTGTGCAGGATTGCCCCATCTGCGGCGGAGCCGGTGTGCTCAGCGAGGAAGGCGGCTGGGCGTTCACCGTAGAGTGCGTGGATTGCGGCGCACACACCGCCGTCTCGACCTATGACAAAGCAGAGGAGCGGAAAGAAGCCGCTGAGCGTGCCGCCTACACCTGGAACTTAGGGAAAGTCATCGCCCCCGGCCCCGGGGAATAACACACCTCTCCGTCATTTGCTTCGCAAATGCCACCTCCCCTCAAGGGGAGGCTCATTAAAACCAGAAAGGAATGATCTTCATGGCAGGAACTTATGAAAGCTATTCCGGACGGATCAGCCGGGATCTGCTGAAAAAGCAGCACATCGTGGAAGTGGCGGCAGGCAGAAAGCCTGCGGATGTGGTGCTGAAAAACGCCGTCTATCTCAATGTCTTTGCCAATGAGCTGAGCCATGGAGATATCGCCATTGCCGAAGGGCTGATCGTGGGCATGGGCGAGTATTCCGGTCTGACGGAATACGACATGACCGGCAAGATCGTTCTGCCGGGCTTTATCGACAGCCACATGCATCTGGAAAGCTCTCTGGTCTCCCCCAAGGAGCTGACCAAGGCGGTGCTGCCTCACGGCACCACCACCATCATCACCGACCCCCACGAGATCGCCAATGTCATGGGCACAGACGGCATCGACTATATGCTGCAGGCCACAGAAGGTCTGCCCTTGGATGTGCGGTTCATGCTGCCCTCCTGCGTCCCCGCCACTCCCATGGACGAAAGCGGTGCCGTGCTGGACTACCGGGCACTGGACAGCTTCTACGACCATCCCAGAGTGCAAGGCTTGGCAGAAGTCATGAACTTTGTAGGTGTCATTGCCGGTGACGGACAGGTTCTGGAAAAAATCGCCGCCGCACAGGCCCATCACAAAAAAATCGACGGCCACGCCCCCATGCTCCAAGGCAAGGAGCTGGATGCCTATGTGGCAGCCGGGGTCTACTCCGACCATGAGTGCTACGATCTGGAGGACGCTCTTGCCAAGATCGGCAAGGGGCAGTTCATCATGATCCGGGAAGGCACGGCGGCACAGAATTTGGACGCCCTTTTGCCCCTTTTGACCCCCAAGTATGCCGACCGGTGTATGTTCTGCGTGGACGACCGGCACCCCAGTGACCTGCTGGAGCAGGGTCACATCGACTATATCTGCCGCCGTGCCATTGCCGCCGGTGCAGACCCCATTCTGACAGCCAAAGTCGCCACCCACAATGCCGCCCGGTACTATCAGCTGAACAACCGTGGTGCAGTGGCGCCGGGGTATCTGGCTGACCTTGCCATCATCGACGATTTTGAGCATTTTGAAGTAAAATTCGTGCTGAAAAACGGCAAGGTGGTCTTTGACGGACAGGTACAGCCCTTTGAAGCCCCGGTCATCGAGCCATGGCTGGCAGCCAAGGCTCTCGACACCTTCCATGTCTCCCCCTTGACGGAGGATGACTTCCGTTCCGAGCGACCCAGAGGGGTTCTGGGCATGGTGCCCGGTGAACTGGTCACCACGGACAAGGGCTACGCCACCCGTGTGGATGTGGCGCAGGATACTCTGAAAATCGCCGTCATTGAGCGGCACAAAAACACCCATCACATCGGTCTTGGCTACATTCAGGGCTACGGACTAAAATCCGGCGCGGTAGCCACCTCCATTTCCCACGACAGCCACAACATCATCGTGGTGGGTACCAACTCCAAGGACATGGCCTTCGCCGCCAACCGTGTGGTGGAAAACCACGGCGGCATCGTGGTGGCAGACAAAGAAACCGCCACCGCCGAGGTCATTTTGGAAATCGCAGGCATCATGTCCGACGCACCCATGGCGGAGGTCAACGACAAGCTGGAATATGCCAAGGCCGTGGCCTTTGCACAGGGCGTCAGCCGTGGCATCGACCCCTTTATGACCCTCAGCTTCATGGCCCTGCCGGTGATTCCGCAGCTGCGGCTGACCACCAGAGGCGTCATCGATGTGATGACACAGCAGTATATTTGAGGCAGTTTATGGCTAATTATTTCTATGTTTCTCCCTCTTTGGACGGGTGGCAGAACTTGGCCACCGATGAGTGGTTTCTGGATCACCTGCGCCCGGAGGATATGATTCTCTACTTCTATACCAACGAAAATGCCGTCATCATCGGCAAAAATCAGAACCCATGGAAGGAATGTGACCTTGCCGCCATGGAAAAAGACGGGGTGCAGCTTGTCCGCCGCATCACCGGCGGCGGTGCCGTCTACCACGACAAAGGCAATCTGAACTTCTCCTTCATCGTGGGGGAAAAACGCTACGATGTGGAAAAGCAGCTGCAGGTGATTTTGCAGGCGGTGCGGTCCTTCGGCATCCCCTGCGACTTTTCCGGCAGAAATGACCTGCTGGCTGACGGCAGAAAATTCTCCGGCAATGCCTTCTGCAAACGGGGGCAGATGTGCCAGCACCACGGCACACTGCTTCTCAACGCAAACCTTTCCAAATTGCAGAATTATCTCCGACCCGACCCTCGAAAGCTGCAGGCCAAGGGTGTCAGCTCCGTCCGCAGCCGGGTCTGCAATCTGACGGAGTTTGCGCCCATCACCGCAGAAGCCATGATCGCCGCCATTCGGAAGGCATTTTGTGAGGTCTACGGCGAAGTGGAGGACTTTGTCCCCACACCGGAAAGTCTCGCTGCCATGCTGCTCTATCGGGAAAAGCAGGCCAGTTGGGACTGGCGATTGGGCAAGACCCCCGGCTTCGATCTGGAGCTGGATACCCGATTCCCATGGGGCGGTGTACAGCTGCTATTGACAGCAAAAAACAGCATCGTTGCCGATGCCGTCGTCTATTCCGATGCCATGGACCCGGAGCTGCCGGAGGATGTGAAAACAAGACTCACCGGCTGCCGGTTCTCCTCCAAGGCCATGGCAGAAGCCCTTATGAACTCCGAAAAAGAAACCTTAAAAGATATCGCAAACTTCATATTGGAACAGAACCTATAAAAAAGAAGGCTCCCCTCGAGGGGAGCTGCTGAGCGAAGCGAGGCTGAGAGGTGTGTGCAGGCAGTTGGTGCCAACACACCTCTCCGTCATTTGCTCCGCAAATGCCACCTCCCCTCAAGGGGAGGCTTTTTATTACAGAGGCGACTGCTTGATTTTTGCAAATTTTCTGGGATATTGTTTGGGGGTGGGCTTGATTTTTTCCACCACCACGATGCGATGGATGGCATCGGCAACGGGGTATTCAAAAATCTCCTTCACTCTGCCGCCCAGAGCGGTGATGGCCTTTTGGGCTTCTTCCGCCTCCTCGGCCGCCATGGCGCCCTTGAGGGCAAGGAAGTAGCCCCCCACCTTCACATAGGGCAGGCACAGCTCCGCCAGAATATTCAGCCGAGCAACGGCACGGGAGGTTGCCAAGTCATAGCTTTCCCGACAGGAAGTCACATACTCCTCGGCTCTGGCTGCCACTACTTTGGCTTCCACGCCAAGTTCCGGCAGGATCTCCGCCAGCCAGTTCATGCGCTTTTGCAGGCTGTCCAGCAGGGTCACCTGCAAAGTCGGCTCGGCAAGTGCCAAAGGCACACCGGGAAAACCTGCACCGCAGCCCACATCGATGACCTTTTTGTTCTTACAGTCCACCGCCTCCAGTGCAGCGATGGAATCCAGAAAATGCAGTTCTGCCACCGCCTGCGGCTCTGTGATGGCGGTCAGGTTCATGACCTTGTTTTTCTCCACCAACAGTTCACCGAACTTGGCAAACTGCTCCAGCTGCCGCTCCGTCAGACCCTTTGGGGAAAGAGCCTGCTCCACTGCCCGCCGCATCAGCGGTTGGGAAGGATGAGTGCCACAAAGGTGGCGGACTCATTGGTATGGTTGCGGATTCCATGGCTGTGACCGTCGGCACAGAATTCGGCATCGCCGGGGTGCAGCTCTGTCTCGACACCGTCTTCCTGCACCATGAGCTTGCCGCTGAGGACGAAATAAACTTCGCCGTTGTCCACATGGTCGTGGACGCCCACGGACTCGCCGGGCTGCAGGGTCAGCACCGACAGCATGGTGGCACGGCCGCCCAGTTCCTCACCGGAAAACAGGTGACGGAACAGGGGCTTGCCTTCGCCACCCCGGATATTGGGCTTGAATTCTGCAAATTGTTCGGAATATTTATGGATCATTGTTATTCACCTACTTATGATACTTGCTGCCGGCCTGGATGCTTTCTGCCCGGTAGAGCTGTTCCAGCACCATGACTCTCGCCAGATGGTGGGGGAAGGTCATTTTGCTCATGGAGAGCTTATGGTCTGCCTGCTGCTTCAGGCTCTCCTCCATGCCGAAGGAGGAGCCGATGAGGAAACAGGCGGCGGACTTGCCGGAATTTTTCACAGTTTTCAGGGTCTCCGCCAGCTCCTGAGAGGACTGCATCTTCCCCTCCGGAGTCAGGACGCAGAACCAGGCACCCTTAGGGATGGCCTTGCGGATTGCCTCCGCTTCTCTCGCCAGACCCTGTGCGATCTCCGCAGGAGAGGGGTCTTCCGGCAGGCGGTACTCCGGCAGCTCCAACAGCTTAAACTCGCAGTAGCCCTTCAACCGCTTGGCATACTCCTCGGCAGCGGAGATATAGAATTTTTCCTTGCATTTTCCCATGCAGATGAGAGTGATAGAAAACATATACACCTCTCCGTCATTTGCTTCGCAAATGCCACCTCCCCTCAAGGGGAGGCTTGTTTTTATCTCAGGAAGCCTTCCAAAATCTTTTCTTCTGCTTCTTCCGCTGTCAGACCAAGGGTCATCAGCTTCAAGATCTGGTCGCCGGCGATCTTGCCGATGGCGGCCTCATGGATGAGACCTGCATCCACATGGTTACAGGTGATCTCGGGGATGGCACGGACTTTGGCCTTGCCCATGATGATGGCATCGCAGCTGACATGACCGAAGCAGGGGTTGTTGCCCTCCACACGGGGGTAGAAGATCTGCACACTGTCATCCTGGGCAACAGAACGGGAAATGACACGGGTCTTGCTGTCCTTGCCGTTGAGGAACACATCCATCTCACTTTCGGCAACCTGATTGCCATGGGTCAGGAGCTTTTCCTGCACCACGAATTCAGCGCCTTCACCCACCACAGCCTTGGTGTACCGCTTGGTATCATCCACGCCACGGATCTGAACAGTCTCCAAAGTTACCTGAGAGCCTTCGTCCAGATAGAGAATGGTCTGAGGGTTCAAAATCCGCTTGCCGGTGCCTTCGCCCTCGCCATAGTGCTTTTCCACATAAGTGACCTTGGCATTTTTACCCACATGGAAGGTGTGGATGCCGTCATGCTCGGAATCGCAGTCGCCGCAGTTGTGGATGCCGCAGCCTGCCACGATCTTCACCTCGGCACCTTCGCCGATGAAGAAATCATTATAGACCATATCGTGACGGCCCGCCTCCGTCAGCACCACGGGAATATGGACATTCTCGTTTTTCGTGCCGGGAGCGATATGGATATCGATGCCGTCTTTGTCTGTCTTACTTTCAATCTGAATATTCTTGGTGTTCTGGCGGAAGGCCTTTTTACCGTCGGAACGGATGTTCACCGCACCGGTCTCGGGAATGGACGCCATATCCGCTACTTCCTGCAAGATGCGTTTCTGGATGTCGTTCAGCATTTTTTATCCACCTCCAGCTTGCTGCAGCCCATGACCGTATCGGTCATGATCTGAGAATAGAGCTTGTCGGCAGGGCCTCTGTCCTGAATCTGACCGCCGGCAATGATGACGATCTCGTCTGCCAGACGGATGATCCGCTCCTGATGGGAGATGATGAGGATGGTCTTTTCCTGCCGGTCGTGGAGCTCCTTGAAGGTCTCTGTCAGACGGGCGAAGCTCCACAGGTCAATGCCGGCCTCCGGCTCATCGAAGATCATCAGATCGGAATCCTTTGCCAGCACCGTGGCGATCTCAATGCGCTTGACTTCGCCGCCGGAGAGGGAGGTATCCACATCCCGATCCACATAGTCTCTGGCACACAGACCCACCTTGGTCAGGTAGCTGCAGGCCTCGCTGTGGCTCAGCCTCTTACCGGCTGCGATCTGCAGCAGGTCGGAGACCTTCATGCCCTTGAACCGGGGGGGCTGCTGGAAGCCGTAGGAGATGCCCTTCTTGGCTCTTTCTGCAATGGAAAGGTCGGTGACATCTTCGCCGTTCCAGATGATCTGACCCTTGGTTGGGGTCGCCAGACCCATGATGACCTTGGCAAGAGTGGTCTTGCCGCCGCCGTTGGGGCCGGTGATTACAATAAATTTCTTATCCTCAATGTTGAGGGACACATCCTTCAGAATGTCCATAGAACCGTTTTCCGAAGGAACGGTCAGGGTAATATTTTTAAGTTCCAGCATAGGCTTTCCCTTCTTTCTTTTATCTTTTGCTATATTCTATCATAAATTGAAAATAATATCAATTATTATTATTCTAATGAGATGCCCAGAAAGGCTTGTTCCAGCGGCTGTTTTTCGCCCAACCATTTGACCATGGCGAACGGTTCGCCGCCCAGATCCTCCGGGAGGACTTCCGCCGTGTAGGTTTCTCCTGCGGCGGCAATGCCCGTATGGGTCTCATAAAAGGTCAGCCCGTAGAGCCTTTGGGCGTAAGCGAGGGTGTTTTCATCATACACCATGTGGGCAACGGAGACAAGTGTTTCTCTGCGGCGGAGGTATTCTGTCAGAGAGATGGGTCTGCCGCCGGAGAAGGGGGTTCTGTGACGGAAAAAGGCAGTTTCGTAGCCGATTTTTTCATAAAAACCGAACAAAGAACCTTCGCCGGGGGTCAGGACGCAGGCGGCACAGCCACGGGCTTTCAAATCTTCTTCGGCGAAGGCCATGAGCCTTCGGCACAGACCCTTGCCACGATAGGCATTTGCCGTGGCAACGGCATAGAGATAAGCCGTTTGGGTGTGGGGGGAAAGGATCTGGGGCAGGGCGTGAACCATGGCAAGGACTTCTCCCTGCTCCTCCGCCACATAGGAAATGCAGTTGGGAAAGGTTCGGAAGAATTCCTCCACCGCTTCCCGGCTGTCGCCAAAGGCCTCGCCCCAAAGGGATGCGATCTGGAGCATATCCGATTTTTTTGCTGTACGATACATAGCAGCACCTCTACTGCCTCCCCTTGAGGGGAGGTGCCGAGCAAAGCGAGGCGGAGAGGTGTGTGTAGGCAGCAAGTACCAGCAGACACCTCTCAGTCATTTGCTTCGCAAATGCCAGCTCCCCTCAAGGGGAGCCTTTTATGATTTCCCTTGCGATATACTTCTTCAAAAAGATGGGATGGTAGCTCTCCTTGGCTTTTCGGAGACCTTCGATACCCATATCGTCCTCCCGGTTCAGGTAGCGGACTTTGGGGTATTTCTCCCGGATATAACGGGCAAACTCCCGGTTGACCAGAGGATAAGCCCCCCGCACATCGGCAAAGGCCTTTTCAAAGTTCACATCAAAGGTATCGGTGCTGATCCGGTTGCCGATGGAAAATGCCACAGGCTCGGTGCCTGCATAGAGAATGATACCCTCGAAGCACAATGCTTCATAGTTATCGAAGGCCTTTTCCAGCGCCCGTTTGTCGGCCTCCGTCTCCTCGTGGCTTTCATACCACTTTTCCGCCAGTTTTTTGCAGATATCCATGTTTTCGGCGGTGATAACCTCCGTGTGCCAGTCGGGATTGTCCTCTAAAAAGCGGTTGATGTGGTTCCGCTTGGCCTGATACTTTTTGCCTGCCAGCTCCGCCAGAGTATCGATCTCATAAAGATAGTCCCAGGCGTAGCGAATCTCCTCATATTCAAACTGATTGGGGAACAGCCGCTTCATGGTTGCCATGGTGCCGTCCGTCAGGCTTCGCACCACAAAGGGCTTGCCGTGACGGCGGCTGTCCTCCCACAGAAGCTCCAGCACTTCCTTGGGATCGCCGCAGCCTGCCGGGTACAGATACTGATGAATCCCCTTGTACTCCAGCCGCTGGCAGAGAAAACCCTGATATTTTGTGACTTTTCCGTAGAAATAAGACCACAGGAACAGGTTGGCAAAGGTATACTCTGCACCCCGGTAACCGGAACATTCATATATTTCCTGTATCCAAGCCCGATCCTCAATGGTCGGCAGCTTAAAATCCAACATACGATCATTCTTTCGTTTTTCTTTTATCATATCATAAATGTCAACCCGAAGACCGTGATAAAGTCACGCTCCTGCCTTGTATTTTTTCCAAAACAATGGTATTATATCAGAATAATAGGAAATTGCGCCGTTTTTTTGACGGCTGAACAGGAGGCTTCGCCATGTGCGACAAGTGCAAAGAGAAATTTTATATCACAACGCCCATCTATTATCCTTCCGATAAGCTCCACATCGGTCACACCTACTGCACCGTGGCCACCGATACCATGGCCCGCTATAAGCGCATGCGGGGCTACGATGTCATGTTCCTGACCGGCACCGACGAGCACGGCCAGAAGATCGAGACCAAGGCCAAGGAAGCCGGCACGACCCCTCAGAACTTCGTGGACAACATCGTCACCGGCGAACGGGGCGTTCTGGATCTGTGGAAGCTGATGAACATTTCCAACGACCGTTTCATCCGTACCACCGATGACTATCATGTTGCCGCCATTCAGAAGATCTTTAAGAAGATGTACGAAAACGGCGACATTTACAAGGGCAGCTACAAGGGCAAATACTGCACCCCCTGCGAAAGCTTCTGGACCGAGAGCCAGCTGAAGGACGGCAAGTGCCCCGACTGCGGCAGAGATGTGGTGGATGCCGAGGAAGAGGCCTACTTCTTCAAGCTCAGCAAGTATGCCCAGCCTGTCCGTGATCTGCTGACCAACACCGATTTCCTGGAGCCCCGCTCCAGAGTCAACGAGATGGTCAACAACTTTATCGATCCCGGTCTGGAAGACCTGTGCGTCTCCCGCACCAGCTTCACCTGGGGCGTGCCTGTGGACTTCGATCCCGGTCATGTGGTCTATGTTTGGGTGGATGCCCTGTTCAACTACACCACCGCTCTGGGCTTCATGAACGACAAGTATGACGATTACAAGGACTACTGGCCTGCCGATGTTCACTTCGTGGGCAAGGAGATCGTCCGGTTCCATTCCATCATCTGGCCTGCCATGCTCATGAGCATGGGTATGCCCCTGCCCAAGAAGGTCTACGGCCACGGTTGGCTCCTGCTGGACGGCGGCAAGATGTCCAAGTCCAAGGGCAATGTGGTGGACCCCTACCTGCTGGCAGAGCGCTACGGCGTGGATGCCCTGCGGTTCTTCCTCATGCGCTCCTTCCCCTTCGGTTCCGACGGCAACTTCTCCAATGAGCTGCTGATCAATACTATCAACACCGATCTTGCCAACGATCTGGGCAATCTGGTCAGCCGTACCGTCGCTATGATCCAGAAGTACTTTGGCGGCAAGCTCCCCAGTGAGCAGACCCCCAATGCTGAGCTGGATGCAGAACTGGAGGCTATGGCTGCCGGTCTGAGAGACCGCTACGAGGAGCAGATGGAAAAGTATCAGTTCCAGAACGCTCTGGCAGAGACCTTCAAGGTCATTTCCCGTGCCAACAAGTATATTGACGAGAACGCACCCTGGGTGCTGGCCAAGGACGAAGCCAACAAGCCCCGCCTTGCCAAGGTCATGTATAACCTGCTGGAGACCGTCCGCATCTGCGCTGCCCTGCTGGAGCCTGTGATGCCCGCCACCACCGCCAAGATCATGGAGCGCATCGGCGCCAAGGAATACGGTTGGGACAGCCTTGCCACCTTCGGCGTTCTGCCCAAGGATGCAGAAGTCACCGCCGGTGACGCATTGTTCCCCAGAATTGATCTTGCCAAGGAACTGGCGGAACTGGAGGCCATTCAGGAGGCCGCCATGAAGGCTGCTCAGGCTCCCGAAGAAGATCCCCTGCCCGAGCCTCTGCCCCCCGTGGATTTCGACACCTTCTGCAAGGTGGAGATGACCGTGGTGAAGGTCAAGAGCTGCGAAAAGGTGAAGAAGTCCAATAAGCTGCTGAAGTTCATTCTGGACGACGGCACCGGCACCGACCGCCAGATTCTCTCCGGCATCGCCCAGTATTACGAGCCGGAACAGCTCTTGGGCAAGACCCTTGTGGCTGTGACCAACCTGCCCCCCAGAAAGATGATGGGTCAGGAAAGCTGCGGTATGCTGCTGTCCGCCGAGCGCGGCGAAAAGCTGAACCTGCTGATGCTGGATGACGCCATCCCTGCCGGCGCAAGACTGGTGTAAAAATCAAATATGCCTCCCTCTGATGAGGGAGGTGGCTTTTGCGAAGCAAAAGACGGAGGAAGAGATTGTACTTTCTCTCCCCCAGTCAGCTTCGCTGACAGCCCCCTCGTCAGAGGGGGCCTTTTTACTGCTTGCATTTTACATTTTGCATTGTTTAACCCTTCCATTTTTTGGGCACACTCCCTTTGGAGGTGCATAAAAGATGCAAAACAACAAATCCAACAATTTCTGGAAAGAGAAGGGTTCCTACATCCTTCTGGCTCTGTGTCTGGTGGCCGTAGGCGTTTCCGGCTGGTTCTTTCTGAACGGCGCCGTGGAGGAGGCGGAGGAATTGCAACCTGTCCTCTCCGTGCCCGTAGAGGTGGAAGAACCGGCGAAGGACAAGCCCGCCGCCGAGACTGCAAAACCGGAACAGGAGGAGCAGAAGGAAACCGAAACCCCCGAACAGCCCCAGCCGGAGGCACGGGAGACCGTTCTTCCCGTCAGCGGTGAGGTGCTGAACAACTATGCCATGGACCGGCTGACCTACAATGCCACCACCAAGGACTGGCGTGTCCACAGCGGTGTGGATCTGGCGGCAGAACCGGGTACACCCGTCAAGGCCGCCAAGGCCGGTACGGTGGCAAGCATCTATGACGATGACTACTATGGCATGACCGTCACCGTCTCCCATGACGATGGCTATATCAGCTACTATTCCAATCTGGACACCGGCGTTCTGGTGGAGGTGGGACAGACTGTTTCCGCCGGTGACTCCATCGGCTCCGTGGGCACCACAGCCCTCATGGAAAGCGGCGACGCTTCCCATCTGCACTTTGCCGTCACCTGCGGCGGTGCACCCATCGATCCTGCTAATTTCCTCTATTGATTTTTCCTCCCAAGCAAAAGGAAAACCGACTTGTCTTTGACAAGTCGGTTTTTTCTGGAGCGGGTGACGAGGCTCGAACTCGCTACCTCCACCTTGGCAAGGTGGCGCTCTACCGGATGAGCTACACCCGCATCGTTCAGACGCATGATGTATTATAGCAGAATTCTCGCCGTTGTCAAGGTTTTTTTTGAATTTTTATTGAGCTTTTCCGCCGCAGGTGGAGCAGGCGGTAAACCCGTTGCTCTCTGCCAGCTTCCGGCTGTAGGCCCAGAAGTCCTTTTTGGTGAACCGGGAGCAGTCATAAGTGTGATACACCCGGCTGTCATCATTGACCACAAATACCACATATTTATCCAGAAACGCCGATTTTTCCTCGTGTTCTGCCATAGCGGTCAGCTGGGCTGTCAGTTCCTTGATCTTTGCCTCTTTTTCCTCTTCCAACAGGAGCAGCTGCTTGTTTTCCTCCGTCAGCCGATCCAGCTCCATCTGGAGGGTATAGAGATCGTATTCGCTCTGGCTCTGGTTGCTCTGAGAGCCGGAAAGCTGTGTCCGCAGTTCCTTGATCTCCGTTTCCTTGCCTTCGACAGTTTCGTTCAGATCTTCGATCTGCTGCTGCAGCTCCTCGATCTGCTGCTGCAATTCCTCTTTTTCTTTCTCCCGCAGGAGCAGGTCTGCCTCCTTGGTCTCCAGACGGGTGCGCTCCACCTTCATATCGGCATATTCATAGACCACAAAGGCACACACCAGCACCAGCAGCACGCAGACGATGGCGAAAGCCGCTTTCAGACCGTTATTCTTCGGCTTCTGCACCTTGGTTTTGGGTTTCCGCTCCGGGGCAGCCACCGCCACAGGGGCAGGCTTCCGGGGCTTGGGCGTCTGCATTCTGCCTACGGGAGCAGGTCTCGGCTCCTCAAAGAGGGACGAGCCGGGATTGAGACTGCACTCCACGCAGAACAGCTCCCCATCGGGGATCTGCCTGCCGCACTTGATACAGTTATTCATGGAGTTTCCTCCTTTATCTGATTTCTTTCCCTTAGTTTACCATAGGCACAACAAAAAAGCCACCCTTTCGGGTGGCTTTTCCTGTATCTTACTTGCTGATATCGATGCCGGCCTTTTCCAGAATGATGGGGACATTCTTTTCAGCGCCGATGGCCATGATATGTACGCCGTCGCACAGGTTCTGTGCCTTGATCTCAGCGATCATTTCGGCAGCCATTTCGATACCCATCTGCATGGGCAGACCCTTGACGCCCTTTTCCTTGCCTTCCGCAGCAGCAGCGGCCAGAGGGTCGATCATGTGCTGGGGAACAGCGATGCCGGGGACATTCTCATTCATGTACTTTGCCATACCGGCAGCCTTCAGAGGAATGATCCCGGCCATGATATGGGTCTTGATACCGGCCTTGTCCACTTCGTCCAGGAAGCGCTTGAAGTATTCCAGATCGAAGATACCCTGAGTCTGGATGTACTCTGCACCGGCGTCAACCTTCTGCTTCAGCTTGTTGATCTGCAGGAACATGGGCTCATAGACAGGAGTGACGCAGGCGCCCTTGTAGAACTTGGGGGTGGCGGACTTATCGGTGATCTCGCCGGAGTCCTTATCCACGGTGTTGCCGGACAGGGCGTTGCCGCCGCAGTCACGACCGGTGACTTCCATGGTGGAGAGCATATTCAGAATGCCCACGCTGTCCAGATCGTAGACGGGCTTGGAGTTGGGCACATCGCCAACGGTGGGATGGTCGCCGGTCAGAGCCAGCATGGTATCGATACCAAAGGAGTAGGCGGAGAGCATTTCGCCCAGGATGGCCATACGGCTACGGTCGCGGCCGGTCATCTGGATGATGGGCTCACAGCCGGCCTGCTTCAGCTTGATGCAAAGACCCAGAGAGCTGGCCTTCAGGCTGGCAGACTGCATATCGGTGACATTGATGCCATGGACCTTGCCCTTGAGCAGTTCGGCATCTGCCATCTGATGGGAGAAATCATAGCCCTTGGGAGGTGCCATTTCTGCGGTTACGCCGAATTTACCGGCTTCAAATGCTTCTTTCAACAGACTCATGACTCTTCCCCCTTACTTCTTGGCCCGGATGTTGATGGTTCTGGGATAAGCAACATTCTGGTAGCCCTTATCCTCACGACGCTGGGACAGCTTCTCCAGCTGGTTGGTGTCCTTCAGACGGTTGTAGATCAGGATCCATGCGCAGTCATTTTCGGGATTGACTTCGCACTTGCCGTTCTTGGCACCGCCGCAGGGACCGTTGACCAGACTCTTGGCGCAGCGGGAGATGGGGCACACGCCGCCGGTGGAGCCCAGGACGCAGTCGCCGCACAGATGGCAGGCTTCCTCGAACAGACCCAGCTTCTTGGCTTCGCCAAGGAACATGGTGTTGTTGGAGGGATAGACGGGAACATTGATATTGTTGGCAACGACCTGAACGCCGTCGCCGCAGGACATGCCGATGACGCAGTCCAGCTGCTTATCCTGGAAGGGCTTCAGAGTGCCCTTGACGCCAAGGTTCATGCAGCAGTACTCGGCCATACCGGTGACGACCACTTCCTTGCCCTTGGACTCCAGATATGCCTTCAGCTCGGCGATCTCCTTCTGGCCGCCGGTGGCGCAGGCGGTAGCGCAGCTGCTGCAGCCCACGATGCCGATGCGCTTGGCATCGCCGACCATGGCCATCAATTCTTCGATGGGTTTCTTCTGGGTAATAATCATGTCAATTTTCTCCTTTTCGATGGGCATTTTTCAGCCCGATCAAATAGATACATTTCCATTTAATAGAATACTCCAAATTGGCTGACAAATCAATACCAACCGGGAGAAAATTTGGATTTTGTCGAATGTTTCCTTACCGCTCGTTGGTCTGGTTGTAGGTGGGGAACAGCTCCCGCCACACATCCGTATGGGCTTCGCAGTCCAGATAGTGACCGAAAAGGGCATTGTGCCAATCCGTAGAATCGTCGTTGCAGGCACCCTTGATGGCATTGAAGTAGTTTTCCTTGGCGCTCTCGCAGAAGGCGTGCCAGCCCTCTCTCCATTTGCCGTTCAGCAGGCTTTCGCTCCGCTCTGCAAAGCCGTCCATGATGGCTTTCTTCTGTTCGCCCTTTGCCAGGGTGATACCGCAGCCCTCGTTGACGATGGGGGTGAACTCGATCTCGTTGGAGACTGTATCATATTTTACTGCCAGCAGGCTGTCCCAGATCTCCGGCATATTGGCCATGTGGAAATGGAAATTGCCCTGACCGTAGACGATATGTCCGTTCTGATACTTCTCATAGCAGCCGATGCAATGGGTGTGCTGGCACAGAACCACATCGGCGCCGCTGCGAACCATGGCACGGCAGCAGCGGACCAGTCTGGGAGAGGGATAGGAGCAAAACTCCTTGCCGCCGTGATACAGGACGATGACCCGGTCGCACTCCGCCTTGGCCTTGCGGATATCCTCCAGCGTGTCGTACTCATCGAAGGGACGGCTGCCCATGCGGTCTTCCAGCGCATAGGAATACTCATGCTCGCAGACGGCGATGAGGCAGACCTTTTCCCCGTTTTTCTCAACGACCAGATTTTTTCTGGAATCCTCGTAGTTTTTGCCGAAGCCTGTGTACACGATACCGGCTTCGTCCAGCGCCTGCATGGAATCCACGGCGCCCCGGATGCCGAAATCGAAGATATGATTGTTGCTGAGACCGCAGTAGTTGACGCCGATCTCCTTCAGCACCTTCGCCGTCTTGGGGGTGGCAGAGAGATTGGGACCGAACTTGGGAATGGGCACATCATGCTCCGTCAGCGCACATTCCAGATTGACAAAATTGATATCATTGCCCCGGAACAGATCCAGCGTGTCCGTAAACAGGGTGTCGATATCGCCCTTCTCAAACAGGGGGTTGGTTGTTTCTCTGGGGCACACGTCGCCCAGCAGCAGTGCTTTCATAAAGACGCCTCCATTTTCAAAAAACAACGATTAAAAACACACCCAAAGGAGCAATCCATCGGGTGTGTGAAAAGTCCCGAAAGGCACAAGGTCTTCCGGGACATAAATCTCTCGAAGAAAATTATCTCTTGGAGAACTGAGGTGCGCGGCGTGCGGCCTTCAAGCCGTACTTCTTTCTTTCCTTCATTCTGGGGTCGCGGGTCAGGAAACCGGCAGCCTTCAGAGCAGGACGGTATTCAGGGTTCAGACCCAGCAGGGCACGGGAAACGCCATGGCGGATAGCGCCGGCCTGACCGGTAACGCCGCCGCCGGCGACAGTGATGACCAGGTCGACCTTGCCGACCAGCTCAGTCAGAACCAGAGGCTGACGAACCAGCAGCTTCAGGGTGTCCAGACCGAAGTAATCATCGATGTCACGGCCGTTGATGGTGATGGAACCGGTGCCGTTTTCATAAACGCGGCAGCGTGCGACGGAGGACTTCCGACGGCCGGTGCCGTAGTGGTATGCTCTTTTGCTCTCGTACATATTCCGTTACCTCCGATTAGTCCAGAGTCCAAGCGACGGGCTTCTGAGCTTCGTTGTTGTGCTCAGCGCCGGCGTACAGCTTCAGACGGGTCATGGCAGCGCGGCCCAGGGCGTTCTTGGGCAGCATGCCCTTAACAGCCAGTTCCATAGCGAACTCGGGACGCGCTTCCATCAGGATGCGATACTTGACTTCCTTCAGATTGCCGACCCAACCGGTGTGGTGGTAGTACTTCTTCTGCTCGGCCTTCTTGCCGGTCAGAACAGCCTTGTCGGTATTAATGATGATGACGAAATCACCGCAGTCAACATTGGGGGTGAAATCGGCCTTGTGCTTGCCGCGCAGCAGCTTGGCGGCAGTGACAGCGGTACGGCCCAGGGGCTTACCGGCTGCGTCGAGAACGTACCAGTTTCTCTGGACGGTCTCCTTCTTAGCCATAGTAGTGGACATTGTTTTACCTCCATTGAAGGCAGTTGCCTTCAGAATATACAATTTTTTTGACAAACGAGCCACGCATCGCTACAATAAATGCAGGCGGAACTATTCTGTTCCCCGAAGCGCGCCTACTCTTTATAACACAGGAGAAAATCCCTGTCAACCCCATTTTTTGAAATTTTTATTTTTCGCAAGACAATCTCTTGTTTTCTCCGTATTGCTCTCGTTTTCTCCCGTTTACTCACAAGTCATTTTTCTTCAAAAAGGAGCATTTTATGCAGCATTTGATGGGTCTTGTCCGCCGCTGCGTGGACGACTATGACATGATACACGATGGCGACAAGATCGCCGTGGGCGTTTCCGGCGGCAAGGACTCCCTTGCCCTGCTGGTGCTCATGGCGGGATTGCAGAAATACTATCCCAAAAAGTTCGAACTGGAGGCCATTACGGTGGATATGGGTCTGCCGGGGATGGACTTTTCTCCCGTGGCTGCCCTCTGTGAACAGCTGGATGTGCCCTACACCTGCCTGCACACAGAGATCGGCCCCATCGTCTTTGAGGCACGGAAGGAGAAAAACCCCTGCTCCATGTGTGCCAAAATGCGTCGGGGCGCCCTCCATGACGCCATGAAGGCCAAGGGTATCAACAAAATCGCTCTGGGCCATCACTATGACGACGCCGTGGAGACCTTCCTTCTGAGTCTATTCTATGAAGGACGCCTCAGCTGTTTCCAGCCGGTGACCTGGCTCAGCCGTATGGAAGTGACCCAGATCCGCCCCATGCTCTATGTGGGAGAAAAGGCGGTGGCATCCTTTGCCCAGCGGCAGGAACTGCCTATTGTCCACAACACCTGTCCTGCCGACAAATCCACCAAACGGCAGGAGGTCAAGGACCTGCTGGCGGTGCTGCAGAAGCAGTATCCCGATCTGAAAACCAAAATTTTCGGTGCAATGCAAAGGCTGCCGTTGCCTTGCTGGGAACCCACAGTGCCTCCAAAGGGCAGAAATGCCATTCCCCAGGGAGATACAGAATAAGGATAACCCCGTCAGCATTGGCTGACGGGGTTATCCTTATTCAGAGCATAAAAACAGCCCCCCGGAAATCGGGGGGGCTGCCGTTGTTCACTTAGGCGAACGAGTTGTTAGATATTCCTAAAAGGTTTATCTTACTTCTCGGTCAGCTCGATCCACATCTCGGTGATCTCTTCAACCTCGCCCCAAGACTTGTCGCCAACGGTCTCGGTGGTGACATAGATGTTCATGGAAGCGAAATCGTTGTAGGAGAAGAATGCCTCGAAGTCAGCATCGCGGGTAGCGCCAGCGAAGGTCTTGTAGGTGTAGTCCTTCTCGAACTGATCGTTGATGTACATGTGGTAAACAACATGGATGGGAGCTTCGTCAGCGATCTGGATGTGGCCGTGGCCGATCATGGACAGAACATCGTTGACGGAGATCAGGCCGTTGACAGGACCATTGACCAGGACCCAATCCACGGGCTCCATCTCTTCCAGAGCCAGGTACAGAGGCAGACCGTTGATGGTGGTGCCGTCGATAACCTTCATGTAAGCAGCGTACAGAGCGTTCTCAACCTGCATGTTGATGGAACCGAAGCCGGTGCCCTCGAAGTCGGTAGCAGCGATGTAAGCCTTCTGGCCATCGATCAGAGCTTCGTAGACAGTGTAGCCGGACAGCCAGGGATACAGAGCGGTCTCGGAGTCGTGGGAAACGGGGTTCAGCAGGTAGAAGGTCTGGTAGGTACCAGCATAGGTAGCATCGATGAAGACGTGAGTTGCAACGCAAGCATCATCGTCGGGATCGTTGCTGACCAGGTACTGCATGGACTCGATGACGGTGGGAGTCACATTGTTGATGGGCTTCACGCCGAACAGAGTCTCGGGCAGGTTCTGGTAGCCAACATAGACATTGTAGGTGTAGGACTGAGTAGCCCAGTTCCAAGTACGGACCATGTACTGAGTAGCACGGTCAGCGATCACGTCGGTGCCGTAGATCTGGGAAACACCCTTAACGACATAGCCGTCAGTGGTAACGCCCCAGTCCTCACGGTCCAGAACTTCGATTTCGCCGTACTCGTTCAGCTCGTAACGGACCAGGTTGCCGATGTAATCGGTGGAACCAAAGTCGGAGTCGTCAGCGACATTGCCGCCGTTGATGGTGCCGGAAGCCAGCCAGGTGGCCTTCTCGGTAGCCTGATCGACCAGAGCGGTCTTGGTGCCGGGCATGCCGTCGAAGGGAACAACATCCATTGCGTATGCACGGACGGTGACA
>JAZNNW010000138.1:0-6197 GCA_045580485.1 Candidatus Avilachnospira sp. | reverse complement strand
CCCCATCGAGGCAGTCCTAAACCCAAAACCGCACCCAATCGAGTGCGGAATCAGATGCGAGCATCTACAAAGAAGGTACGCTTGGTGAGAATGTCGCCATACTTTGTCCACACACGCTTATCGACACAATCCCCGAAGTGTGTAGCTTCTTCAGGTAGGATAGAATCATTGCGCTCGCTGCGCTTGTCCTTCTCCCATTTGCCTGATGAGTTGGTGCGAACTCTGGTATTATTCATTGATATGAGGATGTACTTACATTTGGAAGCATTGAACCGCTTGAGCGGATATCGCTCATCGGTCTCTGCAGTAATGGACGACCACAGCAGATACTTGTCGTGCTGCGGCGGTTCTATGCCTCGATGTGTATATTGAACGACTGTCCAGCCATGGCGCTGCAAACGCTCGATGGCTGATTCATTGTAGGTCTTCTTGGAATTAGCATGACGGATATCACCATATCGGTCACGATAATAATGCACGGTCTTGTGCGGATGAAACCGATAATAATGGCAGAACTTATCTACCAATACATTGACGACCGTATCATCCAGTTCTGCGTTCCGGACGAAGAACTCGTTGATGGTGTTGTCAACGATGCGGTTGGGGTGTAATGTTTTAGTCACGAAGTCGAAGTGGCTACATTGTGCCACCTCGAGGAAGGACGCACTGGAACCCCAGTCAAAACAAACTTCAATCGGCTGATTGGGGTTGCAATCCGCATCCATCCGGCTATCGGTGTCAGCGAGCTGCTTCCAGTCCCAATCGGTATTTTCGGCAAAGTCACGAATGAAGCTGTCATTGGATGCCTTGTAATACTTGTGCCGCTCATCAAGATTGTAATAGCAATGGTCGATTTTATCCACGATGAAATTGAGGATTTCTATCATGAAAGTGAGCTTATCCATTACCTTGAACTGATTCATGATGTACGACAAACCGACATTGGCCAAGTTGTCGAAGATGGATGCCAGGATAAACAAGGTACCATCCTTTGAGACGAATGGTGTGATGGTACGGCGCAGACGGATGGTCTCGTTCCAGATTTCCCGGAACAAGACCTTATCATCTGCCAACTTCGCATCGATCAGCTGAAGCTGGAGTTTAACGATGCGGTTCCACACATCAAAAAGATGGATATCACGCTCATCTTCGTAATACTTGGCAGGTTCGAGCAACCATTTCTGTTCGGGTTCGTAAGGCATGGAGCTAAAGAAGGCATTGCCGTGATGCTTGAACAGCGGTGCCTTGCTTTTTCGCCCGAAGATATGTTCATTGCCTCGATTGGTCGGAGCGACTTCCTGGTCGAACTGCTCCTTATCCAATGTCAAGGCTTCATCGGTGATATTGAAGTCGGCATTCGGACCACGGGAATTACCATCTTGAGTAAGGATGTAGAGACAATGGCCATTGCTGAAGCAGATGCAATGTTCATAGCTCATGATATGCTCATACGGACGATACCAACCCTCTGGAGGAGTCCTACACACCACATAGTCACCTGTGCGTGTCTTGGTATCGTATCGTTTGTATCCGAGCTGCTCCAAGAGCTTGAATGTGGATGGCAAGGTCTTGGTCAAAGCCTGGCCATAGGTTGCTTGGGCAAGAGTTGTCACTCCACGAGGCATGATACGCACATTCTCATCCACTTCAGCACCGACAATGAAAGATTTCCCGGTACCGCGTGAATAAATGACATACTTGTTTTTGGCTTGCATCAACAAATACGCCATCTGTGCCGGATTCAGCACAATCTCCTCTTCCCAAACATTATGTTCCATCAGTATCTTGGGAATATCATGTAATTCAAGCCCTCTTTAGTGGCAGCCTTGACATCGTTGGTATGACCTAAGCGTCTGCACAAATCTTCGGCTTTTGCTGGAGTGAAATTCTTCGACACCTGTACAACAATCGTAGCCTTGGCAATTGAAATCATATCAATACCCTTTTCATCCATCAGCGCCTTGACAAGTTTTTTGTTAGTTAATCTTGGGTTCATAGTCATTTGTTTAAGAGTTCATAATATCATCAGCCTGCACA
Source organism: Candidatus Avilachnospira sp. (assembly GCA_045580485.1). Lineage (GTDB taxonomy): Bacteria > Bacillota > Clostridia > Oscillospirales > Oscillospiraceae > Avoscillospira. Next base: position 4,160 of record JAZNNW010000138.1, on the reverse strand, counting down.
TCATCGATTGGCTGATACAAGGTATCGATAATCTCCTTTCGGTCCTGATGAGAGAGAGACCGCAAGGTATCGAGATTAATATTGAGTTTATCACCCGTGCCATTGTTGACTTGGATATAGAATACATTCTTCTCCATCCGTCGAGGATCCTCAACGGCTTCCGGTTTCTCACCAATGAGAGCTGCCAATGTTTTCTTGGCATTGTTCCACTGCTTGAGGTCGCCTTTAAGTTTACACTCACGAATCAATTCCAACTGGTCCTTAATCTGCCATGCGTGCCAAAAGTCCCAGTCGAAGGTGTGATTTGTCTTGAACATCTCACGAGCCAACGCTATATCCTTGCGAACTTGAGTGGTTGAGATACGATATTTGGCCAGCATGATATTGATGATGTGAGATTCATTCGGGTAATCATCCATCAAGCGAGCCACCTGTAGCACCCGATTGAACTGCTCCTTCATTTCAGCCGGCAGTGGTGAGTGATCCGGATCAATGATGTGCTGCTGTATGATTTCATAGCGTTGTTCGGCCAAAGAAGGCAACCCTTTCTTACTCATAGGCCCTTCTCCTTTCTATATCAAGGAAAAACCTCATCACTTCCATCTGGGCAGGATTGCTGCCATTGTGGGCAGACTTGATGATGGCAGCTCTCGTTTCAGTAAGCTGCCTCAAATACCCCGTATTGTACGCCTTGTTGATGGGTGTATTCCGAGTACGAAGCTCTGTCCAGAACTCCTGTTCGTCTACCTCAAGACTAATAGCGACCCAACTAGGAGGTATCAGCAAGTATGCAGCATTCTCAACCTCTTTAAGTTGTACCTCGGTTAAATTCATCGGTCAAAGTGTTAAAGTCAAAATTAAAGATCTCCCGAGAAGTGTGGACGATGCCTCTCTCCAGCTTCGGGTTATGAGTTGCATTCTGACTGCCAACGACAGACAAATGCCATTTATTATTCCAAATCAATGCGACCTTAGCATGCAAAGCGCAGCACCTATATCGGCCTGGGAAGGCTGTAACCAGGTAATCGAACGGTTTAGGCGAAATGGAACGAACGCGATTGTCAATGAGAAACGAGATACCTAGAATCTCGCGTCTATCCTGCAATCTCTTGAGAGTAGCCAATGAATCCTCTGAAATGGAATAACTGGAGAGGAATACATGTGCCGGCCCTGTCTGCTTCAGCAAGTATAGTACGAGCTGCACCAGGTTGAATGACCCGTTTGAATAGAAATGCTTGTCTTGTCCCATACATATATCACCCAAGGCAGAAGGATGCTTGAGCAATGGAACCACGATATCGTTGTCGGCGTTCTGCCCTACATCGAGGCGAGCCACCCCCTTCACGATTGGGGTGGCCGCCGGTTCATCGTTAACTTTTAAATTTATATTATGGAAACTTACGAGCATACAACAAGTCAGCCGAGTTTGGCAATCGCATAGTCAATCTGCTCCAGTTCTTTGGTCAGATTGGCAATCTTGGTTTCGTATTTCAACCTTTTGGGAGATTTCGGCAATGGATTAGGAGTCTCTGCCTTCGTCTCTTGCTGATATTCGAGCATATTCTTTGCTCTACTAATTTTCGTTGCGACAGATTTACGGATTTTTTGCAATTCTTCCTTGGATTTGCCTTCAAGGTTCTCATCTGCGGAGTCAGAACCATCCGCATTATCTGAATCTTCCACTGGCTGAGTGTCGCCATCAGCAGCTTGAATGGATTTAAGATCATCATCAGAAAGGTCTTGTTCAAGTGATTGGTATTTCTCATAGAGCGGATACAAACGCTCCATCAGCTCGCTTTTGGCTTTGATCGCATCCGACAGTTCTTTTCTTCGAGCAACGGTATCTTCGGCATTGTCTTCCGGAAGTGCAACAAGCTGTTTGTGCAGGGCGTCACGCTGCTTGTAGGCATCGGCATAATCACGGATCACTGAAGCAATGTTCTTCGGGAACGCTTCAGGGTCCACAGTCAATTTTTCGATAGCCATGTTAAGATAGGCTTCAGAAGAATCAGTGTGGATGGTCATCACCTCGTTGGCATCGACACCTGTAGCGGGGTCGGTATTATCGTTTGCAATCTCTTCAGGCATAGCCCAAGCCTGCACCAAGGAACGCATGATATACACGAGTCGGGCTTTGGCTTCTGGGCCCTTTTCGCCAACTCGTTTAAGTTTGGCTACAACACCTGGTTTGAATTTCGATTCTTCGAGGACCTTAATACCTGCATCAAAGCCCCTTTTGCCATTGAGCCAATTGATGGCTGCTTGGCGATGTTGGATAAAGTTGTTTGTCATAAAAACATATTGAATTTAACATAACAAAGATAGTGCGGATAAAAGTGCGGAAATCGGACACAACAAAAAGGGTATTCCACTTGCGTAGAATACCCTCCAAGATTATGATTATAACAGGTTTGGGAAACCTTAAGCGCCAGCTCCAGCTACCATCAAGATGTTATCCACATCACCAGTGTACATCAACTTTCGCGGACATTGGTAAGTGAACTTCATCGGCACCTTGTTCAAGTCGGTACCCACCTTGCCGGTAGTAGAAGCATCAGCAGCAGCACGGCGTGCAGCGTTGAGCTTATCACCCATGAGGTAGCGTTGTCCGTTTTTGTCGGTAACGATCAAGCCGAGACGACGGCCACGGGTTGCATTCTCGAAACCGAAAATCACTTGTGACATCTTTGCACGAGTGATGTTCAATTCGTACAGACAAGATTCACCACCAGTTTCGCCCTGGTCTGTAATGGTCAATTCACCGCTGTCATCGGTGAACACGAGCTTATGGGCACAAGTACCCGCCTTCATAACAACATCACCATCCCAAGCACCAGCTTCTTCGAAAGTCATGGTACCGTCTTCAGCAGTAGGAGCAGGCAAGTCCGGCCAAGTGGCCACGTCATTCCAGTAGAAGTAAATCAACTCCTGGATGGTACCTGCCAAGTTATCGAGGTCAGCACATGCAATGGCTTCGTCGATGTTTGCTAATTCCACACAATTCTTATTCATAGCTAACAGTTTTAAGGGTTAGTTAACCAGCTGCCGGAGTAACAGGTTGGTCGTTACACAAGAACTCTGACTTGTCGAGTGTCACGAACTGCCAACCGAACACGTACTTACCTGCTGCGGTGAAATGATATGGGTTACCAGAGTAGAATGGCTTCATGCTACTGAAATCACTGTTCTTGTCGTAACCAAAGACAACATTTTCTTTGGTAGTCAGCATGACGAACTGTGAGCCTTCCGGCATACCAGAGAGACGGACAATTTTACACTTACCGTTAGTCTGACGCAAGAACTGTTGACCTGCTGTTTCTGCGCCTGAACCAGTAACCAATGTACCTTGGTCATCCAACCAATCATCATACATTTCACCGAGATCTTCAGACAAGCACATAATACCACCAGCTCTACGGAACTTCTGCGGCATCTTGCGCCACATAGCCAAAAGTTTCTCACCAATGTCCGCACGAGTAAACACACCTGTTGCGTGCATGTTACCCTTCTCAGTAGAAATTTCACCAGCAGTCTTCTCAGTATCAACGATAGTCAAGAGACCGTCGAAAGAGGTATCCAAACTAGTCTTCTCTTCATCAGCGTCATACTTAGCGACCAACAACACATCGTGCAATTCCTGAGAAGCACATTTGATGCCATAGTTGATGAGCCAAATTTCGAACGGATGCTTGTTTGGATCCAAGCCGCCATCCACTTCGGTGATGTAGGTACGGCGGTAGCGTTCCGGTTCATCATCCATCTCCATCACACAAGGATAAACCTTGAGTGTACGAGGAACGACTTTACCATTCGACACCTGACCGATGAACTTTCCCGTGTACTTGTGGGATACCTTGGCCAAAGTAGTACGACCCAATGTAATTGAGTCCTTCACGCCTGAGATACCTGTAAAGTGCTGAAGGATGTCTCCAGCTTCTTGCGATCTCAGCGTAACAAGGAGGTCTCTGTGCTTCTTGACTGCACCAATGACCGCCGTAATGTCAATAGGGGTTGTCAAATCCATACTTCAAAAAAGTTTAGAGGTTAGCGTTCTTTTACGAATTCATTCACTGGGTCCTTGGCGGTTTCAGAGAAATCGTCCACCTTGTCCCCCTTCGGCAAACCGTTACCAGCCGGAACACCCTTCGGAACCATGTTGA
>JAZNNW010000137.1:0-4967 GCA_045580485.1 Candidatus Avilachnospira sp. | reverse complement strand
CTGCTCAAGAATTTCCGAAGCGCAATTGTAGAATTCATCAAACATTCTGAAGCTGAATGAATCCATTTTTCTTACGAAGAAATGCTTGTGATTGTCCCAATAATCTGTTTTGAAAAGCATTTGAGACTCATAGAAAGCACCATCGTTTAATTTGCCTTCTGAAATATAAGATCCTACTTCTGCAATGCTTGTTTGCAGTTCTTCTACCTGCAAGACAATCAGCGATGCTGCTTCTGAAATCTTGCGGCGTTCTTGTACCCAATAAATGATAAAAGCTGATGCACCTACGATAACCAGCAATATATCAATCCAATTTTTATTAATAAAATCAGCAATATTAGCCCACATATTTTGTATTTCGACCTCATTTCAATCATTCACACAATGGAAAGATTTCTTCAAGCTTAGCGACAATGCGCTTCTGTTTATCTTATGTATTTTGGATTTCTGTAAATAGTTCAACAAGACGGTTGTGTGCATCCTCAATCATTATATTTGTCGCTATTGTGTGCATCCCCATATCAGCATGTTTTTTTCGGTTGTGAAACGATGCTCTGTCGTCAACTATTAGACGCTTACCATGTATAGTACCATCATTTCTATCCTCTTCGACTGTAACAAAAGAGTGACATATTGCGTTTCTTAGGTCTTCAAGAGAGATGCCATCACAGAAATCCCCACTAATATTGGGAACTACACATTTTTCATCTGGTGTTGTTAATTTGTCGGGAGTTATGTAAGGAACCAATAGGTATAAAGCAATGATTTCTTTGACTCCATTTACATCTAACACACACTTATTCCCATTTAGAATACTCATGGCAATATCAGCCATAAACTTGGCATGGTCATTATAGTTAGCAATTCTTTCTTCTGTCATATTATTACCTCATTTCAGCCGTTCGCACAACGGCAGGATTTTTTCCAGTTTGGCGACAATGCGATTTTGCTCGTCAAGCGGGGGCAACGGGAATGGAATAGAATATAGGGCACCTTGAACTAAATGCTTAATCGTCATTCCTTTGCTTGCGTTCTCCAAAATACGATTATGTTTATATAGCTCAAGGCAGTATTTGAAGTAGTATGGGTTTATTGATACAAAGAATCTAACACAATGAAGCGCATTTTGATAATACATCTCCATGTCTCTATCCCAAACAGCACTTCTACCTACATCTCCACCTTCACAGATGAGCAAATCCCCTCTGCGCAACAAGTATTTTTCCATGTCTGTTCCAGAGAATTTTGTCGTCTTTACTTGATTAAGGTTAATGCCATCCCAATATACATTGATACTACACAAATAAGGAACTTCGTTGCCTATATCGAGTCCTTTATTAAGGGTCTTTCCCAATGAACTTGTTCCTATTTCGGGTAATCTAACCCATTTCCAGCTATCCGGAATATCAAACGGAAGCTCATCCTCTGCAATTTCTACCAAAGGCTTTTCTTTTTTGAGTTTACCAGCTTTGATTAACCGCTGTTTTTCTGCCTGAATCTGCTGATATAGTTCTTCGCCAGTTCCTTCTTCCTGTCTTTGTTCTACGAGCTTTCCTTGAATGGCATACTGAAGGATGGATTTCTTCATATCTTCAGGAAAACGCCTGTGCAAATCATCCATTTGGCCACATGCATTTATCGTATTTCGAGTGCAAAGACTAATATCCTTTCCACTCAAAGAAGAACTTATCGCCAATATCGCTCTATCGATTTTTGCATTAAGGTACGCACGTTTCTCCTCATATTCTTGCATTAGATCTACAGGACTAAGAATTTCTTCTTCCTCGTGAGGATAACCGCAAAGATCAATGTTGCATCCCTGCTCATTCAGCAGATAATTAGCGGTAAACTTCTGTGCCTTGAAATATTCGCCGTCAGGGATTACCTCTCTGTTATTCCACCAGGAGATACAATCATCGAAGTGTTTCAGTTCCATCGGCTTGGTCTTGGAAAAGTGCTTTCTGTCTGACGGAATATCCACTCTGTAGAACCATGTTTCTGTTGTCGGCTTTGTGTTATCAAAGAACAACAGATTGGTGGTAATGGAAGTATAGGGGCTAAACACAGAGCTTGGAAGTCTGATAACCGTGTGCAGGTTAAACTCGCCAATGAGTTTTTTCTTGATATTCACCTTCGCATTGTCCAGACCGAACAGGAAACCATCCGGCACGACAACGGCAGCTCTGCCGTTTTTCTTCAAACGGTACAGGATAACCGACATAAACAGATCGGCGGTCTCAGAACTTGCCAGATCGTCGGGGAAGAAGCCCTGAATAGACTTGTCCTCATGTCCACCATAGGGAGGGTTCATCAGGATAACGTCGAACTTATCAGCATCCGTATAGTCCAGCAGATTATGTTTCAACGAGTTCATGTGATAGATGTTGGGAACTTCAATATCATGCAGCAGCATATTGGTCACGCAGAGCAGATACGGGAACGGCTTTTTCTCGATGCCGTAAATGCTGTCATCAAGCTGCTTTTGCGCAGAAGTATCGTTTACCTGCTTGGACAACTGCCCGAGCCAGGAAGTGATGAAGCCACCCGTACCGCAAGCGAAGTCTGCCATCTTTTCACCAAGCTTCGGCTTGATCATCAGCGCCATAAACTCCGTGACCGCTCTCGGTGTATAAAACTCACCGGAAGAACCGGCAGACTGCAACTCTCTCAGAATTTCTTCATAAACAAAACCATAAGCATGGCTTTCTTTGACATCATCAAATTCGACTTCATCAATCACATCAATGACCTGACGGAGATAAACGCCGTCTTTCATATAGTTGTTGGCATCCTCGAAGGTCGACTTCACGATTGCTTTCTTAATAGGAGTGTCAGGTGTAACCTTGATCCCCTCATAGATAACCGTGTCGCCTTCTTTTACATCGTTACCTTTCAGCACCGGGAACAGAGTGTTGTTGACAAAGTTCAGCAGCTTGTCTCCGGTCATAGCATGGCCGTTGCTGTCTGCCTTCGCCCAACTTCTCCATCTGAGGTCTTCTGGAATGATGGATTCATAGTCATCCTCATTCAGTTCCCAGTCATCTTCCTTGGCATCATATACTTTCAAGAAAAGCATCCATACCATCTGCTCAATTCTCTGAGCATCACCATTGATACCTGCGTCCATACGCATAATATCACGGATTCTTTTTATAAAACCTGACTGCATCGCCATAGTCAACTTACCTCTAATTCATAAATGTGCGCTTCAAGTTCCTTAATTGCAGCCTCATACTGCACCTTTCCACCGAACAACTTTACAATCTTTGCAGGCTTGCCAAATTCAGTAAAATCCACAAGAGAAAGAACCTTTATGTCCTCAACCTCGGTAATGCCTTGGTTCATATATTTGTCCAAGAGAATGGAGAGGACTGCCTGTGCGTCGGCTGAATACTTGCTGAAGAAGTCTTTCTTTTTTACGTTGTTTGCTCTCTCTTTTCTCGTCAGCGGTTTCTTACCGTATGCCACATAGCAGATGAAATCAAAATCATCAACGTCAGACATTCCCTGATCTGCTTTTAGAGCTTTTAAATCAATGCCCATTGCCATAAAGGACTGTTCAATCGTTTTCTTCTTGTCCAATGCCTTCCACTTATGGATAAAGTCAGACAAAGAAGCATACTCGCCCTTGATATTAGTTCTCGTATAATCAATAATATCTTCCTGGCGGAGCAACTTGCCATTGGTATCATAAACAGAAACTGTCTTATTTATGATTTTCACCCTACATCCATCTTTATCGACAATAGGCGTTTCAACAGGGTCAATGGGAGGTTCTTTTTCTCCGCCACCATGACCACCGTCTTTCGGCTTGTTACCTCCGCCGCCATGTTGGAAGCCTTCGTCCTGCTCAATTGGACCGTCCCAATCAGGGTCAGTAAAGAGTCTTGTAACATTTCTAAAGTCCATGACGACAAAGTGTGTCTTGCCGTCCTTTTCTCTGATACGAGTTCCACGACCGATGATCTGCTTAAATGTGGTCATACTCTCAACCGTCTTATCCAGAACAATCAGTTTTGTCATTTTGCAGTCAGCTCCGGTGGAAAGCAGTTCAGATGTCGTAGCGATGACAGGATATGCTTCTGATGTAGAAATAAAATATTTAAGTTTGGATTTACCATAATCATCGGAACCGGTGATTCTTACACAGTAATCCGGGTTCTCCTTGACCATATCAGCATTATGATTGATGAGGGCAATTCTCATGCGCTCGGCATGATTCTCGGAAGCGCAGAACACGATAGTCTTCTGCATCCTGTCGGTGCTTTCCAGATACTCGGTAATCTCACTTGCAACCTCGTCAATACGATCTTGGAGAATGATGCTGTAGTCATAGTCCCTGTTGTTGTAAATGCGGTCTTCGATCTCGTTGCCGTAAATGTCGGTTTGTCCTTTGTACGGTCTCCATCCGTCACCGATATTGGTCGTGATATTGATAACCTTGAAAGGAGCCAGAAAACCGTCTTCAATACCTTGCTTCAAACTATAGATGTAAACGGGATCTCCGAAATAATCTATGTTTGATACCTTTTCGCTTTCCTTGGGTGTGGCGGTCATACCGATTTGGGTTGCAGAAGAAAAATACTCCAAAACTTTACGCCAGTTGCTATCTTCCTTGGCACTTCCACGATGACACTCGTCCACGATGATGAGGTCGAAGTACTCTGCCGGAATCTGCCTGAAGTGTTCTTCGTCATTCTGTCCGACCATCTGGTGATAGAGCGCAAAGTTTACTTCATGGGATGCAATCTTGCTCAGGCATTCCTTGTCGGAGAAGTCCACTTTGTAAATGGTCTTTTCAAGCGGTGCGAAGTCTTGCAAAATGCTCTGGTCAACAAGAATATTTCTGTCAGCCAGATACAGGATTCTCTTTTTAAGGTCAGAACGGAGCAGACGGTAAACAATCTGAAAAGCGGTATATGTTTTGCCTGTACCCGTTGCCATGACAAGCAACAATCTTTGCTGAC
>JAZNNW010000136.1:0-36765 GCA_045580485.1 Candidatus Avilachnospira sp. | reverse complement strand
CAAGTACCATTCTTGGAAAGCCCTCTCATTCACCGGGTCGTCATAGAAAGCCTTAATACGCTCTACCATTCCAACGAAGGGTCTTGCGAGGTCTTCGATCTGCCGGGAGGAAAGAGAGGTGGATTTTTCTTTTGCCATATTAACCTCCCATTATTTTCCGTCCGTTTTATTGGATGATTGATATGCTAGGATGTAGGGACATCGCCGGGAGGTTTACCATCTTCACTGAGAAGATCGTCAATACTGCACCCCAGCAACTTCGCCAGTGTCGGCAGGAGTTTCGCTCTGGGGTGAGTCTTACCGGACTCCCACAGGCTAACAGCCGACTGGTCGATATTGAGAGCAGTGGCAATCTGGTTCTGACTCAGACCGCTACGTTCTCTCGCTTTCTTGAAACTCAAACGTTTGCCTCCTTTCATTCTCATAAATATGAGAAAAAATCATTGACAAACTGTCGGATTTACCGTATTATGAAAGTACCACCAATCTTAATACGCTGAGATAATCCAGGGCGGTTTGCCGTTGTGTGATGATTATATCTCATAAAAATGAGATTGTAAAGAGCTAAATCTCACATTTATGAGATTTTGTCACTATGCCCAAATTTACTGCTTACTGCCCGTACAAATTTCATAAAAATGAGGTGTAATCATGGGCAGTAAATTCTTCGAGCGTTACACAGAGCTATGTAAATCTATCGGTGAAACCCCTAATTCGATAGGAAAGCAGCTTGGCTTTTCGTCTGGTAGTATCACCGCATGGAAAAAAGGAACGGTGCCCGGTGCGGGTACTTTGACTAAAATTAGTACATTTTTCGACGTATCCACCGATTATTTACTTGGAAATGAAGACGACAGAACATCTGCCAAGCAGGATGTTCTGGATGAAGTAGACATTGCGTTCTACGGTGATTTCAAAGAATTGGACGAAGAACAGAAAGAAACCGTCCGTGACATGGTAAGAGTCATGCGAGAAAGGCGGTCAAAGAAACAGGAGAAATAAAGTGTTTGACCTAGCGAATTTCTATCAATTTTGTGAGAACAATGATGTTGACATAATTCCATACCTCAACGCTCCAAGCGAAGGAACCACCATCCGTGACGAGGATTACTATGCGATCTTCCTAGACATCACCAAACTTAGATCGATCAAGGTCTATAACGGTGTTTGTCTGCATGAAGTGGGTCATGTTGCGACCGGAGCATTACACAAGGTAGATAGTCCCTATGAAACAGTGGAGCGTAGCGAATATCGTGCAAACCGTTGGGGATTTGAGAATTATCTAAAAGTGGAGGAATTTAAGGAAGCGTTTGCCGCTGGCTACACGGAGCTATGGCAGCTTTCTGATTACTTCGATCTTCCCGAAGAAACAATAAGAAAAGCTCTGTCCTACTGGACAGAGCGACGTGGAATCAATTTTAATGAGTAACCCCTCGATAGAGAGAAGGTGCTACTATGAAAGCAGTAATTTATGCTCGGTATTCGAGCCATAACCAGAGAGAAGAATCTATCGAGGGTCAGATTAGAGAATGCCAGGATTTTGCAGCTCGAAACAACTTTATCATCATCGACGAGTATATCGACCGTGCAATCTCCGGCAGAACCGATGATCGTGAGAACTTCCAGAGAATGATTAAAGACAGCGAGAAGGGTCACTTTGATGCTGTCATCATGTACACCCTCGACCGTTTTGCCAGAAACCGTTATGACTCCGCCACATACAAAGCCAAGCTCAAGAAAAACGGTGTCCGGGTCTTCTACGCAAAGCAAACTATCCCAGATGGGGCAGAGGGCATCATTCTGGAATCTGTGCTGGAAGGTATGGCTGAATATTACTCAGAAAACCTTGCCCGTAACGTAAAACGTGGTCTGACTGAGAATGCCCTTCAATGCAAAACCAACGGCGGTAAATGCCTGGGCTATCGAAAGAACAGTGAGGAAAAATTCGAGGTGGATCCCGCTGCCGCAAAGGTTGTCCAGGAGATATTCCAAATGTATGCCGCCGGAACCTCCGCAACTCAGATTATCAACCATTGCAACGAGCGTGGCTATAAGACGGTCAGAGGTAGACCATTCACCCGGAACAGCCTACGGACGATCCTGCAAAACAAGAAGTATATCGGCATCTATGAGTACGACGATGTGGTCATCGAAGGAGGTGTTCCAGCCATCCTTGACAAAGAGCTTTTCGATAAAGTGCAAGCTATGCTGAAACACAACTATGCAGCTCGTGCCAAAGCAAAAGCCAAAGAAGATTATCTGCTCAGTACCAAATTGTTCTGCGGTCATTGCGGATCCAACATGATCGGAGAAAGCGGTACCTCTCGCCACGGTCAGACCTACCACTACTACAAGTGTGGCAACCGGAAACGAGGTCACGACTGCAAGAAGAAAACTGAGAAGAAAGATTGGTTGGAAAAGCTCGTGGTCGAGTTTACTGTCCAGAAGGTGTTGACCAAGGAGAACATCGAGAACATCGCCACCAAAGCGATTGCTCTGATTGAGAAAGAAGCTGCCGACAACACCATGCGGATTGCTTATGAGAGTGAGTACAAAGATGTCGTCAAGAGAATCTCCAATCTTTTGAATCTCATGGAGCAGGGTATCTTCACAGAGAGCACCAAGGAACGACTTCTTGAATTGGAATCCCGGAAGAAGGATCTTGAGCGGAACATCGCCCGTGAAAACGCAAAAAAGCCACGCTTGACGAAGGAGCGCATAATCTACTGGCTCACTTCATTCAAGCATGGCGATATCAACGATGAAGAATATAGGTGTCGGGTAATAGACACATTGGTCAATTCGATCTATGTTTATGACACAGATGGTGGTAAAGGTAGACGAATCGTATTCACTTTCAATATCTCAGGAGAGAACACGGCTACTCTCACTGTTTCGGATATTGAGTGTTCCGGTGTACCAAACTGTGCAAATCCGAACCCCTTCTTTGTGAAGCATTGTTTCGGGTTTGTGTTAAAAATCGAGGACATAGGTTGAAGCCTATGCCCTCGATTTTTTTTATTTACTTAACATTACCCTTGAGGGCTTTCAGACGGTCGTACAGCTCCTTAAACTTATCGAAGCCGAACATTGCGGCGTATGCCACAAACACGCCCAGGATGACAGCACCGACGGCGTAGTACCACATCACGGTGATCTTCATAACGGATGCGGCGATGTACAGTGCCAGGACGGTGATGACGATGGAGATTGCGAAAACAACGATGTCCGTGGGCACCTTGGGAATCAGCCGCTTGACCACCTCAACGATGATGTTAACGGTGAAGGTCAGCAGGAACATGATGCCCAGCAGGATGGATGCGTAGTTCATAAGGTTGTTAACGATTGCGATGTAATCCATGATTATTTCCTCCTTAGATGATTTCCCATCCCTGCATTTCTGCATGGATGTGGTCGATGAATGAATTTCCCTTCAAGGCTTTATATGCCTTGAAGCACTGATCTTCGAGCTTGTACTCGAACTCTTTCCATTTTTGCTCGTCGTGGTGCCGATAATACATACGCACAATTTCTGCCCGGAGCAAACAACGCTGTCCTTCCCGGATAGCTTCCGTACCCATCAGCCATTCACGGACGGGCTTGATTACCAACGCTGCACAGGTGGCGATGGAGCAAATATCCTTTGCCCACTGCACAATTTCAGACCATTCCATCGGGTATCACCTCCTAACACCACTGAATCCGGTTTTCACGGATGAAGTAGTGAGAACGGCATGGAAAACCGCTGGACAAAACAGAGGGAGAAAGTGTTACCTTTCCGTTCTGCTCATGGAATCCCCAACTGGGATGTTCTTCTTTCTGCTGACCCAGCTTGTAATACGGGATCCATACGACATTACCACAGCCGCAGGGACAGTTGAATTCAACGTACTGCTCTTTCTGCTCGTCGTGATCGACAACATATAACACGCCGTCCTCTAACTTTTCATCTCCAGGGAGCCAAGGTGTCAGCAATTCGGGGATATGACGTACTTCCTTGAACTCGGTCAATCTTTTCATCAGCATTACCTCGCTCCCTTGGGAATATCGAAGTGAACATTCGTACTGTTGATCTTGTAGGCATAACGGACTTCGGGCTGTCGCAGGAAGAATGCCAGCAACTCGTCGCCGGACACACCGTTGATACGGATATCCATTGCTTCACCGTACATATGCTGGGAATTGGCTACGCCGCCGGACTGGGCATTCCAGGTCTTACAACGCAGACAACTGACATTATGTGCGGGTGCGCCAAAATGGACTCTGGCTCTCTCAGCCAACCGGACAAGCAACTCTTGAGGTTCTGCCGGGAAACCATTGCAATAGCGATTGCCACATTTGCAACGCAGCTCGTTCCGGGTAAAATATTTGATTTCATCCCAGAAGGTGCCAGTTACGATGGTTTCCTCCTCGTCATCCTCGGTTTTGTTCCCGACATTTGTGTCGGTCACAGTGCCGATGGAATTGAGAATGTAAGTACGGGTTTGGGGATCCAGAATGCCGTTGGGGGTCAGTCCCTTTGCTTTCTGGAACCAGACCATTGCCGCCATGGTTGCGGGGCCAGCTAGACCGTCATTGTACAAAGGCTTTTGGGCATAGGCAGTAATAACGTCCTGGATGTTGTCCACAACTTCCATGGATTTGTTCTCGGTGCTGATACCGAAGATACCATCGTCTTTGATGCCGACATCCTTCTGGAAAGCTACGGTTCCTGCCTTGGATTTTGCACCCCAGATACCATCGATATCTGCTGTACTTTCACCGTAGTAACCAAGGAAAAAAAGCTGCCATTGTTTCTGTTTGATGCTCATTGCCATGTGGGTATTCTCCTCGCTTTGGCGGGGAAAGACTCCCCGCCGGGATTAAATAGGCTTCACGGTGAAGTGAGCCGGGATTTCGTGAGGTTTATAGAGCATATCAGTGATAATCTGAGTACACTCGTACACCAGACCGTCATCAGGATCCCGCACCAGCATACCCACATCTGCCGCCATATTGTAAGTATAGGGGTAGATGCCATCGGCATCGGGGGCGGGTCTTGCGCCGTACAGAGATTCTGTACCAACACTGAAAGGAATCCAATGTGCCGCAGAGGTGTGAGCCTGTTTAACAAAACCCATATTGCCCTCGTAAGAGAACAGGTCATTCTTTGCGTAGGCTTTACCAGCTTCCCAGGGTTCCGCACCACCAGCGAACAGACCGCTGTCGGCGGTGGGTTCATTGCCAGCGGCGCAGTAGAGCTTCATCTGCTTGGCACCAGCATCGGTCAGGGTGGTGATGCGGTTAGTAGTTTTGGCTCTAACAGCTTTCGCCTGTGCCACGATATCGTTCCTCATTCTACGTTCACCTCCAAAATTTCCAGAGCTTCCTTCATGTCCCGGATGATGCTGGCACTCTCGTTGATTTCAAGGGTTCTGCCAGTAATCAACCAATCGGTCATGTTGGCTTCGATTTCATCTTTCAGACCGTCCTTATCTTTCAACAGGAAGGTATATTCATCATACTCATACATGACGATTTCCTTTTCGGTCATATCGTCCACGACGGTGACTTCCTTGATATTCTCACGGATCCGAGCTTCCACATATCCCGGCATGGGTCTGTAAGACTCGATGTCAAGCGGCTTGGGCGAGATGTTTCCTCTTACTCTCATTTCGTACAACCTCCTTGAGTCCTTTGATATTTACAGGGTCATAATACTTGCGTTTCATCCCATGAGAGTCCGTATGCTTGAAACAGGAACTGCGGGATAAGAAACCGGATGCCATTTTGAACGGTATGGGTTTCTTTCTCTTTTGCAGTTTCTGAATATGTCTGCTCTGTCGCATCAACGCCAAAGCACGACGTTTACGAATAGTGGTGAATCCCTTACCAAAACAACGTCCTACGAAATCAATCTTTCGACCTTTGCGATGCTTCCGATCTCGGTTGTACAACTGGACACGGAATAGCTGATAATCATGTTTTACTTTCATGTCCTTACTTCCCACGAACTCAAAAACACCATACATGGCTTTTCTCAAGTCCTTCTTATTGCTGCCAGTCATTACCAGATCGTCGGCATACCGAACGTAGTACCTAACCTTGTAATTCTGCTTGATAAGATTGTCCATCGGTTGCAGGAAAAACTCAGCTAACCACGGCGAGGTGTAATTTCCAATCGGCAATCCGGGACTATGGGAATCAATCACCTTGTCGATGATTTGCAACGCTTTTTGGTCTTTGATTTTCTCTCGTAGACGAGCTTTTAGCCTGTCATGGGGAATTGATGGATAAAACTTGGTAATATCCATCTTTACGCAGTATTTAGCGTGTTTCATGTCCCGCATTGTTGCTCTTTCCACGCCTTTACAGGCTCGGTCAATACCCCGGTTGGGCATATTGGCGCAGCTCCAATAGTAGGACGATTTCGTGATAATCGGTTTGAGCACCCGCATGATTGCATGATGGGCGCATTGGTCAGGGTAAAATGAGGGAATCTGCAATTCCCGCTCTTTACCGGATAAACCGTCTTTGATAATTCTCGTTGTATAAGGTGTGAGGAAATCTAATTCAATCAGACGTTTCGACAGGTCTTCTGCATTTGTGTCTAGGTCAGCCAAAATAGACTGTACCGTCGGGCGTGTCTTTTTATGCTTGGAAGCATCGAGGATCGCCTGTTTGCAGTTTTCGACCGAAACGATCTGTTCATATAGGAAACCAAATCTTTTCATTTGCTTTTGTTTCATATAGGGCTTTCGAGAATGAACCTACTAACCCTATCCCTCCAAACTGTTTTTTACCAATGGGTACGGCGAAGCAGTGTTTTGAAAAACCACTGAAAATTTAACAAGAGTAGGCGGGAACCCGTGTTGGCGTTGGAATTGGACGAAGCATTGTTCAGATTGGACGTAAACAACCCATCAATAGAGCCATTATTCCAATTACCACCACGTTTGAACACACGCTATAACTGTTCGCCTTGGAACTTCAAGAAGACGATTTAACCACTTGTGGGGGAGATAATCCCCCACACCCCCTTAGGAGGGGATATAAAGCAGGCGGGAACCCGTGTAGGCGCCGGAAAGGGACGAAGCACCGTCCAGACTGGACGCAAACAACCCAGCAAGAGAGCCATCAGCCCAATAACCACCACGTAGGAACACACGCCATCCAGTGGAAGACCAGACACCGTCGCACATATAGGTGGACTCGCTACCGCTGCCAGCCGCAGAAGGAAGCATAACATGAGGATTATTTCCAGTGTCCATACCCTCCTGGGTAATATAGGAAGAACTCCAATTCGTTGCTCCGGTGAAGGACAACTGCGTGTAACCAGTAGCGGTATCGTCAGCATACTTGGACTGATCGTTACAGACGTAATACTTACCATCGTTGAAGTTTACGCCGTCAGTCCATTCCCAGATGTTGCCCCAGAAACCTTCGATGCCACGCCATACCACATCCACCAGACCGTCAGTACCGGAAGGTCTGCCAGTGAGGTTTGCCACGGAGTTACAAGAACCAGTGTTGATTCTTGCACCGCTGGAGGTCTTATCGCAATAACCTCTGCCGATAGCGGTCTGAACGTTGTTGGTTGCGAACTCTACCAGAATCAGCATCTGGATGGCGGAAACAGCAGCGATGTCGATCAAACTCCAGCCAGAACCCTTGCCCTTGGCATTGGTACGCATGGTAGCTCTCGTCTGCTCAACGGTGGGACTTGCGCCGGAAACGGACTTATTGTTGCTGGAAGTTTTGTATGCACCGACATAGGCGCATTCACTTTCCACGCCAGCATGATTGAACAGGGGATGCAGAGTGAAGCCGTCGGCTTTCTTATCTGCGATCTTAATGTGTTCGACATTACCATCACGGTAACGCTTGAACCAGAACTTCGGAATCTTGACCATAACGTCGCCCGTATTGAGGGTTTCTCTCACGATACCCGCCCAGGGCATACAGTTATCGAAATCACTTTCGCCAGCAGAGGTGCCGACGGAAGCGGTTGCGGTCATACCAACTGCCATTTCGGTTCTTGCCCAGGCGGGGGAAGTAGAAGTGATGTCCCGGCTGATACCATAAATTTTCACGAAGGACAGCTCGACACTCTCGCTCTGACCATCAGAAGTGATGGTAACGGTGGTAGACTCACTCTCGTCACCGTCAACAGCCTTGATCGTCCAGGTGCCGATCTTATGCACCTTGAACTGATAGCTGCCGGAGGTGGTAGGTGCGGTATACACGGTGCCGTCACAGGAACAGGTCAGAGTAGCTCCTGCGGGGAAGGTGACATCGATAGTGGCGGTGAAATAGTAGTAGGTTGCTTCGTAATTGGTGGTTGCACCAGCCACGGAAACCTTGGATGCAGTGTTGTCAGGCTTGGAATAGCCGTCCTCCGCACCGTACTCGATATGATACTTATCACCGATAGGAACGGTGAAAGAAGCGGTTCTCACCGTGGGAGTCAACGTTGCGGTCTGAGTTGCGTTGGGATCCGTTTCATCCACGCACGTTACGGTAACGCTGTTGAATGCGCTGGCATCGTCGATATTGATCGTGACATTGGCGACCTCGCCGTCGGCGGGAGTACCGGATGCACGGTTCATATCATTACTGGACAGATTGTAAACGCCCTGGGAAGAATAGGGGAAAGCAGAGAAGAAATACTGCTTACCTTCAATCAGACCATCCACAACGAGAGTTTCGTTTTCATGCTTGCCCAGCTCTTTGTTGTCGATGACCAAGGTGCCGTCTGTGGTACTTGCGGGATAGGTGTCTTCCGCCATGCGGATCATAACACCGCCAACGGAACAAATCAGATTGCCGTCAGAATAACTGTCGGCGGGTTCCAGGAATTTCAGACCGATGCTGTTCTTGGAAACTGCGAAAGCTGCGAAAGCTCTCATATTATTGGGAGCCTGACCCGTCTTCTGCAAAAGACTGTCAACGATCCATTTTGCTTCTGCCCATGACATTATTTAACATCCTCCTTAATGTTTAATCCATCATCGCTAAAGGTGATGGTCTTGGTCTGCATCAGGACACCATCCTGATAGAGATACTGCATAATTACTTTCTCGGAAACAAATTCCGTGACGATTCTCTTGGTTCCTTCGGTTTCCTCGATGCTCTTACCATCGGGGGCAAAGACAGTTTCGTGGGTATTGAAGCCGTCGGTTTTCGTATCAAGGTCGTTGACCTGATTCTGCAAATTTCCGGCTGCATCTTCACTGAGCTGACCCTTGATGAAATTGAACCAAGTGTTGAATAGGGCTTCCTGATTTTCCTCAAATTCCTCGATCTCGGAACGGTAATCAGTTTTGATGGTTGCGATAGCTTCATCGCCCTGTACTTTCAGGCTTTCGACGTATTCGGTGAAATCCTGCTGAGTCTGATCTGCCGTGTCTTCAAACAAACCCTTCTGCAATGCAAAATAGTTCTGGAAAGCAGTGTACAAATCGGTGCCATTTTCCAGCATCGACATGATGGTGTTCAACGCTTCATTCATACGATTTGCTTCTTTTGCACCGAAGAAAGAGTTTTCCTTGTGACTGTAAACGGTGACATCCTGCAAAGAAATCGTGCCGTCGGCATTGTTGATCTGCTGGTACTTTTTAAGACCAGCCCACACCGCATCGGTGTAATTCACAGGTAACAATTCCCATGCCATTTACAAATCTCCTCCCTTCATTCCAAAATTCCATGTAAGCATTCGTCTACCATCATGCTCGTTAGTGAGTCGGTCATAGAGATCGAGAATTGCACCTTCCAGCCGATTCAACTCAGCGAAATCCATGATTCGCCCGTTGTCGCTGTAAATAGGGGCAACTCCGTATGAACACTTCAAAGACTTTGCATTAACGGTAACGAGATTCTCCTCTAGCTGATTGATTTCATCAGCGTAGAAGTAATCCACGGGAGTACGATCTGCTCCAAGAGAAACAATCGAAAATTCGTCAAACATTTTCGATGCCAGCTCCCGGAGATAATCCAGGTTGTTTTTGATGCGATTGAAATCGCTTGCGTTGAAATGGTCGCCAGTATAATTCCCATCGCTGTCGAAGGAACTATGCCAGTCTGTCTTAGGATTTTCCCAAGCCATACTCAACCTCCTTGTCTACGAGCAGTGACTTTACCACTGAAACTCTGAGCAAAATTGATTGTATGACGATAAATATTTACCTTCATACCGCTGCGGAACTCGTTCTCCTGATACACAATGTCATTGACATCAATCTCAGGATTACCACGGGTGGAATACTCGTATTCGATACCGGACTGATAGTATTCACTCAGCCAATCGGCAAGCTCGTCCGCCATCGTCATATCACTAATCAGAGGATTTTCCCATTTGATGGATTTTCCTCGACTGTTCAAAGACTTGATGACATAACGCTCTACGATCTTGTAACGATAGCCGTAAATCTGAACACGATGTGTACCAGACACGCTATATTTGACGGTAACGTAGTAGGAACCGCTGGATTCGATAGATACGCCAGAAGTAAGGTCTTCCAGAGCAACTCTGAATCCGTGAGAAGGTTCGCCAATGTAGAACGTTTCTGTGGTTCCAGCAACAATGGTTACTTCCTCACTGATAAGGTTTTCCTCCACAGTACCGTACTGATAGCTGTAACAGGGGACGATTACTTCTTTAATCAGCTCCTGCTTGATTGCCTTAGGAGAAGAAGTCATATCTTTACGCTCCATGGTGAAATTCGTGATATCACCAAAGGAGAAGTAATTGAGAACAATGCGGCTGTACGGTTCCGCCGTCTTTGTGAACTCGATCTCCATGACATCGAAGTCATTGAAATAATGGAACACGGTCAATTCACGAGTGATTTCATACTCACTTTCAACCATGTATTCCTCGACCTGAGTACCGCTGTTGTAGGTACGGATTGTGATACCAGCCGGGACAGCATTGCCGAAAACCATATACACGCCGTAGTACATACAAGCAGCTTCCTGAGTGACAGTAAGAATAGGATTGCTATTGAAAAGACCGTTTGCATCGGAAATCTCCGCAGATACAAAACCAGTTTCTTTATTACTAAGGGTCATATCTCTGGGCAAAAAATACATCTTGCCATCCACAGTGGTATAATTAGGGGACAGAGAAGCGTATTCCGCTTTATCAGTGCTCACTAAAACATTTTCCACTTTGGAATACACAGTTTCGCCGTTGGACTCGATATGTACCTCAGGAGAGAAATTGGATTTGATCTGACACGTTCCCTGCCTTGTCTGTGACAAAGTACATCTACACGCATTGGCGATGATCTGCAATGCCTGTTTATGACCAACACGGGGCATGGGGTTTTTGGTGTACAGGTCTTTCAAACGAGGGTCAATGTAATAATCGGTTTCACCAGCATCCTGGAGAACCAGCTCTGCTAGGTCGTAATAACTGATACCCTCGCTACGGTATAAACCCCGGAAGTATTCGGAGTTCATGTTACGGAAAATATCCTGGCAACGAATCGTGGCGGTGTAGTCATCAGATTCCCACTCGGAACACTGCAAGCGATTACCCATAATCCACTCGATGGAATCAGAACCGGGAGTAGCATAGCCATACCGGATTTCCATCTCCTGACCTGTTTCAAGGAAATTTATTGCAGATTTTGGGTTATCGACGTTGAAATAGTGATCGTAATTTTTGAGCTGCACCGTGAAATCAATCTGAGGGACATCGGCACCAATCGGGGAAACATAGCTTTCCAGAGAGGAGTTCATTACGGAATCGTTATAGTAAACCAGACCATAACCAAACCGAATGGAATACACACGGAGTCTGCTCTGAGGATTCTTCATTCTGTAAAATACCAGCTTTACGCTGCTCGTATTATCCAGAACTTCTTCGCTTGAGAACAATGCTTCCGTATTCCCTCTGAACTCGATCACCTGACCGCTATCACTTACCATATCGAAATCGACCGGGTAGTTCTCACCAAAATTGATCGTAATGCCTTTGAAATCCGTAGGCGGGATATTCAGACTAATTTTCAACTCATGTACAGCTTCGGAAATCAATTTGCTGCTGATAATACCCGTGTCGTAATACGCATTGGAGGTATTACGGCGAGGAAGAAAAAACATGGATCCGTCAACCCTGGTGAAGTTTTCCTCAAGGGTTGCGTAAACCGTATCGTCGGATTTTTCGGAGAAAACATTCTCAAAATTAGAGAAATATGCGAAATCACCTTTATCAATCTTTGCGTTTGCCTGGGCTTCCTGATTGACCAAGCCGAAAGAGAGCATAATGTATGCTCTCTCCCGGAGAGAGGATTTCATGCTGTCCCGATATGCTTTTGATACTTTCTGCATGAAACCCCTCCTTTACTCGCCAGTATCGATAAGATTAAATTTGCAATTTCTGTAAAACGTGGGGTTCCCGTCACCATCCACCCAATAGGGTTCTGCACTACGATCACCGGGGTACATTTTGACTGTTACCCTGGCATTCGTAACAGGATTCGGGAATGTAACGTACACAAAGAAATTATCCAGAATTGTAAGAATGCGACTCCACTCCGCCGCAGGGAGCCAAGGCCATTCCAGACCGTCCAGTTTATACTGATCTCGACCGACCTTCTGACCCACGACTGCGCCATTGGCATTTCTGCCAGCATCCACAACAGTGGTTACGATAGGACGAACGCCCCGCTTGGGAGGGGGCAATTCATATCCATTGATAATCAAATAAGACATTCTTGACCCCTCCTTATCCAGTCACAAAAGAGTAACCGTTTGCGTTCTGCTGTCTGGTGACAACATCGGAAACGGTACGATTGCCGATCTGAACAACCGTCTGTTCCTTTTTATCTGCCTGTCTACGCATATCCTCTGCCATCTGAGTGACAGTAGGTTCGACATACTCCTTATAGAACTCCTCCATGGCTTCCTTGAAACCGACTGCGGAAACATTACTGTTGGAGGTAACGTTTGCAGAAATCGATTTTGCGAAAGAATCGGAATTGTAATATTTCAGAGCAGAGGTATCGACAGCGAAACTCATAGTGGGAGTAATCCCGGTGAAAGATTTTGCCCAGTTGGTCACGACTTTCTGGGTACTATCACCGTTGTCAACGATACCCAGGTTATAACCGAGGACAGTATCTCTAGCGATACGCCAGAACTCCATGGACGGGGAATTGGAATCCAACTCACGCTTGTAAGCTGCTTTTGCTTCGCTTGCCCACCTACGCATATACGGGAGCGTAGTATCGTAGAAATAGTAGATACCGTTGTTAAAACCATCTACTACATCTCTTGCGATATAATAGAAGGTGCTGTAAGATGCAATTTCCGTGAACCACGATTTCACACTGCTTGCCCAGCTTGTCATGCTGGACTTGGAACTGGGATAAGAATTGGTAACACCCGTACCGAAACCGCCGACTACTTCCTTACCGTAGGTCTGGAAAGTGTTGCGGTTGACAGCACCATAGGCATTTTCCGTGAACCACCGTTTCAAATTGGTTGCCCAGGTAATCATGCTGGAACGACTACCTTCGGATGCTGCCGTAAGACTGGTTGTAAAACCGTTTACGATTTCCCTGGCAACGGCAGTGAACTCAGCAGAGCGGGAACGAATACCAGCCACGAAACCAGTAATGAGCTTCTGACCAACCTCATTCATGTTGACAAACATACCGGAAGACAGCTCCACATTACAGTTAGTCAGACCTTCAATTTCGGAGAGGAACGTCTGATACCGTTTCAGCAACGTGATTGCGGTTTGGAGTTCTGTATTTGCAGCTCTCAGTTTGTCGTTCAAACCGGAGGTCTGCTGAGAAATATTATCAACATCCTTTGCCAGTTTTCCGATGGGATCCTCGGTAAACCAACTGATAACAGTGCTGACGGTAGCACTCAGAGAGGAAATTGCAGACACCTTACTGTACGCAACGACATGATCCGCAAACTCTGTCATAAAATCTACGAAATTACCCATGTTAGTGGAAATACCAGGGAGTTTCTCGTTCAGATTTTTTAGAGAGGGGGACAAGTTGTAAGTAAGTTCATCTGCGACTTCTACCAGACTCTCGGTAAATAGGATGAATGCTGCGGCCAATTCAACGAGAAGTGCTGTGCCAAGACCAATCGCCAAAGGCAGGGTTCCGGCGGAAGCAACTGTTGCGGCACCGAGAGCGGCTGTCGCAACACCGACACCTACCAACAAAGCCGTACCGAGAGTAATACCGGAAGCAACGGTATCACCGTTCTTGAGAACGGGTTTCCATGCTTTCCCGATTTCATCGAGTCCCTTACCAACCAACCAGATTTCAGCAATGAACAAAGCCGCTGCTACACCAATCTCAGCGAGGATTGCAATACCCAGGGTCATGTTCACGACGAGCGTAGTTCCTGCGGATCCCAGTAATGCGGTCACAGCACCAATACCAGCTAAAACGCCGATACCGATGCCCATTCCAGCAGCAACTGTGCCACCATTCTCGATTACAGGACTCCAAGCCAAACCGACCTGTTCCAATGCTTTACCGAGAAGAATGATTGCTCCCGTAATTAACAGCGCAGCCGCCGTTACTTCCACGACAATGAGTAATCCGAATCCGAGATTCTTAGCGAGGGATGTAAGATTGGGAGAGAGCTTGGTACCTACCGTGGTACTTAAATCACCCGTTGCATTTGTCACAGTTTCAATGGTTTCTTTATGTTTGCCGATATTGGGAATACCTTTCAACTTGGAAAATACATCGAGTGCGACAACCAAACCTCCGAGTGCTTCAATAGCACCAACGGCAAGTGCAACTTTGTCAACACCGCTCCAATCGCCCTTCTTGATAGCTTCCCAGTTTGTGGCGATTTCCTCGATAACGGTGTTAAAACCCTGGATTGCAACACCCCAGGCAGCTACCTTGAGTTCTCCTGTAAACACACCGATACCGATGGCAACATTGGTAAGCCCCCTGATCGCAGTGGTGGCATTGTCCCAATCTACACCGTTTTCGGAAATATCCTTGATTGCAATACAGATTTCACCGATGCCTTGGATGACCTTTAATGCGCCACCCCATTCATACGATCCCAACAGGATAAGCGAATCACCGATCATACCGACAAATTCACTGAGCATTCCGGCGACATTCTGGAAGGAAGCCCCATTCTCCATAAAGTCTTCGAAATACTTTGCAAATTCAGAAATATCGGAAAGAAGGGTAAGAATACCGAGTGAGCCAAAACCTTTAGCAAAACCTTCAGCAAACCCCTTTAGGCTTGTGAGTTTATCGATAAAATCGAGCAAACTCTTTGCGATTTTCCATGCAGCAAAAGCTGTTCCAATGGCAGTCACGATGGGAAGTAATTCCTTGATTTTCTCTGTGAGATCCTCAACCTTCTGATTGATGGCATCACCGATGAAATCGTAAGTAGGAAGCTCGAAATCGAAACCTCCGCCACCTCCGCTGCCGATACCGGATCCACCACCTCCGCCGAGGTCTTCGGGAGGACTGATGATGTTCAATTCATCGATTCCCAGAAGTGCATTTTTCAATTCCTTTGCCTTTTTACCAGCACCGCCCAGATTATCGTCAATGGCATCCGTGGCATCCGCAACACCGCCAGCGGCGGCACTAATCCCGCTATAATCTACGGTGGGAAGGGCGAAGCCGAACAGACTTGCGATTGCATTTGCAACCATACGAATGACATTCGCCAACGCAATGGCGTAAGGAAGAACAGCATTCAGAGCGGGAATGAAAATATTACCCAGGGCACGAGCAGCCTGAGTTACGGCGGCTTGCAGGACACGCATCTGGTTAGCCGGGGCAGACAATGTACGAGCCATATCACCCTGCACAGCAGTGACCTGATTCATAATGGCATAATAACGCAATTCGGCTTTCTCAGCCTGAGTCATTGCGCTTACCTTCTTCATAATACCGAGTGCGTGCGCTTCTTCCTGCAATCTTGCGGCAGACAGGTCATAACCCAAACGACGAAGCGGTTCGAGTTCGCCAGAGATACCAGACTGCAACTTCTGCATTGCATCCTCATAACTGATATTAAAGAAAGAAGAAAGGTCATAACCCAACTGGGTCAGGTTCTGACTCATGGTGTAGGCACGATCATTGACCACGCCGAAACCCGTAGCCAAGGTCATAAAGATACCCTGATTACGCATCCATTCACCGGGATCAATACCCATGATACCGGAAACCTTTTCGGCAAAAGCCTGGGCTTGTTCGGCATACTCGCCCATAGATACCGTAAATAAATTCAAATTCTCAACGTATTCGTTGGAAGAATTGATCCAGGATGCAATAATTCTGGATCCAGTTCTAATGACACCGTAAGCCGTTGCAGCTCGAACAGCCAACCTACCATAACCAGCGGCAGTTCGATTTGTTTGAGAGGTCAATGTACTCAAACCAGCAATGGTTTTCTTGATATCTTTCGGAAGTGCAGTAAATCCCGTGGAAATTGCAGTCATTTGTGTTGCCAGTGGAGCCAGGGCGGTTGATAACTGCTGCACTTTAATAGTGACTGACTCAATGTCACTATCCTTCATCGCAGAAAGAGCTTCTGGCATTCTCTTTAACTGCGAAATGAAACTGTTTAAGTTAGACTTACCAATAGAAGATAGAGGAGTTAATGAAGTAGCGAGATCGCCTAACACCTTAAAATCTGTACCATTCAGATTTTTGGTAGCTTCACCAATCTTTCCAATCTGAGAAGCGACAGAAGAAGAGAGCTTGATATTACCGACCCCGTCAAATGCTTTCAGACCGAGAGCGAGATTGCTCAATTTAGAGATGTTACTCTCGCTCATGGTATCGAGAGCAGTATTCAGCGAGGTGAGCTGTCTTTTCACAGAACCAAGTCCAGCACCACCGGAAGTGGCAGTTTTCAAAGTGGTGAGTGTTTCACGGAGTTTTTCAAGACCGTCAACAGCAGAACCAGCTTTAGACTGAACTTCAAGTTCCAACGATTCAATCGTCGTAGACATATTTCTCACTTCCCTTCAAACTTTTTGTTATGTCGTAGCATAAATCCTTCCATAAGAGTCTTGCCCTTGTCATGGATCTTCTTAGCCTTTTCCTCCTCTTTGAACTCCACCTGTTTCTCTGTAAGAGCGTAGGCTTCACCAAGATAAGGAACGGGCTTAGTACCTTTTTTGGCAAAAGCATGGAGAAGGGGAGATACACGAGTCAAGGCATCATAAAAATATGCGCCCTGCAACCACATCTCTTGATTTCTACGATTTACTCTGATTTCTTCCGCTTTGCGATACGCAACGACCAACTGGCAATCACGATCCCAATACTGTTCTTCGGTCATTCCGAGGGACAGATAATACGGAAAAAGCTCAGTGAACTTCTCTGCGTAAGTTTTGAGGGGAGCAGTGGTAGTAACACCACCACTCCCCTCAGTGGAGGACAGCGAGTCACTTACCAAGTCGCTGTCCAGTCTACGTTTCCCTTGTCTTCTGCGGGTTCTTCAACAAGAGCCAGGATGGGTTCGTTGTACATTTCTGCCAGCTTGCCGATCAGCTCCTGCTTCTTGGTAAGTTTGTTATAGATATTTTCGATGACTTCCGGCTTCACGAATCTGTGGTTAGCCAGGAATGCGCCAGCGAACAGTGCGGGAAGGGTGGTCATGGGCTTGTCCGTGATATCGGATGCGATGAAGCCCTTTCTCTCCATTTCCTGTACGGTTCTGCGAGTAAATTCGAGGGTGTATTCCTTACCCTCAACGGAAAAAATCAACTGCTTGCTCATTGTTCTGTCCTCCTATAATTGTTTGGCTTACTCAGCCATGGTGATGGGGGTGGAAGGTGCGATGGTGATGTTCATATCAACAACCTCATTGACACCAGCACCCACAGCGTAAACGGAATGCTGACCCTTGAAGTCAAACTTGCCGTCAGAGCCGGTGGGAGTAACCACGCCATTTTCCTCAGTGCCGCCGAACCACACAGAGTAATCGTGCTCGGCACCTTCCATACCCTTCAGTTCGGTGAACTTTTCCTTGGTGTAGTTGGCAGTAAATGCCAGGGCATCCAGGTTCTGAATACCGGGGATGTAGGTCTGCATCTTGTCAGACAGAGTGGTGGTTTCCAGCATCTCAGGCTCGCCGCCCAGATCGGGGAAGTCCTTGATGTCAACCAGCTTTTCATAAGCAGCATCTTTCTTAATCATCAGAAAGACCTTGTAAGTAGAAATTGCCATTTTCTTTTACCTCCTGTAAATTTTCTTGTCGTTAGAAACGACTGCCTTGTATCGAGCAACCATTCGGTAAATCGTGGCATCATTCAGATTGGGAACCGGATTCATCATTGTCCGGGTGAAACCCAGATTACCCATGATTCCATCCAAAAACGCCATGATCTCTCGACATTCAGCTTTTCTACCTTCGGTTTTATTCGAGTAAACACTCAACTCGAACATGACCTCGGCATGATTCTCTACGGAATCAGACGACTGGGTTCTCAGATAAGCCGCATTATCCGATTCCACCAGTGAAGCGCAGGGGAAAGAGGGAGGGGACTTAACGTATTCACCAGTCATAAATAAATGCGGGTATTTCTGTACCGCTCTTTGATACACAATGTCATAGACATCGGCTTCGATATCGATCATGCGAACACCTCTTTTGCGATTTCAACGATTCTTTCGGAAACTTTTTTCACAGCGTTATACATAGGCATTGCTGCCGGAGTACCTCGTGTGATACTCAAATCGCCGTCATCGTAAAAAGCCCAGGCTTTTCGTTTACCTTTACCTTTTCCATACCCGCCGATTAAGAAATTCAATTCCGCACCTTTGGGATGTGGGGAGGATCCGGCGGAACCGTTGTGGTATACACCAGCACCAAATTCACACCAAATGGCATCCTCACCTTCGGCAATGACAACCGTGATACTTCCTCGGTTATCAACAGACACATTGACATCTGCTTTGCGACCGCCACCAAGGACTAAATCATCCACGATGGCACCGGAAAAACCATTGCTCGCTTCTTTACGAAGCTCCTCCGCCACACGATCTCGCAAGAGATCGCACTTACGAAGAATCTCCCGTTCATACTCCTCAAGCTGTTTGATAGCCTGATTGATACTTCGTGTCGATAACTCGAAGGAAATAACCTTTTTACCCATCGACATCCACCTTCTGAACAGCAATGAGAGTGGAATTAAGGCTGGTGGCAACCTTTTTCACCTCATAGTCATAAGGTGTAACAGCATCACCGTTTTCGTTGAGAACCAGACTGCCGTCCTCGTTTAACGAAGGTACGGTGTCGATCCACAGAACGGAATGCTCGTCGATGGGAAGATTCACATCGTCATCGACAATAACCTTGTCGTAGGATTCATCCTCACCGAATTGACGGGTGACGGTTTCACCACGGGCAGCGGAAATATTCGCTTTATGTGCAATGGGATTGGAATACCTGTTGCCATATTCACCCGTAAATTTCCCATCCTCGTTTTTCAGAGGAACACGTCCTTCATACAAGGCGTACCAGAACTCTCGCTTATTCCTGTTCAAACATCTCATTTGAATCACCTCAAATAAGACCGCAGAACGGAATGACATTTTTGCGAATGTAATGGAGCATATCGGGATAAGAAAACGTTCTCGAAATGGAATTTTCGGAATGAGATGTCTGACCTTCCGCACCACTCTGCGAATAACCAGCGATGGCAGCGAAAATCTGAGTCATCTCATATTCAGCCGGGACAGTATCGACTGTCTTAGAGCTGAGAGAATATCTCCACGAGATAATCTCTTTTTCAGCAGCGGTAAGGTAGACCTTAATGAAAGAATCTTCGCTGGTGTCAGATTCTGCGATATCAAGCAAGGTTTTCACCATCTTGAGCTTTTCGTCAGTATTCATAACGGTCTACCTCCTTCGGATTAGTCTTTAGAAGACTTGGAATCGGCTTTAGGACGGGAAGAAGATTTTCTTTTCTTCTTCCCTGTCCGGTTAGCTGTTTCCGCAGCACCACGTTCAACGTGCTCCGCTGCATCGTCAACCTTAATGGAAGTATTAGGTGCATAATACTTACCATTGAACTTGACGGAATGCGGAAACTTCACATACGCCATTAGTAAGCCTTAATGACGTAGGTTTCAGCCATGCGCTCGAAGGAGGGCAGCACGATCTCAGACACGGTGGTCTTGGTGTTCACGGGGTCGGTGGTCACGGTGACGGTGATGGCAACGCCGTTGGAAACGACGGAAACATCAGCCTTGTCGTTGCCCAGCAGGGCACGCTCCTCAGGAGTGACACCACGCCAGGTGTTACCCAGGGCACCTTCGGGCAGCAGGGTGCAGAAACCATCCAGATAGAACTTGTGGGCAACGCCCTCCTCGTCCAGATACTGCTTGGTGTAAACAGCGATGGTCACACCCAGCTCGGTCTTGAACAGCTCCTTAACACGAGCATCGTTCATCAGGACGTTGGCAGTTGCGTTCTGAGCCAGGATAGCGGCACGAACCTTGGCGTTTGCCTTGATGTGGTTAAAGGTTGCACGGCTCATAAGAGCGATGGAAGGACGAACACCAGTTTCGGCTTCCACGGCATCCTGACCAGCAGTGATATCAGCCATGGGATCGGAGTTCTCGTGGTCAGACCACTTGTCGGCATCGGTAGCCAGCTCCAGGAAGTTCTTCTCCTTGTAGGTGCCGTCTACGTCGTAATTGTAGGCGTAATTAACGCCATTGGCAGCGATGTGAATCTTGGGGGAGCCGTCTTCGGGGCACAGGAGCTGCATACGCATACGCTCTGCCACGACCTCGGCACCAGCCAGCAGGGTGTTGGTGTCATCGAAAATCCGGGAAATCACATCGGCAGCGTAAGGATCGTTGGCATCCTTCACACGCATGATCTCCTGCTCGTCAGCTTCCTTGACCAGCATGGACTCACGGAAGAAAGCCATCTCGGTTTCGGTGAACTTGAAGCCCTCACGGGAACGCAGGGTGGACTTGGCATCGAAGTTGGAGGGAGCCAGGGAAACAGGCAGACCCTTATGACCACGAATCCATTTCAGATCCAGACCCATCTTCTTCTTTTCGGGGAAGAAACCCAGACCCAGATAGGGAATACGGTTGGAAGCGGTTTCAGTCCAATGGGAAGCAACCGCCTTTGCACTAAAAATCTCAGTGATACGCATAGGTTAAACCTCCTTACAGAATTAGCAGAACACGACGTTCTTGAGCGCAGCCCGTGCAGCTTCTGCAACGGTAACGCCGGAGTGCTTTGCAGCACGAGCGGTATGAATGTAGCCACCGATAACAACGGTGCCCTGAGGACGTTCCTCATGTACGTCAACCAGCAGAATACCGACTGCGGTTGCATCGTTTGCGACGGTGCCGTTGGCGGCAATGGGAGTACCAGCCTTGCAAACACCATCGGTGAAAGCAGCGGAGTCCAGAGTCAGAGCACGACCCACATACTCGCTGTTGAACAGAATCTCAACGGAGTTTTCAACTACACGCTGAGAAAAGGACATATTAGCCAGAGCCATTTTCTTTTCCTCCTATTAGATGTATTTGGACAGGATATCGTTGCTGGACTTGGCAGACTCAGTAGATTCCTTGGCAATCTTCTGTGCCAGCTTTTCACCAGCAGTTTTCTCACCGCCGGGTTCGCCGGGGGGAGGTGCAGGAGTTTCATCGAGAATCTTCTTTCTCAGTTCCTTCTCCGCATTGGTGCTATGCTCACGCATGACGGCGAACAGCTCGTCCATCTTGCCATCAACCATAGCTTCGGCAGCTTTCTGAGCCAGGGCTTCGGAATAACCCATACCCAGGTAGGTTGCCTTATGAGAATTGAGAGCTTTCTCCCTACGCAGGGTTTCCAGCTCGGTCTTGGTAGCTTCATCGGCGGCAAGCCGTTCAGCTTCCTTGCGTTCTTCCTCGGTCTGCTTCTCACGGAGCTGCTTTTTGACACCAGCCAGTTCGCTGGAAGTCTTATCGAACTGCAACTTGAGAGCACCGTAGTCGGGCATATCGAAGTTAGCAAGCAGTGCGATCTTCTCGGCATCGCTCATATCTTCTCTATAACCCTCAACTTTCGTCCAATCGAAAGCCATGATAGATACCTCCTTGCGTTTGGTCAGAGCGGTTCTCTCCGCTACTCTTTTTGCGAAATTTAGATACGCTTTCTCTAGCGACTTGCGAATTATTTAGAGTGGTTTCTCTACCACCGTCTATTCCGTCGGATTATCCACAGAGGGATCCTCCGTTTTGACCGTAACAGGTTCACGGTATGTCCACTTTTTCAGATATTCAGCGGACTGCTGTGCAACGTCCATAGGATCATTGAACAGACCACTCGTGGCGATTGCCACATCAGGTGCCAGACCGGATTCCAGCATATTCCGCAGAGCCTGAGTCTTGGTGAGCAGATTGTCATGCTGTCTACGAGTGAATTTGCATTCCACCTCGGAGAGCTTCAAATCCAGATCGCTCTTATCACGGGCGATTCGCAGAACCAACCGCAGGAACTCACGCTCGGATTCCTCGAACAGACCTTCGGTGTCCTTGGCTCGTGCTTCACACTGACTCCAACCGTCACGCAGGAATACTGCCTGACCCGTGTCGGAAGTGGAAGCACCGCCCTTTGTGGTGGAGGGCATACCGCAGATGATAAGCACCTGTTCGTACATATAATCAACCAGGGTCTGAGTCTGTGTCTGATTAAGCTCCTGGGAAACGATACCAACATCGGCATTCACACCGTCCATCGACTTAATGACGATTGCACCCAACTGTTTCAGCTTGGTGAGCTTTTCTTCATCGACTTCACAGTTAATGAATTTCAAGAAGCTCTGAACAAACTGTTCCACACCGTCTACACGGTTGGAAGCCATGGTGTTGATCGCATTCAGCAGAGGGACTGCGGGTTCAAAAGAACCCAAGCGGAACATATTCAGCCGATATTCGTAAATCGGAATGTCATACAGAGTGTGAGTCTTCCAGGTCAGGATCTTATCGTCCATGACCTCGAAATAGTGAGTCTTGGTATAACCGCAATACAAGGTTTTGAGTTTTTCATCCTCATATCGGAATACTTCTCTCACACCCATCACACGGGCATGACCGAAACCAGAGTGATACACGACGAACGTGTGGCGGGGATCCGGGATATCCAGCGTGAAGGGAGCTTCATCAGAACCGGATTCATAATTCTTATCGGGAAGAACCATACGATAGCCATGACCACACAAAGACATCCAAGTAGCCAAACGCTTATCGTGACTTGCTTTCTTCTCGAAGAACATCATGTCATTCAAACGACCGACTGCATCAGATGCTTCCTTACGGCCGCCACGCCGGACATAAGTGACAGGTTCACCCAGGAAATACGCAGACGTAAACTGAGTGATCTCAGCAGCGTGATTCTCAACAATTCTATTGTTGATCTCAGGTCTGACTTCTTTAGTACGGCTCAGAATAGGCTGCTTACCACGTTCGTACCAGTAGAGGTAATCAATCTCGGCGGAATTTTCCGTGTGAATGGACACAGCTTTTGCCAGCACTTGAACCAGATTCCGTCGGGTGATCTTATCCACCGGGGTGGTGATTTCTCTACGACCGAAAAGTTCAATAGGCTTGTCAGTCTTGTTTTCCACGCTCATTTCAATTACCTCCTTTCTGTAAAAACGAAAAACAGCGCATGACTGGTGGGTCGAAACCCTCGCAATCATGCGCTGTTAAAAATGCGTTATCTAATTTTACACTTATCATTATAACACTATATATTGTGTTTGTCAAGAGGAATATCTACAATATGTTGTGTCAGAACGGTCTTTTTACGACTTTCACCTCTGTGTTGGTCAGACTCTGAATGTAGTCCGCCAGCATACCGAAAGCATCGGGTACGTCATCGTGCTTGTTCTTACCGGACATGGTGTAGGAGCAAAGCATACTGACCATTTTTCCGTACTCACTGTTACGCTTGTACAGACTGGGATCCTTGAAAAGACAATGCTCTTTGACCCATGCGCTGTTGACGATGATTTTCGTTTCTTTATTAGACCTCGTAAACTTCGTCGTGATATGGGTGATGCCGCCACGGGCTTTTAGCTGTTGCTGGACTTTCTGTGCCACTCGACCGCCAGCACTGTTACTCTCGAAACGGCACTGCTTGACTTTGTGGCGGAATAGAATATCCACGAGTCTGACATCAACAACGTCCGGCAAACCGTTATCACACACGCAGTCTTCTATATAGTAATCCTGCCCATAAACATAAGCGACCGGAAGCACGGCGTAGTCAGTACCCTTGTCTTTGGTGTCACAGATGCCCAGGATGACATCTGGTTCACGATCAGGCAACTCGAAATATCGCCGCAGCTCGTCGGAATCGTACACCAGACCTTCACGCTCAATAGGCTCGTTCATGTACAAAGCCTTGAAGCTGGCTTCATCCAGATTCGCTGCCATATCCTCGAAATAC
Organism: Candidatus Avilachnospira sp.; assembly: GCA_045580485.1. GTDB lineage: Bacteria > Bacillota > Clostridia > Oscillospirales > Oscillospiraceae > Avoscillospira. The sequence continues at coordinate 12,345 of JAZNNW010000136.1, read as the reverse complement.
TTCGTATCGAAACCGACACCGTAGGCATAATTGAAATTACTTTCGCCGTTCTCGTTGAGAGCAGGGACAACGATGAATTTCGACCGGGGGTCATCACCATACTGCTCCTCAAGGCGACCGATAACATCGTGAACAGACCAACGGGTGGCGATGTGAATTTCCTTTGCACCCAGCTTTTTACGGGACTTGAGGTCGTTGGTGTAGCCGATCCACAGCTTATCCAGACGGTCTTTACTCATAGCTTCCTCAATGCCGGACACAAGGTCGTCAGCGTAAAGAATCATTTCACAACGAGTAGCACCCGTCAGAGATGCGTTGATAGCACGACAGGTCAGTGTGCTGAAACGATGCTTTTTCACGAGATCGATGGTTTCTTCCTTGGTGTTGGTAGAATGTAGTGCATGACCGGGGAATACATCTGCCCAGAGATATTCGGGATCCGTGATGACTTCCAACACACCGTCGAAGAAAGAGCGGGTCAGAATACCAGAGTGAGCAGATGCCAGATTCGGCTTATCCGGGAATTTACCCATAACCCAGGATAGGAAGAAAATTCCCAGAGTGGATTTACCGGAGCCGGGTGGCATAGAGATCGTCAGCAAGTCCAGCTTGTCATCGATCAAATCCTGCATGGCATCCACGACTTCTTTTAAGACGGAACGCCGGGGTACATAGAATTTCTTCTCCGGCTCACGATCCCATTCCACATAGAGCAAATACAGCTCGAAAAGATGGGGAGCCGCAGCCAGACAGACCTTCTTATGTAATCCGTAGATTTCCCGGATATCATTCACACCCCATTTGAAACTGACCATGGACAGCTCAATAAGGTCTGACAGCCGTTTCAGATATTTGACTGCCAGAGGAACGTCGGTTTTCAATGTTTCCAGACAGGCGTGGTACTGATCCTCGAAAACCCGTACGGAACATCCATGACGGATTTGAGATTCAATCGCTTGCAACAATCTCTCCATGGCTTATCCTCCGTCACATCCGAGCTGTCCGTATACCTCGGCAATCTTCGGGTACTGAATGGCATACCAGTCAATCATTTCCTCGTTCATAGCCCATGCGGGAACATCGAGAGAAGACCCCCACAAACCGGACTCATAAAGGAACGCATGAAGCACTTCGTGCCGTAACGTAACGGTAACGGCAGCTTTCTTATCCGCTTCACTCTCCCCATCCCAGGAAGGAATCTTATCCATGTCAGCGATGACGATCAACCGGGATGTAGGCTGACAATATCCGTACCGTCCGTCCAGAGCTTTATCTTCCTCAGGAGAAACTCCGATGATGACCTTATATTCTGCTCCCATAATAGAAACTGTCTGTGTCATAATACCTCCAAAAAGAAAAAGCGCATGATCGGTTGGGATTTCTCCCTCGCAATCATGCGCTACATTATTATAAAGAATATTGAATTATTTGACTCGTTCTCCGTCGATCTCAACGCCGATTACTGAGAAAGAATCATTTATCCTTGTGAACCAAACGCCAAAGTTCATTTCGCTCTCCACACCGAACGAGTTTTTTGCTGAAACCTTACCTATAATCTTATAATTATCGTCACTACGTCCGACTCTCCAAGAAAAAGTATGGAAATCAGCAGATGAAGGATGTGAAAGGCAACTCTCCACTTCAACTTCAGCCAAATATTGAAGCGTGGTGAATGTATCTAAATCGACTTCAGTTTCGGGAACATGAACCTCGGAATATTTCTTCAAGAATCCACCCTGTTCCGGGTCGTAAAGATCCTCACCTAAATAGCCAACATAAAATACTACGCCGTTATCAGTAGTGATTGTAAAACGACTGGAATCGTCGGTAGAGCCGTTCGCATAACACGACATGGCATTTAGTCCTGTTTCAGCTTCACCAGTTGCGAAATATATCTCAATACTGTTGATTCCTACTGTGTTGAGAATATACTGCATCTCGGTTGCATGGTCTACGGTGTACCCTATTTCCATAAACATCTCACCAATAGTAGAGTTCACATCAGGAAGTTCGGGATAGGTTACCTCAGAACTGACCTCAGTGGCACGCTCTGTAGCTTCTGTAGCTTCTGGTAATTCCGATACGGAGTCACTTGTACCGCAACCGACCAAAAACAACAAGCATAGGGTTATGGCAATAATTCGTTTCATACGCTTACCTCTCTAGTACGATTGTACCATGTTCTTCGACTTATGCCTAATATAGCACAGCATTCATCGACGGTCAATTCACCGTCTTTTTGTTTTTGGAGAAAAATTTGGAAATCAGGAATCTCCTTCCTTCGTCGACCTTCTCTCCAATCGGGATCCTGTGCTTTCGCAGCAGCCTTTCCGGCGGAGGTGCGCTCTACGATCATATCACGCTCGAACTCGGCAAAAGCGAAAAACACGGTTCGCATCAGTTTACCAGACGGTGTGTTGTCGAATTTTGCCATGTTAAGAATGTGAAGATTCACACCTTTAGCAAGAAATTCATCGATAATAACTAAGCCGTCCACAGTGCTACGAGCAATACGATCTAGTTTAGTCACGACAACAGTGTCACCCTCGCTGACAATGCCCATTAGCTTGTCCAACACAGGACGATTTTTCTTTGTGCCGGTGAAACTTTCACGCAAAATTTTCTCTGCTCCGGCAGTACGAAGCTCATTCTCTTGAACGTCAAGACCATTACCATATAAGTCCTGACCCTTGCTACTCACACGAGCATATCCATAAATCATATTGACCTCCATTTGAAGGTATCTGGGGTAGGTAAAATCTACCCCTCAAATTGTCACAATGCCGTTGAACTTAGGGTCTTTCTGCTTGCAGTATTCATCGAAGTATTTGTGGTACAGAGTGGGATCGCCCCGGCAAATGTCTTGCAACTTGCGGGTGAAATCACTGGTTTCTGCCGTGTAGAAGTCAGAAATCCAAAGCTGCCGAATCTGCTCATACCGTTTGGCACGAATGACCTCAAGGGCATCCTGCTTCAACGTCTGCTTATTCAACTTGTCAGCGAAAGACGGGCGTTTCATCATGGGAAGATTGCTCGGAGTTTCCAGCCCGAGAGCGATCTTCCGAGTGATGATTTCAAGGGTTTCCTCGTCAGAGAACAGAGAGTAATAACCCTGTTTGCGGATTGCGGGGAGCACATCGTGAGTGACCCATCGACGGAAGGGCTTGGCTTTTTCGGAATCAGACCGAAGAATGACATTGTAAAGACCAGGTTCGTTCACGACTTGCATTTCCTGGACACCACCAAGGGTGTAAATCTGAGTTACACCCTTTTCGTCATCATCCAACCTTTTGAATACCATTCTGCTATTGGTGTGACCGAGTGCATCACAAACATCCTTCAATACAAACCAAATAACGTCGGGAGCAGTCGAGATGGTTCTGATTTGGATATCTGCGAATGTGAAATTAAGAGCTAACTGATTCATTTGTTTTCCTCCTCGTGTGTTGGTTTAGTAGATGAAGTGAGTGTTCTTTCGTTTTTGCAGAAACTTTTTCCTAATGGGGAGCTATATAGAGGACTTTACTGTAAAAAGCCGTTTTTACTCACTTCACTCACTGATTACTCGATCTCATAACCATTGGCGGGTATTTTCGCATCGAAGGGAAGTAAGACGATTTTGTATCTAAGCACTTTAAGCATCTGGTTCAGCACCTTGATACTCATGTTGTCTTGGGACAAACGTTCACTGATTTTTCTGGAAGAAAAAGATTCTCCCTCAACGTTTTCCTGTAACAGAGCGGTAAGAGCGTTGACTCCAATACCCTGATTTTTCATAATCTCACGGACAGCAATTTTTGCTTTCATTTTCATTGAAATCACCTCAGTAAGTTTCTATGGGTATTGTAGCAAAGATATATCCGAATGTCAAGATATTTCCGAAATTTAATCTTTTTATTTTTTGAGAATATTTGGGGCACTTACCCGCCGCCAGCCCTGCCGCCCATATCCCCCAGGGGTGCCCGCCGCTGTGATCCGCTGCCCGTGCCAGCTCCGGCGGGATCCGGTGCCGCTACCGTTGCCCTGGACAACGCCGGGAATGTGCAAAAACTCAAGAGAAATACCCTTATAAAAATAAATCGGATATAACCGAAAAAATTACATAAAACCTATTGACATTTCGGAAATAACCGACTATAATACAAGTACATCGGAAATAACCGAACGGACAACGAAAGGAGCAACCCCAAATGACTATTAAAGAACTGTGCAACGTGATTTCCAACGACTGCAAAATCAAAATCGGTTGGGATGGTATGATGAACGATTTTGACCGTTTCAATCTCTTACAGATTGACGCATTTGGCGATTATGAAATCGATAAAATCTATGCTGTTTCTAGCAATGTTATTGAATTAGGTATTAAGGCTCAACCTGTCAAACGTAATCGATAAAAGGAGGATCCCGAAATGAGTACAGCAGAATTAACCGCCCTTTGTACCCAATACAAAGAATTGCAGCGACTCAAGGAAGAAATCACCGCCGAAATGGAAACCGTAGCCGATACAATCAAGGCGGCTATGGGCACCACTGAAAAGCTAGTGGCGGGACAGTACAAGATCCTGTATACCACCGTCAACGGCTCCCGCCTGGACACCACCAAATTAAAAAAGGCATTGCCGGAAATCGCCGCTGCATTTACCATTCCCACGCATTCCCGCCGATTTACGATCAACTAAAGAAAAGCCCTGAGAAGTGCGCCAACACTTCCCAGGGCAACGCCAGACCGGAACCACAACGAACCAGTACAGCCCCAATATTATACAAAACGGGGCGTTTCAAGTCAAGGAGGAAAAACAGAATGAAAAGCCCCGTTAATAAAATATCTATCAGCCCAGGTAATCAGAAAATGGGCTATATTCCTAGTGTATCACTACCGCCCGTTGTCACCTGTGCAAACGGCTGTAAATGTGCACAAAAGTGTTATGCCGCCCGTCTTTGCAAGATCCGTAAAACCGTCCGCAACGCCTATGACAGAAACCTGGAAATTTTAACCCAGGATCCCGCCGCATATTGGTTGCAAGTTAAGGCGGCTGCAATGGTAACAAAATACTTTCGTTTCCATGTTTCCGGCGATATCGTGAACGCCGATTATTTCCGCAATATGTGCCAGCTTGCAAGGGAATTACCCGGTACAACTTTTCTAGCATTCACTAAAAAATACAATCTGGTAAACGAATGCTTAAATTCTCAGGAGCTGCCCGGAAACTTGAAAATTATCTTCTCCGCATGGCCTGGAATGCCTATGAAAAACCCGCATAATTTACCCGTTGCAAATGTGATCTTTAAGGGACAAGAACCCGCCGACAACTGGAAAATCTGCGGCGGTAACTGTGCCGAATGTGCGTGTCGTGGCGTGGGCTGCTGGGAACTCAGACCCGGCGAACAAATCGCATTCTATGAGCATTAAAGGAGGTTTTGACCATGGCAACCGATAAAATAACACCCGGCGAAATTTACGCCGTAGCCGTCGCAACGTTACCCGCCGTCGACATAGACCACCACAACAGCGATTTATACTTAAAGCGGACACCCGCCGCCGTGGCACTGGTTAACCGCCTAGAAAATAAATCTTTACTTTCTGTTTTCCGGGATCCCGCCGGGGTGCCCTGGTACGAACTCCCGTTTTGCTTTACTCCCTATTGGGAAAACCCGCAAAAATACACTTGATTTATAATGGAGGTTTTTACAATGGCAAACCATAACATTTTCAAAAAGCATTGCAATCTGTTTATTAAGAACAAAAAGCAAAATGTTTTGATTGAACGATATGACGACAATTATTATATTTCCGACGGCTTTACCCTGTTACGGGTGCCGGAATTTATTTATAATTGCTCCGTCCGCCCGTTGTCCGCTATGTTTATACCGCTGGAAAATGGTCAGGGCGCAATACGTCGCCCCGGTGAAACGCTGCCGGACATTAAACCCGGACACCGCACCACCACATTACACGATTGTTTCATGAAGTACGAAGCAATTAACCCGGTAACCGTTACGCCGTTCGTATATAATCCCGTGAATGATCCGAAAATGTTTGTCCGTCTGGTTACCCTCCACGACAACCGCCCTATGTGCTACAATGATTATTATATTGAAGCAATTAACGAATATTGTGGAGTATTGACAGCAACAGCAGACCGTTTCCCCGCCTTGAAATGGGAGGATCCCACAAACCACACCGCTTGCATGGTGTTACCTGTGAATGCAAAACCCTGTTTCGCTGCCCTTAATGATCTGGTGGAGGTGCTGAAAAAATGAAAAACAGAATCCCCCGGAAATTTAACCGTATAACCGGAATCGTCAACATTACCACCAGCCACACCAGACCCGGCGACGTGATCCGCATAACCAAAAACGAAAACGGTTATTTAGGTCTGAACACCAGAACCGGACAACACGCCTATTATTTCCCGTCCATGCTGCGAAATGCTGAAATCTTTTCAATTATGGAGGTGGAATAAATGACACTGTTTTGCATTCTGATTTTTCCCGTGGCGGTACTTTTTGAGCTGCTGAAGATTTCCAAATAACGGAGGTTATACCATGGAGTATAAAATCTGTAAACTATCATGGACGGGCGATAAATACGCCGTGTTATCCCGTGCACCGGGTGCCGGGTGGAAATACGTTTCCAAATGCCTGGACAAACCCGCCGCCGAAAAACTGTATAATGAATTGACAACCGTCCTATAAATAACCCGCCAGCCCTGGAGCGTTTACCGCTCCGGGGTTTTTCTTTTTGTGATCCGCTGCCGCCGCTCCCAGGCTCCCACGCCGCCGGAATCCCGCCGGGGATATCCCAGCACCACCGCCAGCGGGAAACGCCAGCCCAGACCCGCCAGGGGCACGACAAACAGACCGCCGCCGGGATCCGCTGCCCATTGTGGCGGGATTGCATACCTGGCTATTCTGTAAGGCTCTCAGCGGGTTTTTAAGCGGGTTTTATTTCGGTGCTATATCTGCATTACCAGACACGAAAACGGACGACAGCGGCGACAGAACGACACGACAACAATATAAACGCCAGACAACGCCGGGAACGTCCGAAAAACACCGCCAGAATCCGGCATGATACGCACGGCACAGTGTTTGATTCGGTTCCTGGCAGATTTTTGGAAAATTTCCGATCAATTTTGTGGCAAAAACGAAGCCCGTCCCCGAAAAATCGAGGGCGGGTTTCATAGTCGCTTGATAGTCGCTCGGCAAAGTCGATTGAATTTTTCAAAAAGTCGCTCGGCTTAGTCGTCAGAGTTGATCGGGACAGAGTCGGTGAGGTATCGGCGGCGGATATCCTCCGGGTCATAGTCGTCATGCTGGGTGTTGGGGGTGACAACGTACTCGGTTTTGTCCTGGTAGCCGAAGTTGTTCTTACCAAGGAAAATACCGCTCACGGGGTTGATTTTGCCGGAGTTCATGTAGGATTCCCACAGATTTTCAAGCAAAAAGTACGCCTTTTTAATGGAGAGGGCTACCTCAGGGGGTAACGCTGTCTTATATCCAGCTCCACCAGTGGGTGCATCATGTGTAATAGCCCACAATGTCCGTCGGTTGATACCCAATGCCATTGCCATACCAGCAACCGTGGGTTTCATATCTGCATTTGCATACAGCACGAAATATTCCTCGATACGCTTCTGAACAGCTTCCACATCCTTGAGATCGATGTTAGGCATCTTCAACAGCTCGATATTCACATTCAAAAACTTGGTGTTGTCACCCGGCTGAGTCATCATCCCGTTGTTACCAATCACAGGAGAGTTCTTACCGTTACCCTTCCGTTTGACAATCTCCTCACCAACATCTGTCAGAGAGTCGTTCTTGCTCATTTTCGGTTCACCTCCTTCCGTGAAGTGAGTAAAGTGAGTGTTTTCTGGATTTTACAGAAACTTTCTCTATATAGACCCCTATAGGAAAAACTTACTGCAAAAAGCTGATTTGACTCACTTTTATCACTTGATTACACAACCTCACGCAATTTCAGACCGCAGTAATAGGGATAACCATCCCTCGGACGTTTACCGTCGTGCCACTCAGGATGACGTTCCATCTCGGAATTGAACTTCCGGGCACTGAGTACAGGAGCACCTTCGCTCTTTGCCCACAGCTTGAAATTACCGTAGAGATCCTTTGCTTTAATGGCATCACCCTCACCACCCTTGACACAACGGGCTTCCAGAAACTGCAACACCAGATCGTTGTCCTTCTCATACTGCTTGACGACCTTCTTCATGTGCGGGGGCATGGTCAGACCACGCTCACGATACCGGATGTAACCACGAATCAGCCACATGAAGATACCGCTCATGGCTTCCTGGGTAGTCAGATCAGCTTTCAGATTGATGTCCTGCTCCTCCGGCTTGAAATGACGGTTGAACTCAACCACCTTGATACGCTCAGATGCGAAGATGGATTTGTCCGTCACCATGGGCAGATCGTTACAGGACAGCCAGAGGGTAAACTGGGGCAGATAAGTAGTCGCTGCCTGATACAGAGCACGGGCAGTAATTTCCTCACCACCAGTGAACTTCTTAATCTGCTCCTCGTCCAGCTTGCCGTACTCGTTGCTCTCGGACATGGTCACGAAACGCTTGCCCTTCAATCCTGCCAGAGTCGGGGAAGCTGCTTCTGCATCCCGGAGTCGGTCACTCTTGCAGATAATACCGACGGGAGCGACACGGGCATAGTCGCCCAGCATGGTTTCGATGGTATTCAACATGGTGCTCTTACCGTTGCGGGTCGTCTTACCGTGGAGGATGAACATACATTCCTCATTGGACAGACCCAGCATGGAGTAGCCCAGGGCACGTTGCAGGAAGTCGGCTTTCTCTTTGTCGCCCTCGGTGACTTCGTCGATGAATTTCTCCCAACGCTCACAGCGAACATCCCGGCTGACAGTGTGGCGGAATGCGGTCTGCATGGTGAGGAAGTCATCCCAACGAGCGGGGCGGAAGGAATAGTCGGACAGATCGTAAGTACCATTCAGACAGTTGATAAGATAGGGATTTGCATCGAACTCGGAAGCGGAGATGTGCAGCTCACCCGTAGCATCCTTGAGGATCCGGTCACGCATCCGGCGGTCGCCCATCTTATTGACGAAGGTCATGTAGTTCTTCCGCAGATCGTCGTCGGTGATTTCACCACAGTAGAGAATCATCAGACGGACAAAGTCCTTGATTTTCTCAGATACCAGAATGGCACCCTCGTCACGCCGCCACGCACCCTCGCTGTATGTGTACCAGCACTTGTGCTCGATGCAGTAACGGGCTTCCTCGTCATAGAGCATAGCAAAGAGGTTTGCCATACCCATTTCGCTCCACTCGAAGCCGGACGTAGTATCATCGGCTTTCTCAGGGTGATTTTGCTTGATGATGAACATCTTGTCGGACATATCTTCATCCAGAATCACCCGACCGGAGCGGAGCTGGAAAAGCTCTCTGGATTCACCAAAATCATTCATTTGCTTTCACCTCCCTTCAAGGAGTCGGGAATGCTTCTGCCACATCTAGGACAGAAACTTACATTTCCTTCTGTGATTACTGTGAATTTGTGGTTTACAGTAGCGTGACCGTGAGCAGCGAAATGACCATCAATCATTTCCGCCCCGATGCAGAATGCACACCCGACAGGATTGTGTATTCTAACACCGTTTGCAATCAGATGATCTGCAATGGTAGTGACACACATGAGGTGTTTGTTGTTTCTTCTCCCCATGTTGACAGGAGTCGGCGTGGAAAGAATAAGTCGAATCAACTGCTCTCGGTTATATTGGTCGATTGTAGTAAACGGCATCGATGAATCCTCCTAAATTCCCATGAGCTTATTCCATTGCTTGTCGTAAGACTGAGCTTTTTTCATAGCTTTTTCTGCTTTTTCCAGAGTGACGATGGGAATTTCACTCCACGGTTTCCCGTCATAGGGCATTAACAGATCGATGTATTCCTGCCGATACTTACTTGCCAGGGCTGAAACACGTTCCGCTTCCCGGATTACCTCAAGCTCTTTCTGGTGCTCAAGCTCCCGTAGAGCTTCGTTCAGATACCAGCCCTGACCGAAGGAAGACATCCGGTTGATAATCCAAATAAGATCATCCTTGGAATATTTCTTGAGGTCTTTTGTGGTTTTATCCTTTGTCATGGTTTATTCCTTTCTCTGGGTAACGACAGGTATTCGATCAGTTTTTCTATCGGAGCCTTTTTCAGCAATTCCAGTCTTACCTTCTCAGAATAGAAGGGAATATAATTACTCCACATCTTGAACACCTCTACACGCTGGGAGGTTCCGGTAAAGGCAACCAGTGGGAGATAGGATCAGATACACTCCAATCCCATTCGTTAGGTCGCCCGTACCATCGTCCTTTTTGCCGAAGCTGTGTCCGTATGACCCAAGAGCAATTTCTTCTCTTATAGGCAACGAGAACCTTAATCTGTTTGGCGGTACTATCCTTTGGTAAATCGTCCTCAGGCAATCTCTCTACCACTGGGATCCACCGAAGTTTCGGGATGATTGCAGGGAGGTCGGAGATTCTGTCCATCGCTGCCGACAGACTGCCGTCATATACAGGTTCATTACGATAGGTTCCAATCGGGAAACAGCGGCATATCTCAAGAACTTGTTCCCGATTCACCAAATCATTCATCTTGTTTTCCATGTTCGCTCCTTTCAAGCTCATGGACGAAATTTTTGAGTTTTTCGTCAGGGATGGAAGAAATATGAAGGTCGCAGAAATTATTACGAGAAACAATGTGCCGACTGGATGTAGTATTCTTCTCATTGCTTCTTCCGAAACCCCGGATGAAATCCTTGAGTTTTTCGTCGATGATCGAGAAACTGTGAAGACTGCAACTGCCAGTAGGGGAAACAAAGATGTGCCGCTTTATGCAACGAATCATTCCATCTTTCACCCGGGAAGGGTCGGAATGTTCACAGGTTCTGCAAATTGTATTACAGCCCATTCGTAGCACCTTCTTTCGGGGAATCAGGTAAAGGCATCCAGTGGGTAACTTCTCGTGCATGATAGTATTTTCTAATGTTCCACTCACCGTCTTCGGTATTAGCGAATTTGACAGCTTTGCTTCCGTCCTCAAATACGATCACGACGAGCACAATGTTAGATAGAGTACGAAACATTCCCTGTGCCCAGCGGGGTGTCCCATGAAATAGGTTGAAAATGCTATCGTGCTCTTCCGGCAACCGTTCTGTCACGGGAATCCATTGGGGGTTAGCTAATTCTCGCTTGCTTTCGGTTTTCAATCGATTGTTTTCAGAAACAAGCGACTCGATAGTATCAATGGCAGATGTTATGACATCCCAAAGAGTCTCCTCGTTTCCGTTTTCATCTCGATAGACTACGACTCCGTCAAAAGGTTGGAACCGTACACAGTCGAGTCGTTTAATAAGATCGTCCATTATTTCTTCACCTTTCCGTAAGCACAGTAAAAATCATCTCCGGTACCCACGGGAGTACCGCAACCGGAAATCATATAGCATAAGCCATGTTCTTTACGCCAACGACAATCAATGCATCGCACCACTTTATCAGTACGAAAGCGTGAATATCTTTTGATCCTTCTGCGAATCGCATTGAAAATATCGTGGACAGTTTTATTATTACATCGGGAGTAATGGAGATCATAGATTCTGTCGATTTCCATCAATAACTCTTCGGAATCGGCAAGCCATTCTTTAGTTGCCATCGAATATCCTCCATTCACCAGTGAGATTTCTGACGGATTTTGCACCACAGGTGGGGCAGTATTTACAGTCATCTCCCATCACACGATCAAATTCACAATGGCAATGGCTGCACTTGGATTTGCGGATCCCGTTTGCATCGAGCCATATACACATGGGAGCCTTGGAAGTGCTTATGGATATGGAGGAGCTACGACTAAGTATTCTCTTTCCAAACAGGAGATCGAACCAGAGCGCATCACTGATGGCGAATAAAACCCAGTAGTAAAAGAACTCGGCATTTATTTCAGAAGGATCCACGACACCTTTGAGCAGACCGATGAAAATAATCAGAAAGAGTACGCTCATTTCTTCACCATCTTTCTGATACCCTCTGCGATGGCGGGAATGGAGCAGCGATTGTGACATTCAGACCACCAACCGCACTTTCCCTGATCGCACCATGTTTTCGTGATAGGACAAATCGTCATCGACTGTCACCTCTTTTCTAACGATTGCAGTTTGCGAAGTGCCTTAACTGCTTTTTCTAAAGCCAATCGTTCCATACCGTTGATGTAACGACCTTCATCCGGCAGACGAATCGGCTGTTTTACTAAATTAGCCAGCACCCTGGCGGCTTCGGTATTGGTCATAACATTACCTCAGTTGTTC
>JAZNNW010000135.1:0-6594 GCA_045580485.1 Candidatus Avilachnospira sp. | reverse complement strand
AATGCTCATGTACGGTAAAGTATCACAAGAAAATTATGTCGAATTGACAGCCGCCTCCGCTATACCGAATAAGGAAATAAAGAGTCCTCAAATTTTGCGCTACTAAATGAAGACGAGCGGAAGTAATCTCCCGCTCGTCAGTAAACTTAACTATGCCATATCAATCCCGCTTCTTTCCCGCCACCGGCACTAAGAACAGCGCGGGCAACAGCAGGAAAGCGGTACAGACCAGCCCCCAGGGTATGGACACCTGCTGGGCTACCAGCCCCACAATAGGCCCGCCGATGATCTGCCCGAAAGAGTCCAGCTGTCCGCTGGTGGAAAAGACTGTGGCGCGCATTTTCTCATCCACATGGTCGTTCATCCAGGCGGCCAGCACAGGCTCCTTGATGGTGCGCATAAGCCCCGCCAGCAGGAACACCAACAACATGAACCAAAAGCTCCGCCCCACCGCGAAGAGAACCAGGCACAGGATATACCCGGCGCTGGTGGACATGACCACACTGGTTCGGCTGACAGTCCCTTTTTTCTCCATGCGGGCGATGAGCAACTGAGAAGCCAGAATACCTAAGCCGCTGCCGATAAGACTGATAACACCGAACCAAGTGACGCTGTTCAGCGGCCCGATAACGGGTATTACCGTGTCATCCAGAAAATGAGCGGTGGAGAGCCGGTCAAAGCCTTCACTGGCAAGTCCCCCGCATAGTGTGATTGCTAAGAGCGCCAGCAACACAGGTGCGCCTTTCACAAAGCCCAGGTTGAGCTTGAACAGGCAGACAAAGTCTTTAAGCAAGCCCTGCCGTTCCTCAATAGCAGGGGAGAAGTTGGTTTCTGGCATGATGCGAACCAACACCAGCCCCAACAACAAGCACAAACTGCCCCCCAAGATGACAGGCATTTGCAGGTTTATGTTTCCCAGCAGTGTGCCCAGCACCACGCCCAGAACGCCGCCGATTTGCCCCATTTGACTGCCCCGCAGGAACACCTTGTCTATGGGTTTGTCCTCTTCCTCCGAGGCAATCCACGCCTCCAGAGCGCCGGTGATGAAGGTATCACCGCAACCCCAGACAACCTGGGCCAGCAGAACCGGCGCGAACCACGGTAGCGCACCCTCCATCAGAAAGCCCAGGCCGTAGAGGAACATTCCAATCAGCACCGAGCGCCGACGGCTATACAAATCCGCCACCACACCGGTGGGTATCTCGAACAGAAAGCAGGAGGTCTCCAGAACCGTCCCTACCAGGACAAGCTGGAAAGCATCCAGCTGCACCACCTCCAGGTGGTACACGATGGAAAGCACTGTGGACATAGAAACCGCCAGGGAAAAGACAAATCGGAACAGCAGGTAGACAGAATATGCCTTTGAATTTTTAGCAAACATGAAGTTACATTCTCCTTTACGAATCAGTGGGTTGTTTTGTGAAACAAGCCCGACTGCCGCGCAGGAAGGGCAAACTTCTCAGCCCTTTCTAACAGTGATTTTAGAAAAGGCCTCCTAAAGTGCCCAAAGCGCCGTTAAAAGACTTGTTTCTGTTTTTGCAGTTTGCCATATGAATACCTCCGATACTGAAATTAGAACAACATGGCTGTTCTTCTTCGCGATATTATAGCAAATGGGCTTTGTGTTGTCAATACTCAATGACAATTTTCTTGCACTTCTCGCAGAGCCAAGCCTCCGCAGACGCTCCACCAAAAGGTCCACCGATTGACTTTTCATTGAGTTTGATTGACTTGCCCCCACCAATGTTGAGGGCCGCAATAACTCGTTCTTTTTCGCTCCAATAGACACCATCTCTGCATTGAATACAACCAAGTTGCATTTCTTCACCACAATACGGACATTTCATTTTAATCACCCCTACAAATTCCCGATTTGTCGTTCTGTTTAGTCCCCAAAGAACCTACTAAACCAGCTACGCTTTTGAACCGGTTCTGTCTCACGCTCCGGCTGATCGGCTCCGGACTTGCCGGAAAGAAGCTGCTGATGCATTGTCCCAGCATGGAGAGCCTGGGCCGCTGCCGCAGTCTGCTGTGCCGTCACCAACGCCGAGCTGACCTCCGCCAACCTTGCGTTCAGTTCCTCGATCTGCTTGTCCTTTACAGCAAGTTGCTCGCTTTTCCGGTCTAATTCTCCCTGCAGCATAGCGATCAAAGTGGTTTCGCAAGTTTCGCAACTTGCTTTCGCCTGTTGCGAAACTTGCTTTCGTTCAACACCTAAATAATGCTGATATATGGCGGTTTTTTGACTTTCGCTGATTGCGAAACTTCCTTTCGCATCTTTCGCAACATGGTTTCGCCTACACCATGCACGAACTGCCTGTTCCGACACGCCACATTCTATTGCAATTTCCGTTATTACACCCGCCAAATATCATCACCACTCTTTCATCCGGAGTTAATCTCAAAACAAATCGCTATGAGATCCCGTCCTTATCAATTTCAAAATCAAAGTCTGCCGAACAACTTTATAGACCAACAGCCAGTCCGGCTCGATGTGACATTCTCTCATGTCCTTATAATTTCTGGAATTAGTGAGAGCATGATCTCGATACGCCTCCGGCAACGGCTGCTCGTTACACAACAGCGTGATCACTTCCTCCAACTTCTTCGGATCGCAGCCTCTCTTGATCGCAAGCTTGTAATCTCGTTTGAACTGCCCCGAAAACTCCGGCTTAAGCATTCAGCGCCTCCATCAGATCTGCAACGCTATCAAACGGACCATACATATCCTCTCCCTTTTCTGCCGCCTCCATCGCCGCATAGGTAACAGCATTCGGCTCGTCAACCTTGACTTCAAAGGGAAGTCCATGACACCTAAGTGCCTGTCGATAAAAAATACCCGTTGCCGTACTCAAATCCATTCCGAGGGACTTAAAGAGAGCTGCCGCCTGTGCTTTCAGCTCCGGCTCCATTCTTATCGTCATATTTCCTTTAGCCATAATAGCACTCCTTTCCTCGTCATTTTTAGCTTGCACTAATATTATATTCAATATTCGTGACATTTGCAAGTGCATTGCAAATGTTTTTTTGCAACTTTTCTATGAACAGTGCTTTCTATATGCTAACACCGCAGCGTGTACATTTAGGGGGTGAAAAAGCCTTATTTCGCGCGGTTTTCAAGCCTCGTTTTCGGTGGGGTAATATAAAAACCCTTACCCGCCCCGAAAACGCCTTGTAGGGCGTTTCTGGGGCGTTTACAGCCCTTTCTTAAATTCCTCCACCAACAGATCGCTCAAAGCCTGTGATGGGCGTATTTTGACCGTTATATGCCCCTCCGGTACGGTGTCCCACCATTTGCGGATCGTTTTCGGATCAAGTCCGGTGTCCCTATGACAATCGGCCTTGCGTCCCTCTGGATGCTCCTGCCGCCACGCATAGACTTGCGCTTTCTTTTCTTCTGCCCCTTTTCTTCTCCATGTGCCGCCAGGATAATCCACTTCCTGCACCGCCCTTGCTCTTTTCAAATGCTCTTTCTGTGATCTACCATTCCTCTTGTTGCGCTCGATGCGAACATCGGTCAGAGCTTCAATATCGGAAATCGTGAAATTGTAATACTCCTTGTCGTAGGCTTCCAGCGCACTCCGTATATCTTCCTCGGTCAATGCGTTCTCATGCTTCACCATCTGCAGATCATCAAAAGCCTCTTTCATATCCTGCCGGAGCTGCTGCTTCGACACACCGCATTTGTAAGCATAGATAGCAAGGCACATCAAAAAGAAATACCGATGCCCGCCCTTTATCTCTCCGATCTGCCGCAGCCACCAATGGTAGAGCGCATACGGATCATCACCATGCACCTTTCCGGCAATATCCCACTTCTTGCGTCCTTTCTCGCCTCTCACAACAACACGCTCATACCACTCCGGATATGCCTCCCTCGCCTCAGCTCGTGTCATTTTGGATGGGCTGAAAGGCTTATTGACATCCACCCTGTTTTCTGGCTTTGCGTAGGCGTTCAGATAATCCAGCGTTACCCGTTCTCCGGTACGGAAAGCGACCAGCTCCGTCCCATGCTTGTCATTGATGCTGCCCACCATGCGGAAGCTCTGATTGATGGATTGATACTGGATCGCCTTGACCTGCGAAGTGCTGCCATACTCCCATAGCCGGAAAGTGAGGTCATATTTCAGACTTTTAAGCTGAATTTTTATATTCGGGTATAGGTCAATCGGCTGCTGGAAAACATAGTAGATATGCAGCCCTGTCCCCGACAGAACAAGGAAAGTCGGCATCGGCAACCGGCGCACTCGCTCCGGATCGCCGCCAAAGCGCAGAAAGAGGTTGCGCAGCTCGGCAAGACCTACGCCATCCAGATCGAAGATCAGAGCATACATCCGCTGGGCGTTCTCCAGCCTGTTCTCCTTTCTGCGATATGCAAGACCGCTGCACAAAGTAAGGCTGTTCCCCTCGACAAACTCCATGTAATCCTGTTCCCATGTGTCGTTATACATCTTCCTGCGCCGGAGCTTCTTATCCTCGCTCTGTTCGTCCCGATACAGATACACAGCGTTCGGATGGGAAAAATCCGTGTGCCGTTCTCCGGAGTTCTCATTGTCCGGAAACAGCTCTTTATAAAACTCATAGCCTCCGACCTCCGGATATTGTGCGCTCAAATACTCGTAGCAGCCTCGATAATTCTCGGTCATATTACCACCTCACAAAAGAAAAAGTACCAAAAAGAAAATCCGCTGCGGCGGGGATCGCCTGCGGGCGGGAAGGGGGAAAAGGGGGAGCAAAAGAGCGGCGGCTACGCCGCCTTAAAGAGAAAGTCACCTCCCCCTTTTCCCCCTCGCTGCGGGGCATTGAAAGTGCCGCCACTATGGAAAACCCGATGGGTTTACCACAGTGGCTTGGAAAACCTCTAACGAGGTTTACCACACTTCCAACACCCCTCCGCTCACCCCCCTTTTCCCCTCCGACTTTCTCCCTTTCAGAGAGAAAAAATATAGGTTGGGAGTACCCTTACAGGGGGCTTAGATTATCAATACAGCAATTCCCTATTTTCAGTTGTTATTATAGCCTGTCCGAAAGAGATTTTCAAGCCCTCCGGACAGGCTTCTTTTACAGCTCCATGCCGCCCATTCCTCGCTGGTGCTGCTGTTGCTCCTGCTGCTGTCCAATCTCCGGATCGGGCAGCAGCTCCCTCGCCTTTTCAAGCAGAGGACGCAGACGCTCCGGCAAGTGTTCTTCCAAGAAGTCCAGCATCCGACCGATGCCGTCCGTCAGACGCTCGGTGAAGCTGCGTTCCTCCTGCAGCTCGGATTGCAGATAATAGTTTTCATCGCGCAGCCTCCGGTTTTCCTGTTCAAGCCTCTGCTGCCGCTGCGCTTCTTCCAGCCGCTTCTTCATGGACGGCACCTGTGACCGCAGACGGGTGTTTTCCTCCGTCAGCTCCTGTACCTTGTGCCGATCCGTCACGCTGCGCAGTGCCATTTTCTTTAGCTGCTCGACCTGATCCACCGTCACGCCCTTTACTGCCCCTGTGAGCGTCTTTTCCGGCTGAATATCATGCAGGGGTGCATTTACCCTGTCAGCCTCCTTTAAGAGCCGCACAGTGCCTTTCAGAGCGTCCCGCTGCCGTTCCAGCTCAGCAACCTCCCGCTCTACTGCCGCTGTCTGCTGCTGCACCGCTTCCAGCCTCGCAGCCGCTTCCTTGAACTGCGGCAAGTCCATGTGCGGTCTGTTCGTGCCGAGAGAGATAATTTCAAAATCGTGCCGCTGGGCGATCTCCGTCAGAGCTTCTTTCTCCCGTTCCATCCACGCCGCCCATTCGGTCTGCTTTCTGCCGACACCGACAAACCCCTGCTGCTTCAATGCCTGTTTCATAGATACCCTTGTAGAAAGTCCTCTTGACTGCTCCGTTGCCACAGGGATAAAATCGACATGGAGATGGGGCGTTGCCTCGTCCATGTGCAGCACCATATTGAACACCCGCAGATGGGGGTTGCGTTCTGCAAAAGACTCCGCAAAATCTTTCAGAGCTGCCGCCGCCCGTTCTCCGTCCGGCGTACCGCACCCACAGTCGCTCATGTTGCCGATCTGGAAGATCGCTTCATGGAACAGCTTTTCCTGTTTACTCTGCCGGATATGCTCATAGTAGTCCGGTATCTTATCTCTCGTTTTGGTTTTCTTTGCGTTGTAGGCTGCGAGAGCTTCATCAAAGACCATATGATAGACCTGCTTCAGATCCTCGTTGCAGAAAACAATGTTCTGCTCCGTCCGGCTCCGGTCTACATTCGCCGCTGAGAAGCTGCGGTTGTTGTGCCGGATGCTCCCTGCACCTGTCATACCCGAAATCGTAACTCCCATAAAATCGCCCCCTTTCCGCTTATTCTTCCGTCCTCTATTTTATCATAAATTTCCGCTAAAAACAACCTCTTTGTTACTTTCTGGTGAGAAAGTAACTCTTTGTTACTTTCTGGTGAGAAAGTAACGCAAAAGCACTTTCACACCGCCACCCCATCGGTGCAGCGGTGTGAAAGTGCTTTGCGCCCCTAATGCTCATGTACGGTAAAGTATCACAAGAAAATTATGTCGAATTGACAGCCGCCTCCGCTATACCGAATAAGGAAATAAAGAGTCCTCAAATTTTGC
>JAZNNW010000134.1:0-38727 GCA_045580485.1 Candidatus Avilachnospira sp. | reverse complement strand
GGAAAGTCCCAAAAGCATTGGATGAAAAGGACTGTGGGGGAGAGCGTTGTCCGGATTTTGTGATCGTTTCTACGGATGTGGTCGTACCGTTTCACATCACAAAATAGCCACTCTCCCCCACACCCCCTCCCGGCTTCTCATCGTTCCTCTGGGTAGTGGTCGATAGAAACAAATACGCACTGCCAGACTTGGTTTGGCAGTGCGTATGATGTAGGTAGGGTTTTATCCTCTTAATTCTTTGCTGCGCTTGACGGCGGCGTCGATGGCTGCCATGACGGCATCGTGAAAATCTCGTTCCTCCAAGGCATAGACGCCTTGGATGGTAGCACCGCCGGGGCTGCACACGGCATCCTTCAGCTTGGCGGGGTGTTCACCGCTTTCCAAAATCAGTGCCGCTGCGCCCTTGAGCATCTGGGCGGCATAGGTCAGCGCCTTGTCGCAGGGCAGACCGTTTGCCACACCGCCGTCTGCCAGGGCTTCGGCAAAGAGGTCGGCATAGGCAGGTCCGCAGCCCGCCACGGCAGTGCCTGCGTCAAAAAGTTCTTCCTCCAGTTTATCCAGCAGACCTGCGGCAGAAAGGGCATGGCAGAATGCATCCAGTTCTTCCTCTGTCACATCTACGGAATCATAGAGGATGATGCCTTCGCCCGTAGAGACGGGCGTGTTGGGCATGATGCGGATGACAGGGTAATCGCCCTCTGCCATGGTGCGGATATCCGACATGGTCAGGCCGGCTGCCATGGAGACCAATACGAAACGGCTGCTTCTTTCTGCCAGAATGGGGGCAAGCTCCTCCAACAGGCTGCCCATGGTCTGGGGCTTGACACCGAGGAAGATGAAATAAGAAGTTTTTGCGATAAACTCAGCCTGTGCGTATCGGCATTCCAGTTCTTCAGCCAGAGCTTTGGCTTTATCCAAGGTTCGGTTATTCAGAACGATGGAAACCGGGTCCACGGTTTTTGCGACTGCCTTGGCAAGAGCAGAACCCATGTTGCCGGTACCGATAAATCCAAATGTCTTTCTCATTTATCTCACCTGTCCGTTTCCGCGGATGACATATTTATAGGCTGTCAGCTCTTCCAGACCCATGGGGCCTCTGGCGTGGAGCTTCTGGGTGGAAATGCCCATCTCGCAGCCCAGTCCGAACTCACCGCCATCGGTGAAACGGGTGGAGCAGTTGAGATACACGGCGGCACTGTCCACCACCTGAGCGAACCGCTCGGCGGTTTTTACATTGCGGGTGACGATGGCTTCGCTGTGACCGGTGGAATGCATGGCGATATGACCCATGGCCTGATCTGCATCCTCCACCACCGCAACGGCGAGGATGTAATCCAGAAATTCTGTGTCAAAATCGGCTTCACCGGCAGGCGTGCCGTCAATGATGGCGGCAGCAGCGGCATCGAGACGCAGCTCCACCGGCTGCTGACCGGTTGCTTTTCGGTCTTCTACCAGTCGCTGCCGAAGCTTGGGCAGGAACAGGGGGGCAATATCCTTATGAACCAGCAGGACTTCCTCTGCATTGCAGACGGAGGGACGGCTGGTTTTTGCATTTTCTACGATATTCAACGCCATTTCTGCATCGGCATCCACATCCACATAGACATGGCAGATACCTGTGCCGGTCTGGATGCAGGGTACTTTGGCGTTTTCTGTCACGGCTTTGATGAGACCGGCGCCGCCTCTGGGGATCAGCAGATCCACATAGCCTACGGCGGTCATCAACTCCTGAGCACTGGCACGGGAGGTATCCTGCACCAGCTGTACCAGTTCAGCAGGAAGATCGGCAGCTTCCAAACCTGCCTGCATGGCGGTGACAATGGCATTGGCGGAACGGAAAGCCTCCTTGCCGCCCCGAAGGACGCAGGCGGAGCCTGCCTTCAAGGCCAAAGCAGCGGCATCGGAGGTGACATTGGGTCGGCTTTCATAGATGATGGCGATGACACCCATGGGGACGCCTACCCGTTCAATGACGATACCATTGGGGCGCTCCACCCGGTAGCGGACATTGCCTACGGGATCGGGGAGAGCAGCCACCTGCCGAATACCCTCTGCCATGGACTGAATCCGCTGAGGGGTCAGAGCCAGACGGTCCAGCATGACAGGGGAAATGTGGTCCTTGGCGGCCTCCATGTCCAAAGCGTTGGCTTCCAGAATGGCGGAGGTATCGGCTTCCAGGGCTTCTGCCATGGCGAGCAGTGCCCGGTTTTTCTGCTGGGTGTCCGTCACACGGAGGGCAGGTGCGGCGGCTTTGGCTTTCTGCAGCAGTTCCAAAGTAGTCACGGCTGCACCTTCTTTCCGAGGAAGTGGGTGCCTACGGGCTTGCCCTCAAAGAGGTCGTAGAGAATCTCCGGGGCTTCGCCGTTGGCGATGAACATATCAATACCGGCATCCATGGTGATGGAGGCGGCTTTCAGCTTGGTTGCCATACCGCCGGAGCCAAGAGAAGTGCCGGCAGAGCCTGCCAGAGCGAAGATCTCCTCCGTCAGCTCCGTGACGGTGGGGATGAGGGCGGCGGTTTCATCCTTGTGGGGGTCCGAGGTGTACAAGCCGTCGATATCCGAAAGGAGGGTCAGCCGGTCGGCGCTGACCAGTCTTGCCACAATGGCGGCAAGGGTGGCGTTTTCGCGAATGGTGGTCTCAATACCGATCTCATCGGTGGCAACGGCATCGTTTTCGTTGATGATGGGCATGGCACCGTAATCCAGCAGCCGCTCGATGGTATCGTGGACATGGATACTGCGGCGGGGATCATGGATATCATCGGCAGTCAGCAAAAGCTGGGCCACCGTATGATTGTATTCGGAAAACAGCTTGTCGTAGGTGTACATCAGCTCACACTGACCCACGGCGGCAGCGGCCTGCTTGCCGGGCATATCCGAAGGTCTGCCGGGCAGACCCAGCTTGCCCACGCCCATGCCGATGGCACCGGAGGACACAAGAATCAACTGATGACCTGCATTTTTTAGGTCGCTCAAAACTTTGCAAAGCAGCTCCACACGGCGGATATTCAGCCGTCCCCCTGCATGGGCAAGGGTGGAGGTGCCGACTTTGATGACGGTACGCATGATTGGCTCCTTTTATGTATTTACAGCAGTCCTTCGTGATGGGCTGCTTTCAGAACAGCGATCTGGGTCTTGGCATCGGGAATATCTCCTGCCAGAACCTGCTTTGCCAGATCCTTCAGAGGGATCAGCTCCACATCCAGAAATTCATCCTCGTCCAGATGGCGGTCGCCTCTGGTAAGGCCCTTCGCCAGATACATCCAGATGGTCTCATCGGAGTAGGCACAGGCAGGATAGAATACGCCCAGAGGGATCAGTTCCTTGGCGTGATAGCCGGTTTCTTCTTCCAGTTCCCGGCGGGCGGCTGCCTCCGGGTCTTCCTCTTTGCTGTCCAGCTTGCCGGCAGGAATCTCCAAAATCACCTGATCGATGGGGTAGCGGTACTGCCGCTCCATGACTGCCATACCGTCATCGGTGATGGGAATCACGCAGACAGCGCCCACATGGCGGATGACCTCCCGGGTGGCGGGATTGCCGTTGGGCAGCTTGATCTGATCGAAGTGCAGGTGGAGAATCTGGCCGTCAAAGACCAGTTCGGAGGAGACTTGATGTTCTTTTAAGGATTCGTAAGACATGGGTTTGCCTCCATTGAAGTGCCTGCAGGCACCTCTCAGTCAAAAATCTTCGATTTTTGCCAGCTCCCCTCAAGGGGAGCCTTGTTTTATGCCAGAATGGGCTTCAGTGCGGCGGCCAGGATATCCTTCTGTGCCTGTGCCTCTGCCAGATCCTTGCCCAGGGTGGTGAAGTAGGTTTTGATTTTGGGTTCGGTGCCGGAGGGACGGACGATGACTGTTGCACCGCCTTCCAGACGGTAGAGCAGCACATTGGCAGCAGGCAGGCCGGTGGCGGCGGGGTCCTTGTAGTCCACCACAGACTTGACGGCGTAGCCGCCCAGCTCTGCCGGGGGATTCTGACGCAGAGAGGCCATGATCGCATTCATCTTGTCCATGCCGCTGAGGCCGGGGAACTCGAAGGAGTCCACCTTGTTCAGATAACGACCGAATTTGGCATAGATCTCCTCCAGACGGGCCTTGATGGAAGAACCGATGGAGCGGTAGTAGGCTGCCATTTCGCAGATGAGCATGGAGGCCACCACGGCATCCTTGTCACGGACATAGGGACCTGCCAGATAGCCGTAGGATTCTTCAAAGCCCAGAATGAAACGCTCCACTTCACCGACGGCTTCCAGTTTGGCGATCTGATCGCCGATCCACTTGAAGCCGGTGAGGACATTTCGCAGTTCTACACCGTAGCTCTCTGCCACGGCATCGGCCAGAGGGGTGGAGACCAGAGATTTGACTGCTACGGGGTTCTTGGGCATGGTGCCCTTTTCCAGACGGCCGGCGCAGATATAGTCCAGCAGCAGGACACCCACCTCGTTGCCGGAGACCAGTTCATAAGAGCCATCGGGGCAGCGAATGGCGATGCCCACACGGTCGGCATCGGGGTCGGTGGCCAGCATCAGGTCGGCATCGGTCTTTTCTGCCAATTCCAGACCCAGACGGAGGGCTTCGAAAATTTCGGGATTGGGATAGGGACAGGTGGGGAAGTTGCCATCAGGGTACTTCTGCTCGGGGACGATGGTCACATCGTCAATGCCCATATCGCTCAAAATCCGGGTGACGGGAACGAGACCGGAACCGTTGAGGGGAGAGTAGACCAGCTTCAGACCGGCGGTCTTGCACAGATCGGGACGGATGGCGCAGGCCTTGATGGCATCGTAGAGGGCTTCCTTGCAGTCTTCGCCCACATATTCAATGAGTCCGGCGGCGATGCCTTCTTCAAAGGACAGGAGCTTGGCACCGGTGAGGACATCGGTGTTCTGAATTTCTGCATAGACCGCATCGGCGGCTTCGTCGGTCATCTGGCAGCCATCGGGACCGTAGGCCTTGTAGCCGTTGTACTTGGCGGGGTTATGGGAGGCAGTGACCATGATGCCGGCATTGGCCTTGTAATACCGGGTGGCAAAGCTTAGAGCCGGAACGGGCATAAGGGCATCGTAGATGCGGACACGGATGCCGTTGGCAGCCAGCACGCAGGCGGCAGTTTTAGCAAACACATCAGAGTTGATACGGCTGTCATAGGAAATGGCCACCAGCTGATTGCCGCCCTGGGTCTTGACCCAGTTGGCGAGACCTTGGGTTGCCTGCCGAACCACATAGATATTCATGCGGTTGGTACCGGCACCGAGGATGCCCCGGAGGCCGGCAGTGCCGAACTTCAGAGAGACGGCAAAACGCTCTTTGATTTCGTTGTCGTTGTTTTCGATGGATTTCAGTTCTTCGGTGAGGGCGGCATCGTCCAGAGAGGCGGACAGCCACCGCTGATATTCGGTTTTGTACATACAATCACTCCTGAGCATCGACCGGAGAGGGCTTGACACCTCTCAGTCAAAAATCTTCGATTTTTGCCAGCTCCCCTCAAGGGGAGCCTTGTTAAAATGTTTCCTTGGCGGTGCGTTCCGTGGGGAAGGCTCTGCAGTAATCGGCATAGAAAGCATTGAAGCCGGAAATGTCGGTTTCCTCTGCCATGATGGTGCTGGAAGTGGCAGAGGCGAACACGCCATCCAGATAGTCTTCCAGGGTTTGACCGGGCTTCTTCCAGAGACCGTAGGCAGCGAGCAGTGCCATGCCGTAGGGACCGCCTTCACCGGCAGTTTCCATGACGGAGACCGGTGCGCCAACGGCGGCAGACAGGAACCGCTGTCCCACACCGGGAGTTTTCAGATAGCCGCCGTGACCGTAGACACGGTCGATTTTTACATTGCCATCGGTGGTCAGCAGCTCCAGACCGATCTTCAAAGAGGCCAGAGGAGACAGCAGGTGGGTGCGCATGAAATTGGCAAGGCTGAACTTTGCATCGGGCTTGCGCAGGAACAGAGGTCGGCCTTCAGTCATATCCGTGATGGATTCACCGGAAATATAGTTATAGCTCATGAGACCGCCGCAGTCGGCATCGCCTTCCAGTGCCTTTTTGAACAGCAGGGGGAAGATCTTGCCCTTATCGGCATCCATACCCATGGCTTCTGCAAACTGGGCAAAGAGGTCGACCCATGCGTTGATATCAGAGGTGCAGTTGTGGCAGGTGACCATGGCAGAGGGCTGGCCGGAGGGGGAGAAGAACATATCAATGCCTTTGCGCATGGGAGGGAATTTGTCCACCACCACCATGGCAACAGCGGAGGTGCCCAGAGACACACTGCCGATGCCAACACGGACGGAGTTGGTGGCGACCATGCCGGTGCCCACATCGCCTTCCGGCGGGAAGAAGGGTACGCCGGGCTGGAAGGTACCGGTGGGGTCCAGGAACTTTGCGCCTGCCTCGGAAAGAATACCGGCAGGTTCACCTGCATTCAGTGGCTTGGGCAGGATATCCTTGGTTTTCCAGGGGAACTTGCCAGCGATTTTATTTTCAAACTTCTCCATCATGACGGAGTCATAGTCCATGGTGGCTTTGTCGATGGGGAACATACCGGAGGCCTCACAGACGCCGAGGACTCGGCTGCCGGTCAACTTCCAGTGAACATAGCCGCAGAGGGTGGTCAGATAATCGAGCTTCGGCAGGTGATCTTCGCCCTGCAGAATGGAATGATACAAATGGGAAATGCTCCAGCGCTGAGGAATGGTAAAGTTAAACAGTTCCGTCAGCTCTCTGGAGGCCTGACCGGTGATGGTGTTGCGCCAGGTACGGAAGGGTGCAAGCTGGTTACCATCCTTGTCAAAGGGCAGATAGCCGTGCATCATACCGGAGATGCCCATAGCACCCACAGTGGTCAGCTTCTGACCAAATTTTTCTTCTACCTCACGGCTTAAGTTTGCAAAACAGGTCTGCACACCGGTGTGCACCAGAGAAAGATCGTAAGTCCAGACGCCGTTTTCCAGACGGTTTTCCCAATCAAAACTGCCGGAGGCGATGGGCAGATGGTTCTCGTCCAGAAGGACGGCTTTGATCCGGGTGGAGCCAAGTTCCAGACCCAGAACGGTATTCTTCAGGTTCATGTCAATACCTCCTATTTATACTTGTGTTCAGTATACCGCAAAATCGCCGGAAACACAATATGCCAGAATATCGGACTTTCTAAAAATTACCGCTTGACAAAGGAGAAAAATTGAGTATAATGATAAATGCGTTTTGAGAGAACGCAGGCAAATAGGGGATTTGTGTAACGGTAGCACACCGGACTCTGACTCCGTTTGCGGGGGTTCGAATCCCTCATCCCCTGCCAAAACAAAAACCACACCAAGCGGTGTGGTTTTTGTTTTTGTCAGGAGGGCTTTCAAACCCTCATCCCATCTGCGAAACACCTCTCCGTCACGGCGTTGCCGTGCCACCTCCCCTCAAGGGGAGGCTTTTTGCATTGTCAAGAGAAACAAGTTCAAAGAATAAGAAAACAGACGGTTTGCAAAGCCGCCGGGTGATAAGCACCCGGCGGCTTTTTTTGATTCAACAAGTTCAATTTTTGAGACGGGAAATAAGGGCGCAATGAGATTTGACAGTAGGATGTTCCTGGGGCGCGACCCATTTCACATACAGGAGGTGATGGCATATGGGTAAAGCGTTTGTATTTCCCCTTTCTCTGGAGGAGACGAAAGAAAGAATACGGCAGTATCAGGAGAAGGTGGAAGACGGCACATTTGAAAAGGCGGATTTCTGGCATTTCTGCGGGTTTCTGGGCGTGGATGATGAGACGATCCTGCAGGTCATGGAACGGCCGGGAAGCAAAAATAAAGCGCTGGCTACGGAACTGAAACGGCTGGTCTGCTGGATCAAGGGCCAATATGCCACAGCGCCGGGCTGGAACGGCTCCAACGGCTCCAAGGCGCTGTTTCTTCTGAAGCAAAACATCGGCGGTGTACTGTTGACAGACCGCCCTGAGGGCAAACAGGAGGGGAAACGGGAGATCACAGTGAAGTTTGGAGGAAGGAGCAAGGATCCCTTTGGATAACAGGACAACGGTGGATCTGGGCAGACCCAACTCCAAGCCCCAGGAGGATTTCTTCGATTGCAGGGTGAAGTACATCTGCTTCGGCGGTGCCAGAGGCGGCGGAAAAAGCTGGTGCACCCAGCGGAAGTCTGTGGGGGGCTGCCTGCGGTATCCGGGGCTGCGTGTACTCATCATCCGAAGGCGGTATGAGGATCTGGAAAACTCCGTCATTGAGCCTGTATGCAGGCTGGTGGACAAGTCCGTGGCGACCTTTCACGCCTCAAAGCGGGTGTTGGAATTCTGTAACGGCAGCTACATCCGGTTCGGCAATATGGAAAGCTACGACTCGGCGGTTTCCGGCAAGTATCAGGGTCAGGAATACGACTGGATTTTTCTGGAAGAAGCCACTCAGTTTACGGAACAGGAGTTCCGTGGTTTGGCGGCTTGCTGCCGGGGTGCCTCCAAATTCCCCAAGCGGTTTTATATGACTGCCAATCCCGGCGGCGTCGGTCATGGATGGGTGAAACGGCTGTTTATTGAACGGGATTTTCTGCCGGCGGAAAATCCCAAAGACTACCGCTTTATCAAGGCCACGGTGGAGGACAACAAGGATCTGCTGGAAGGTTCCCCTGACTATGTCAATGCATTGGAGCTGCTGCCGGAGGATATTCGCCGTGCTCACCGATACGGCGACTGGGACGCCCTGTCAGGCGGTTATTTTCCCGAATTTGCAAGAAGGACCCATGTGGTCAAAGACTTCCCCATTGCAAAGGGCTGGAAAAAATACCGGGCATTTGACTACGGATTGGACCTGTTCGCCTGTCTGTGGGTGGCAGTGGATTACAACGGTCGGTGCTATGTATACAGAGAGTTTGCAGAAAGCGGTCTCATTGTCTCCCAGGCCGCAAAGGCAGCACTGGCAGTGACCAAAGAGAACATCGAGTACACCATTGCACCGCCGGATATGTGGTCCACCCAGAAGGATACCGGCAAGACCATGGCACAGGCATTTCTGGAAAACGGATTGGAGCTGGTCCGTGCCAACAACAGCCGTGTGCAGGGCTGGATGGCTCTGAAAGAACTGCTGAAACCCATGGCAGACGGAAAGCCGGGGCTGATGGTCTTTGAAAGCTGCCGGGGTCTCATCGATGATCTGATGGCCATTCAGCACGACGAAAAAAATCCATCAGACTGTGCCAAACAGCCCCATGAAGTGACCCACCGCCCCGATGCGCTGCGCTATTTTGCCCAGCTGCGGACACTGAAGCCGGAGTTACCGGAAAAGGAAGAGGACAAGCCGAGAAAGACTGGGTATGAAGCCTATATGACCGGCGGTGAGGTCACGGGGAGCTATCTGGCAGGCTTCTGAGGAACAAATTGAGGTGAACGATTTGACAGACGGAAATTGGATCTTTGACCGGGCCATGCAGCTGATGGATGAGCAAAACGGCAGGATCGGCGATACAGCGGACTACCGAAGCAGAACTCTGGGAATCCTGAACATTCTGCGCCATGAGCTTTATCCCTATTCCGATACCTTCGAGATCGGGGAAAATGGCAAACGGATCATTTGTCCGGAACTGAAAACCATGGAGCAGCCCATCAATCTGGATGATGCCATTGCCCAGGGTGTGCTGCCCTACGGCTTGGCTGCCCATCTGCTGGTGGGGGAGAATGACCAGATGGCATCCTTCTTCTTTCAGCGGTATGCGGAACTGGTCTATGGCATCGGCTGCCGGAAATCGGCAGTCTGGGAAGAGATCAGGGTGTGAGGAACAGGAAGTTCCTGCACACACCTCTCCGTCAGCCTTACGGCTGACACCTCCCCTCAAGGGGAGGCATTAAAAAGAGTTTTAATATGAGAGGAGAAACAGCAATGGAAGAAATGCAGCAGGAAATACAGGCTGAGCAGAGTGTGATCAATCGGCCGGAGCCTGTTTGGGAGCAGTACCGCAACGGCGGTCCTCTGCTCCGTGCCTTCGAGAATCGGGAACTGCGGCAACTGGAAAAAGATAACGAGCAGGTACAGCAGCGGATCCACGAACTGGGCAGACAGGTACAGGCAAGCGTACAGGGGCTTGGCAGTATGCGCTCGACAGGGAAAGCACCCCAGACTGACAGCTTTCTGATCGGTTTCGATCAGGACTAAACGAAAGAGAGGTAATTTTTAATGGCAGATGCAAGAAATCTGGCATCCAAGTATGCCAAACAGGTGGATGAACGGTTTAACCGCGAATCCCAGGCCATGCTGGCTTTGAACAGCGACTATGAATTTGTTGGCGTCAAGACCGTCAACATCTATTCCGTGCCCACCGTTCCCATGGTGGACTACACCCGCAGCGGTGATCACCGCTACGGCACTCCCGATGATCTGACCAGAAATGTGCAGACCGTTTCCATGAACCGTGACCGTGCCTTCACCTTTATCATCGATAAGGGTGATAAGCTCCAGTCCGAACTGGTCATGGATGCAGGCAAGGCTCTGAGCAGACAGCTGAAGGAAATCTGGGTGCCTGAATTTGACACCTATGTATTCCGCAAGCTGGCTGCCAAGGCCACCGAGCGGGGCAATTACAGCACCGAGACCATCACCAAGAGCAATGCCTATGAGATGTTCCTGCAGGCTATGGAATACATGGGCAACAAGAATGTTCCCGACAAGGACCGTGTGGCATTTTGCTCCTACAAGTTTGCCAATCAGCTGAAGATGGACCCCGCCTTCATCAAGACCGGTGATCATGCTCAGGACATGATCATCAAGGGCGTTATCGGTGAGGTGGACGGCTGCAAGATCGTCCGTGTGCCCTCTGCAAAGCTGCCCAGCGGCTGCGCATTCCTCATTGCACACAAATCTGCGGCTTCTGCACCCAAGCAGCTGGAGGAATACAAGACCCACGACAATCCCCCCGGCATCTCCGGCTGGCTGGTGGAAGGCCGTGTGATCTACGATTGCTTCGTGCTGAACGAAAAGGCCGACGGCATCTACTATCACGGCGCACAGGCTGTGCTGCGCAATTTGGATGTCACCGCGACCAAGCTGGATGACGGCTCTGTGAAGCTCATGGTCAATCCCGAAGCAGAGCTGGGCTGCAGCTGGTACTACAAGACCGGCGACGCCGCTCAGAATGTGACCTATCTCCAGAGCGTTGCCGACTGGACACCTCTGACCCATTCCGGTGCTGCCATCGATGTGGGTGAGGACACTGTCATCACTGTGGCAGAAGCCGGCACCGACGGCAAGGCCAAGGCTGTTGGCTGTGTGAAGCTGTAAGAGGACACCTCTCAGTCATTTGCTTCGCAAATGCCAGCTCCCCTCAAGGGGAGCCTTGGGGGGGAGTGGAGAGGAGGTTAGTTATGGCGAAGATTGAAAGAAATACAGAAAGCGGTGTCTATCAGATCCAGAAGTTTCTGGGACTCAATGAATCTCCCGATGGCGATACTCAGCTCCGCTTGGGTGAGGCAGGGGAAATGCAGAACTGGCAGGTGACGCCCCAGTACCATCTGCGTGTGCGGCCCGGTTACAGAACGGTAGAGAAATTTCAGGGACCGGTGCGGGGCCTTTGGAGCGGTTTTGTAGCAGGAAAGCGAAAGCTCCTTTGTGCCGCTGACGGCGGCGTATGGGATCTGACGGAAGTATCTATCAGACGAATTGGCGATATTTACGATGCGCCGACCTCTATGTTCGGCTTTAACGGAAAAGTCTATTTTCTCAACGGACATGAGTATTTGGTCTGGGACGGCGAGGGCTTTGTGGACACAGTGGACGGCTATGTGCCCCTGGTGGCGACTGCGATGCTGCCGGAGGGCGGCGGTACTACGGTGGAGAACATCAACCGCCTCACCGGTAGACGGAGGTGTCAGTTTTCCGCAGACGGAGAAGCTGTGGCCTATCATCTGCCGGAGCAGGAAGTGCTGGCGGTGGAGGAAGTGCTGATCGATGGAGAGGCTTCTTCCAACTGGACCCTGGACAAGCCCGCCGGTGTCATTACCTTTGACGAGGCACCTGAGACCGGTAACAGCAATGTGGAGGTCCGGTATCGGGTACGGAACACCCTGCGGGATCAGGTGGAGGGGATGCGGTTTGCAGAGCAGTTCAACGGCGCTGCGGATACCAGAGTGTTTCTCTACGGCGACGGCTCTGCCAAGGCCATTTATTGCGGTGTGACCGAAGATGGCACCGCTTCGGCGGAGTATTTTCCTGATCTGTATGAAGTGCAGATCGGCAGTGGCAATTCCCCCATTACCGGCATGATCAAATACTATGACCGGCTTATGAGCTACAAGTCTGACGGCGGCGCTTATGCCACCAAGTATGAGGTGACGGAGCTGGCAGACGGGTCGGTCATTCCCGGCTTCAAGACTGTCTCCATCAATCGGGACATCGGCAATGAGGCTATGGGTCAGGTGCGGCTGGTGGAAAATACACCCAGAACCCTCTACGGCGGTCAGATCTATGACTGGGTCATGGCCAACTATGCCACCAGAGATGAACGCAATGCCCAGTGCATCGGTCAGCGGGTGCGGCAGACGGCAAGAATGGCAGATATGGAGCGGGTCTTCTGCTTCGATGATGATTGCCGGCAGGAGTATTACATCTTCCTCAATGACCAAGTGGGCACGGTGCTGGTCCATCAGTACGGCATCGATGTGTGGTATCGGTATACGGCACTGCCGGCAGTCTGTGCAGTGGCAGATTCCGGGAATGTATACCTTGGCCTGTCCGATGGCAGGGTGGCGCGGTTCAGTGAGGAATACCCCAACGATGACGGCGCAGCCATTGATGCCTTTTTTGCCAGCGGACACATGGCTTTTGAACGGGACTGGCGGAGAAAGTACTCCGCAATGACCTGGGTATCCGTAAAGCCCACTGCCAATGCCTATCTGGAAGCGGCGATGACCTGCGACAGGGATGTGCCTGAGGTGGCAAAGGCGGTGTCTTTGGGTCTGTCGTCTCTGAAAAGTGCCGATTTTGCCCGGTGGAGCTTCCTGACCAATCGCAGCCCCCAGATCCGTCGGCTGAAACTGAAGCTGCGGCGGTTCGTCTATTGCAGACTGCTGCTGCGGAGCTGCCACCCGGCTTCCGATGCCACCGTGCTGGCGGTGGATATACAGGTACAGTATGGGGGAAGAGCGAAGTAGGAGGAAGTATGGAAATCATTGTATTATTGGCCATTTTGGTGGCTCTTTTGAACAGCCTGGCGGTGCAGGTATGGATGCTCAAAAGCCTTAGAACCGGACAGTCAGCTGCACCGCAGGAGCAGCTGACACCGGAGGAACTGGAGGCAAGGCAGAAAGCTGCAGAGGCCCAGGCAAAATATGAACAGGGATTTGTCAATCTCATGTGTTATGACGGCATGCCTGCCAGAAAGAAGGAGGGGATGCTGGGATGACAGACCCCGGATTTAAGAAAGTATACGAACATTACAACAAAGGTGTCATGTTCAAGGGTCAGATCGACCTGTATGACACGGTGGAGAACAATGAAAACTTCTTCATCGGCAAGCAGTGGGAAGGCGTGGAGGCCAACGGCAATCCCACACCTACCTTTAACTTTCTGAAGCGCGTGACCCTGTTTCAGGTGGCAACGGTCAGCTCCGACAGTATTGCCATTCAGGTTTCACCCATGGCATCCACTTCGGGCTTTGGAAAAAAGAAGCTGCAGCATGTGGCGGACGTGGTCAACCGGCAGTTTGAAGCCATCTTTGAGCGTAACCGAATCCCTACCCTCATTCGGGCATTTATGCGCAATGCGGCGGTGGACGGCGATGGCTGCACCTATACTTATTTTGATCCCGATTTGGATGGGGGTGGCGATATGGTCACGGAGCTGGTGGAGAACACCCGTGTGTTTTTCGGCGATCCCTTTGATCGGGAAGTACAGAATCAGCCCTATGTGATGATCTCCCTGCGGAAGCCTGTGGAGCAGGTAAAGCGAATGGCGGAGATGGGCGGCTTTAAGACTTCGGACATTAAACCCGATGATGAACTCCACGGCGGTCCTATGGCTCGGCTGTCCGATGGCAATGTGACCCTTCTGGTCTACATGGAAAAAGACCCTGAGACCGGTCATATCTGGGCAGGCAAGTACACCCAGAACGGTCAGGTGGAAGCCTTCCGGGATACGGGACTCAAGCGGTACCCCATCACCTGGATGAACTGGGATTATGTACAGGACTGTTATCACGGCCATGCTCTCATTTCCCAGCTGATTCCCAATCAGGTGTTTGTCAATCAGCTTTTTGCCATGGTCATGAGGAGTTTGCAGACCACGGCTTTCCCCAAGGTCATCTATGACAAGACCCGCATTCCCCATTGGGACGGCGGCGTGGGCAGAGCCATCGGCGTCAACGGCGGCGGTGACCTTAACTCCATTGCGAAAATCATGGACCCGGCCTCCGTATCGCCTCAGATCTCCAAATTTATCGATGCGGCCATCGAATATACCCAGAAGTTTATGGGTACTTCCGATGTGGCACTGGGTGATGCCCGCCCTGACAACAGCTCTGCCATCATTGCTCTCCAGAGAGCCAGCAATGCCCCTCTGGAATTGGTGAAAAGAAATATGTATCAGGCGGTGGAAGAACTGGGTCTCATTTATCTGGACATGATGCGTGTATACTACGGCAGCCGTCCGGTGGAAGAGCCCATTGTCATGAAGGATCAGGTTCAACCCCTGGGTATGGAGCTGACGGAGCAGACCCTCAACGGGGAGTTTGATTTCTCTGTACTGGAGCAGATGCCCATGAGCCTCAAACTGGATGTGGGTGCATCTTCCTTCTGGTCGGAGATCACTGCCATTCAGACACTGGACAATCTGCTGGCGAAAAACAAAATCAATCTGGATGACTATCTGGAGCGAATCCCCGAGGGTTATGTGACCAAGAAAGAGGAACTCATTGAAAAAATCAGAAGCGGCAATGCCATGGAGGTGCAAAGATGAACATTCCCCATTTGACAAAGGATCTGGCGGTCATTCAGAAACTCAGTGACCTGCCCAACACCACAGACGGCTTGTCCGCTGCAGATTTGAAGGCAAAATTCGATGAGGCGGCTCTTTCCATCCAGAATTGGATCAACGAGACTTTCATCCCTGCTTTGCAGGCGGAGAATATCCCCTTTGCAGGCAGTGAGCAATTGGCGGCGGAAAATATTCAGGATGCCATTGAACTGGTGTTCGGACAGGTACGGGATGCTGCATCCGGTACGATCGTCAATGGCTCTGTGACCAAGGCGAAGCTGTCGGAGGAATTGCTGGAACGGGTCTTTGGCGGCAGAGCCTGGGTGTGTCTCGATACTCCTGGGGCAGAGGATGTGCCGGGGAGTGGGTTCCCCATCGGTCAGATCTGGCTGAAGCCCGGTTTTACCGTGGAAAATGCCGCAAAGAATAACTGGGTGCCCACGGCCTGCACAGTGGAGGCAAAGGAACATGCCGTGACGGTCACCGGCAGCGGCATTGTGGCCCAGGTGAGTATTGCTCAGACCTTTTCCGGGATCGGTAAAAAGGGCGATCGGGTCTATGTGCTGTTTGACATTGAAAACAAAGACCCGGAGATCACGGCACTGACGGTCAGTCTGAGTGGTGAGGAGACCGATGCCGCAAAGGGCGTCTGTCAGACCATTTTGCAGGGCGGCTCTGTATCCATGGAGTTCCAGGCGGTTTGGCCCAGCACTTCTCTGGCAAAGGGCAGCTTTACCATCAAGAATCTGGCAGTGGTGAACATCGACCAGATTTTGCGGCAGACTGCCGATGGCAGAGAAATGGCCGATTGGATCGGTTATCTGAGAGGCTTGCTGCCTTTTGACAGCCACTATGACCCCAGAGCCATGTATATCCAGACGGATACGGGCATCTGGCAGCAGTTTGATCGGGAGGAATTCCCCATTGGAACGGGTGAACTGCTCTATGGCAACGGCGGTCTGGTACCGGAACGGCTGGCGGCAGGAGCGGAAAACAGCCTCCTGCAGTTTATGGGCGGTAAGCCCAAGTGGAGCACAGCCGATGAGGTGGCAGCTTCCACAGCCATTGCACGGACAGCGGAGAATACCTATATTGGTACCGGTGTTGCCGGTACGGTGGAGTTGCCCGGTAAGCCTGCAGTGCTTTGGCTCAGAGTGGATGACCAGGTACATCAGTTCTTCCAGGGTACGACCATGAGTGAAACCTATGATGGCAAATATACATGGGAGAATGTGGTTACCGGGTCAGAGGAGGCAAAGAAAGCCTATACAGCAGGTGTGACGCTGGAGGGCAATTTGCTGAATTTCTGGTTCACAAAGCCGGAACTGCAGGAAAGCCAGGTATGGAGCAGCGGTGATGCCGTCCACTTCAATGAGAAGGACAAGCAGTATACCTGGACAGCAATTTATTAAAGAAGGGAGGTGAAAAGATGGCGAAATTAAGTAAAGCGGATCAGGCATTGTCTGCAGATAAGCAGAAAACGATTCTGGAGGCAAAGGGAGAATGGGAGACTGCCTATAAGAATAATGACAAGAAGGGCATGGAAGATGCCCATAAAAAGGCGGAGGATGCCAGAGGTACTTATTCCGGCGGTGCCAGCGGCAATGAATACCATCCCACAGGCGGTGCAGCTTCCGGTGTGTCCGGCGGCGGTGACAAAAAGCCTACGCTGAGCAAAACCGATCAATACTTTCTGAATGCAGACCAGCAGGCGCAGATTCTGAATATCAAAGGAAAGTATCAGACTGAATATGATAAAGGTGCTGCTGCTGATGCCGACATACTGGCAGATCTGAACAGACAGGCCAATGATATTCGTGCACTGGCAGGCTATTCCGGCGGTGACAGCGGCAATGAGTATATCGTGCTTCCCTACGGTGCGGGCGGTAAAAGCTACGAACAACTGGCTGCAGAAGATGCCGCATTTGTGGACCGATGGTATAAGCCTGAGGGTGACTGGCGCTGGATCAACGGATACGATGTCTCGATGAATACCCGAAGCAGAGCCAATCGGATCCGTCAGCAGATGCTGGCCAACGAAAATGCTATGGTTGGCGCTGACGAGACAAGACGAAGTGAGCTGCACGCTCAAAATATGCTTCTTGCAGGGCTGCTTCCCGGTGGAACGACTACTTACAATGAAAAGTTGGGCAGATGGGAGACAACGAATCCCAATGTGGGCTATGGCTATGACATCACGCTCAATCAGGCCAATATCCGAAACGATCTGAAGAAATTTTACGGATATACCGATGAACAGCTCGACCAACTGGCAGGGGATACCAGCCACTATTACAACTTTGTGGATGCGCGGGCATCTGCCAGAAATACCACCGATGAGAGCAGCGGTTTTACGGGTCAATACGCACAGTTTGTCAACGGTCCTTATGCTTCGCTGATTTCTCCCGGTGCTACCCCGGCGGAAGGACCCTGGAATGATACGGGGGAAGGCAATCTGTTTACAAGACTTCCGCAGTATGATGAAAATGGCAATGTCATCAAGATCGCTCCTACATTAAACAACAATAACGATGCATCGGCTTATACAAGACAGTTTCTGCCTGTGACCGTCAATGGCCTGCTGACAGGACACGGTGCAAAGATCAATGCACTGGATCCTACCACAGGAGACAATAATATTGAAGGTCAGAGGAACTACTACATCAATGTTGGCAGCAAGACCCCCCGTTTCACCGGTGCAGCGGCTTCCGGCGGTTCGGCAAGCAGCTTTGAGGGGTATTTGCAGCAGATCTATGCCTCTGCGCTGGAGGCGCAGCTGAAGGCTCTGGAAAGCGGCTACAATGCCAATCTTTCGGATCTGGATGCCAGTCAGAAGTCCATTGACAGTGCCTATACGGAGCAGAAGCGACAGACCAGCGGCGAAAGTGCCCGGCAGTCGGCAGCTTGGCGAGAGGTCGCCAATGCCTATGGTCTCAACTCCGGTGCGGTGGGTCAGGCCAATCTCGCTCAGCGGAATCAGTTGCAGAGCGATCTGAACCGGCTCAATGCAGCCCAGGCGGCGGCACGGACAGAGCTGCAGCGGCAGCGAATTCTGCTGGGTCAGCAGTATCAGTCGGCCATTGAGCAGGCAGTGGCGGAGAACAACAGCCAGCTGGCAATGAACCTCTATCAAGAGGCGGTGCGTGCAGAGGAGGCTTTGCAGCAGCAAAATCAGTTTTATGCCAATCTGGCACTGCAGTACGGTAAGTCCATGGCCAGCTTTGCCAAGGACACCGGCTCTCTCAGTCTGGAGGAGCAGTTCAGCGTTATTGAAAGTGCGGTCAAAAACGGCTTTATCTCCGAGGCGCAGGCCATGACTTGGGCGCAGCAGATGGGGTTGGTATGATGAGTGACTGGATGAAAAATGCCCGGGCAAGAGCCCGGGAATTGGACCAGAGTACGAAGAAAAACTCCTATAAAGAGCGGCTGCATCTGGCGGGTGAATCTGCAAGAAAGAACGGTCTTGCACCGCAGCCGGTGCAGACGGCAAGTTCTGCAATTAAGCCTGTGGAAACAAAAATCGGAGACCCGATGGCGGGTCTGCACAGTAAAGAATCCTATCAGTATTTGATGTCTGACAATCTGAAAACGGATATAAAAGCCCAATATGAGGAAAGCGTGAAGGCAGAGCAAGACCGATACAACGAGCGGATCCGTTGGGTCAACGAAAAGAAGCAGGAACAGGAGACCGAAAAGTATAACGAGCGGATGCGCTGGGTATCGGAAGCCATGGCAAAGCAGGAGGAAGCTAATAAACAGGAGATCGCAAATACTTCCGATCAAATTGATGATCTGTACACACAGTTGGAAATTCAGTCCGCTGCTTTACAGGCAGGAGATATTTCCAAAGATACCTTTGACGAGATGAACCTGCAAGGGAGAATCAATGATCTGATGGGAGAGAAACTTGACCTGGAAAAACGGGGCAGGGAAATGCAGGATCGCCGATGGAATTTTGACAACAGTCAGTCGGCTTCCAATCGACAGCAATATGTTCTGAACTATGATGTTGCGCAAGGCGGCATCCAACTGGAAAATCTGGAGGGAAAGCAAGCCGACCTGCAAGCGCAAATCGCATCTCTGGATGAACAGCTTGCCGGATACAACAATCTGGGCATGACGGCAGAAGCGCAGGCTGTTATGGAAGAACGGAAACGATTATCAGACCAACTGGATTTCTACGAGCAGCAAGCCACCAAAATCCGAGGAGAGAATACGCAGGCAGCATATGTGCAGACGGATCATGATTATATGTCTCTACTCAATGCTCCGGATTTTGATTTCTATGCAGCAAGAGGTTCTCTGGTTCGGAACCCTTCTTATGAAGATTTGTCTAAAAAGTGGGGGAACAAGGAGAAATATATCGGTAACATCGTGACCTTTTCTCAGGAAAACCGGGATACGATCGCAGCGAATGAAATAGCTTACGGTGATGCAATCGGAAGCAGTTTGTATCTCCGCATGACGGAAGATGAAGTTGCCATCTACAATTACCTGCTTGCAAAAGAAGGCAGAGAATCGGCACAGAAATATCTGGAACACCTGACGGAGAAACTGAATGCCCGTCAGGGCTATGAAGAGGGCAAACGGGTTCGCAGTATTGAGGATAACACCGCCAGAATACTGGCGACCGGTATGTATGGTTTGGGTGCCGGTGTGGATCAGTTTGCCGGTGGTATCAGACAGCGATTTTCCGGTGAAAAACTCCCGACTTCTCCAACCCAATACGGCTCTCAGTACATTCGTGGAAATCTGGCAAATGTGGGACCGGAAATTCTGGGAAACAGTGCCGGTCAGCTGCTTTATGACGGAACGGTGGAAACGGGCAATTTGCTGCCCTCCGTTCTGGTCAGTTCAGTTTTAGGTCCTACTGCCGGTTCAGTGTCCATGGGTCTGTCGGCTTCCGGCAATGCCTATGGTCAGGCTTTGGCACAAGGCTACAGCAAGCATCAGGCGAACCAGTATTCTTTTGCAATCGGTGCGTCGGAAGCGGTATTGCAGTATTTGCTGGGCGGTATCGGCAAACTGGGCAAGGGTGCTACAGGCAAACTGGCTGCACTCATCGGAAAGATCGACAATGCGTGGCTGAGAATGGCTGCCAACGGCACATTGAATATTTTCAAAGAATTCAATGAGGAACTCCTACAGGCTGAACTGGAACCGGTATATCGGAATATGATCTTTGGTGAGAACAATAAATTTG
The DNA here is from genome assembly GCA_045580485.1 of Candidatus Avilachnospira sp. GTDB lineage: Bacteria > Bacillota > Clostridia > Oscillospirales > Oscillospiraceae > Avoscillospira. Next base: position 18,577 of record JAZNNW010000134.1, on the reverse strand, counting down.
AGCCATTCTCTGAGGATAAGATCTATCAGGCTTTGTTAGGTGCATTGGTAGCGATGCCCGGTGCTTTTGGAAATACTGAAACTGCACCTCTTATAAAGAACGGGATTATGAACCCCGATGTTTTGAGAATCGTGTACGGTGCCGAGACAAATCATTCAGATGCAGGCATTACGATACCTCCGGAACAATTCCGACAGATGCAGATAAACTATGCAAAAGAACATGGCTGGAAGACAGACTGGGATGCGCTGGAACAGGTGTTTTTCCGGTTGGGTTTGGAAATGGGCTATGGGGACGGTTTGGATGTGAATAACGGTCAGGGCGGGGAACTGCATTTGAGTAGGGAGCAGGTCAAAGAACTTTCCGATATGTACAACGAAGGTGTTTATCAGCTTTTCCGGGATGTGCTGAAGGAAAATGCGCCTTCGACCCTTGAGGAATTCAGCCAAATACGATATGATAACGGAGAAGCATGGCAGCAGCTGAAGAAGCAATACGAAGTTGTGGAACGGTATGAAACACGGGGAGATGTGCCTGTAGATCAGATCATAGAACTGGATGAGATCGCTTATCATAATAAAACGGAGTCGTTTGATTATTCGAAGTTTCATGGTAGGGACAGAGAACGAGTCAAGAAACTTACCAAAGAAGGAAATGCAGCGATCATGGAGCTTGGTGGTAAGCATTATTTCTCACATAGTAGGGCTGAAAAAGCAGGAACTTTGGTATATAATTCCTATTCTGGGAAATATCCGTTGATTGGACTTTCTGCCAATCGAATTTTTAAAACAAAAGATTTGGGAGATGGAAAGCCCAGGCATTATGATACAGAAGCGAAGTTTTTGGAATATGTTGCCTCTATAAAAACAAACAGACTTGAAACCTTTACCGTTACTATTCTTTCCGAAAAACATATCTGTGAAAGCTGTGAGTTTGTTGTGGAGCAGTTCAAAGAACTATTTCCCAATGCGACAGTCAACATAATCTCTGGCAACCCAAACTATGGTGAGGTAAATGCAGAGGGTAAACAGGGGTTAAAAACGTGGAAATATAGAAAGGACTAACAATATGGGAAAGTTTGATAAGTTACAGAGAGTTCCTATGGAAAATGAGACCGGAGAGGTCACATATGAAAACACGAAAGAAAGCAATTTCAGATTGTTTAATGATTTTTTGCGTGATGGTTGCTCAATCCTTCAATGTGTAAACGGAACCTATTACTATATGCTGGAAGATGAAATGAACCTGAATGGTATGGACAAGCTGATCAACATGGTGCATGGTATGCTATTTATGATGGAGCACAACGATGTGGAGCCGGACCAGGCTTACAGTACAATGCTGGACATCCGGGATTTTGAGACCGGGGAATATGACGACCTGTTCAGTGAAGAAGACCTGCGGCAGCTGAAGACAGATATCCAGATCGTCAAGGACTATGTAGCCAAACACCCGGAATTGCTGGAGTGAGGAACGCAAAAGTCCGGGCTGTATAAACAGCCCGGACTGGGGAAAGCAAACAGAGTCATCGGCGCGGACCTCCGTTCCGAATAAATCGGCGGTACAGCCCGTACATGCCATTGATGACTCCAAGAAAAGTATATGCAAGTACCTGAAAAATGTCAATATAAAGGTACTTTGTTTCCAACGGCGAACATGGCATGAAAACATGGCGACATAGAAAGGGTCGAACATCATGAGTATCTTTGACAAATTGCAGAGAGTGTCGATTCAAAACGAGTATGGAGACATTACCTATGCTGATGTGAAAAGAAATATAATCAGATATTTTAACGAGTTTCTTGAGGATGGATGCACAATTCTTCAATGTGTAAACGGAACTTACTACTACATGCTCGAACACCACATGAACCAGAATGGTATGCGGAAGCTGATCGCTATGGTTCTCGGTATGCTGTTCATGATCGAACACAATGATGTGGAGCCGGATCAGGCTTATGGGACCATGTATGACATTCGGGATTTCGAGACCGGGGAATATGATGACCTGTTCAGTGAAGAAGACCTGCGGCAGCTGAAGGCAGATATCCAGATCGTGAAGGACTATGTAGCCAAGCACCCGGAGCTGCTGGAGTGAGGATGGAGTAGGGGCACCTCTCAGTCGCCTGCGGCGACAGCTCCCCTCAAGGGGAGCCCTATGGGCGGGTTACCGTGATTTTGCAGGGTGTTTTCAGCATCTATGAAATGAAACAAAACAATTACCCATTATAAATATAATGGAACCAATCGGGGAAGTCAAGAAAAAAAGAAAGGGGAATGAGGATGCTTTATGCAACCGTTAGACAACGGAAGATCCATGTGAAAAATCCGGCGACGGTCATCCAGAACGGCATCGGCGTGGATCAGCTGATGCTGGACATGGATGAAGAATGGAAGGATATGACTTCCATCGTCTGCGTATTCACCCTCCACTATACCGTAGAGGAGGAGCAGACGGAGACGGTGGAAAAAGACGACGGCTCCACAGAGGAAGTCAAAAAGACCGTCACGGTGGAAAAGGAGATCGTAAAGGAGATGCTCCACAGCTTCGGTGTGCCGCTGATGGTGCCCTGGGAGTGTCTCAAGGAGACAGGTGCTCTGTCCGTCAGCTGTACCGGTTATGTGGGGGAAGAAAAGGTCATGACCACCATGCTGCCGGACAGCTTCTGGACAGTGGTGCAGAACGGACCTGTGACAGGTGAAGTGCCCATGGAGGCAACGCCTACCCTCTATGAGCAGGTGCTTTCCGCTGCAGGTGCGGCACAGGCTGCTGCCCAGACTGCCAATACTGTGGCGGCGGAGATCCAGAAGGCAAAGGAAAACAGCGAATTCGACGGCATCAGTCCCACTGTGGCGGTGGGAACAGTCACGGAGGGCACCCAGGCGCAGGTGACCAACTCCGGTACGCCCCAGGCGGCGGTCTTTGATTTCGTACTGCCCAGAGGTCCTCAGGGATTGAAGGGCGAACGGGGTCTACCCGGCAAGGATGGCAAGGATGCAAAGGTTACGGCTGCGTGTATTACGGAAGCCTTGGGGTATACGCCTTTGAGAGGAAGTGGTGGTACAGCCGGTCAGTTCGCTGTTTCTGACGGCAGCGGCGGTATTTCCTGGTTGAGCTTGTCTAATGTTGGGGAGGTGGGCGCATGACTTTAACAGATATGGTCATCATGCCCGGCGCAGATTATCAAAACACCTGTAATGCCATCCGGGAAAAGACTGGCGGAAAAGAACGGATCAAATCCGGTCAGCTTCTCGATGCTGTTGACCAGGTGTTCCTTGCAGGTGGACAGGCAAGAGATAAAGTATGGGAAAATCGATTTTATTCCGCTTTTGTCAGAGGTAATGGGGAAAGAAATTTTTCTGTTAGCCTTCCCTTTGAACCGGATTATGTATTGGTTGGCGGTTATGATCCGTTTGCTGAGAGCAATACATACAGTGTGATGCAGATTGAAAGAAACTTTAAAACATTTGGCACAAGAGCAGGAAGAATTACGAGAAGTGAGGGTACGGCATCGGGTATCAGTCTGGCCATAAACAACAACACTATTCCGCAATATGTTGATTATAGTAACGGGATGCTGGCTTTGACAGTTCCTTCCGTGGTGAGTAAAGATGTTTTGTGGCGGGAGGAAAGCAATTACTATGTAATAGCCTGCAAGTACACAGAGGATGGTGTTTCGGAAGAGGAACTGCTGAAAAATTATGTGGTTAGTTTGCCGGATAGTGGTGGTACCGTCACCATCTCTCAGCGGAGATTTGCAGAGACAGGTATGACTACAGATTCGTTCAACGCATTTGCGGCAGAAAACAAACCGAACTGGACATTTGTTATTGCGTGAGGTAGAGCATGAGAAGAAAGCAAAGAGTTTTATATGCCGATAATGGCATGGTGCTGACGAATGGCAGGGATTGGGGAAAAATTGTGGTTTTGGCGGTGGATGTTTCTGCTGATGACTGGTGGGAAATCACTGAGGCGGAGGCGAAGGACTTAGAAACTGTCTCTGCAGATGAGGCTTTGCATGAACTGATGGAGGTGCTGGCATGAACCGAAAGGAACTCAGTGAACTGAAGGCAAAGATCGCAGAAAAGCAGGAAAAGGCCAACGATCTGGACATCATCGTTTCTCAGTTTGCAAAGCTGCCCTGGGGTCAACTGAAAAAGCTACTGACCGACGAGGTGGTAGCGGTACTGGAGAAGTACGGCTATGGTCAGTGATACGGTCATTGCGGCAGTGCTGTCCATGCTGGGCAGTCTGGGCGGCACCTTCGGCGGTATTCTGGTGAGCAATAAGCTCACCAGCTACCGGTTGGAGCAGTTGGAGAAAAAAGTGCAGGCCCACAACAATCTGGTGGAGCGAACCTACCATCTGGAGGGTGAAATGGATGTGATCCATGAGCAGATCAAGGTGGTGAACCACCGGATCGGAGATCTGGAACATAAGGAGGAACGAAGATGAGCGAAAAAACCATAAGATGGCTGAAAGCTGCCGGTATCCGTGCCATTAAAACGGTGGCGCAGACGGCAGTTGCCACCATCGGCACAACGGCTGTGATGTCAGAGGTCAACTGGATGCTGGTGGGATCGGCATCCCTGCTGGCAGGTATCCTGTCTCTGCTGACCAGTCTGGCCGGCTTGCCGGAGGTACAGGTATGACCGAAAAAGTCATACCCAGCCATCCCGGAAATTACGGCGGCGTCCGGACACTGACCCGGTATGTGGTCGTACACTACACTGCCGGTGACGGCGATACGGCTCAGGATAACGGCGATTATTTTGCAAGAGAATCGGTGGGCGTTTCCGCCCACTGGTTCGTGGATGAAAAAGAGGCGGTACTGTCGGTGCCGGAGGATCACATTGCATGGCACTGCGGCGCCGAAAGCTACCGTCATGAGAATTGCCGAAACAGCAATTCCATTGCAGTGGAGCTTTGCAGCCGAAAAAATGCCGCAGGCGAATATGAAATCCCGCTTCGAACCTTGGAAAATGGAGCAGAGTTGGTGCGAAAACTCATGAAAAAGTATGGGATTCCCGTGGAAAACATCCTGCGGCACTACGATGTGACAGGCAAAAAATGCCCGGCTCCTCTGGTGGAAGCCGGGACATGGAATGAATTTTTGGAGGGGCTTATGCGATATGATGCAGTGGAAGCGGTGCCTGTCTGGGGACAGAGTACGGTGAAAAAGCTTATGGAATTGGGCCATCTGCAGGGAGACGGTCAGGGTCTGGATCTGAGTTATGATATGCTTCGGATGATGGTGATTCTGGATCGGGCTGGCGTGTTTGCAGATAAGCCCGATACAGCTGCAGAAAGCCATCCAGCGTAAGGGTGATGCGCCAGGGCTGCTTGTCGCTGCGGTGGGCGACCACAGGGATACTGTCTGCCACTTTTTCTGCGGCGGCAGCCATGGCTTCTTCCAGACGCAGGCGCTGGGTGCGGCGGACTTCTACGGAAAGACCGGGAAGTCCGCCCTTTGCATTGCAGAGAGCGAAAAATTCTCTCTGTCCACGGGTGTGCTTGGCAAGGGTTTTAATCATGTTTTTCCTCCCTGTACAGCTGCGCTTTGAGAAAGGCAACGGTCTCATCCCAGGAACGGATGAAGATGGCACGGAACAGGTCACATTTGTAGGTCTCTGCCGAACGGCATTTTGCTGCCTTGGGGCAGCGGCGGCAGGGGTCGGTCATGGGTCTGGGAATGGAAATCATATTATGTACCTCCTTGGTCAGTGATAATAGGTGCACAGAGTAATGCGGATAGTTCATCTGTGGTTTGCCTGTCAATGCAGCTGCGGCAGACAGTGCCGTAGGGAAGCTCCAAAGCCTCCGGTACTTTCTGCAAACAGAGACAGCAGCGCAGAGACGGCAAGGGTTTCTCCTTGGGATACAAGGACAGTTCGGGAATGGTGTTCATCTCTCATCCTCCCATTGCTTCATTAATTGGTCTATTTTTTTGCGGAGATCCGGTGCGGGACATTTTCCCGATACCACCATGGATATGTAGGACCGGGAATAGCCGAGGGCTTGTGCCAGATCCCGCTGGGTGCGTCCAAGGCGCAGGAGTCTGGCCCGGACGGAAACGGAATAAGCGTATTTTGCCATACTGTGCTCCTTTCTCATGTGTACCATTAGTGGGACATGGGGCGATGTATATTGAAAATGCCGATAAAATTTCTGCTTTCGACAAAAAGATGTTGATATCGATAAACAAGTATGTTATGATTTCAATATAGAGAAACAAAAAATAGTCGTAACCGTTGGCAATGTTTATGAATATCAACATCATGACCACAGTATAGCTGATAAATTTAAACTTGTCAACACCTTTTGTTTAATTTTATAAACATTTCTTTGAAAGGGTGCTTGCAGGATGTTCTATGATGTGTTTTGTGCGCTGTGTGCGGAGCGGAATTTGACCCCCGGCGGTGCGGCAGCTAAGATCGGCTTCAACCGTGCCAGTGTGACCGTTTGGAAAAACAACGGAACGGCGCCCAAACAGGAACTGCTGGTGAAGATCGCAGATTTCTTTCAGGTGTCCGTGGACTATCTGTTGGGTCTGGAAAAGGAAAAGGCGCCCGCCGAAAGCGGACGCCAATGGAGTGACGAAGAACTGAAGTTTGCCCTTTGGGGCGACTGTGCCGATGTCAGCGATGATGATCTGGCTGATGTGCTTCGTTATGCGGAGTTTGTTCGGGAAAGGAAAAAGGAGCAAAGATGAAAGCACTGCAGGAGCTCTACCGCTATGCAGAACAAGAGAATATTGCGGTAGATCGCTTCCCGCTGCAAAGCAGACAGGCACTTTCTCTCATGGATGAGAGGGGACATTGCCATGTGGCCATCGATCCTGCTCAGTTGGTCGGAGAAGCCGATGAACGGGCGAAACTGGCCCATGAACTGGGACACTGTGCCACAGGCGCATTTTATAATCGGTATTCGGATTTTGACAACCGTCAGAAGCAGGAGAATAAGGCCGATAAGTGGGCCATCTGTCAGCTGGTGACGGAGGAGGAACTGGACGATGCCGTGGCATTGGGGCGGGTCACCCTCTGGGAATTGGCGGAGTATTTCGGTATCCCGGAACCTCTGATGAAAAAGGCGGTCTGCTGGTATACCTACGGCAATCTGGCAGAGGAATTGTATTTTTGAACGAAAAAAAGACGAGCCTTTCGGCTCGTCTTTTGCGATACGGATTACACCACAGCGTGGATGCTGGGCTTGGGCAGTTCCTCGTCATCCAGACCATCGAAGCTGTCGGTGGCTTCATTAAAAATCAGTTCCAGTTCAGCGATGGTTTCCTGCAGACGCTGCAGATTGTTTTTCAGATCTTCGGAAAGAACCTGGATCTCCTGACCGGACTGCTCATAGCGGGAAGAAACGCTATCCAGCAGATCATCCATTTTCTGACGCAGGCGCAGGGCACGCTCGGAGGCCAGCCGCTCGGTGGCCTCGGCACGGCGGTAGGCTTCCAGCTCCATGGCCACATAGTCGGGAGAAGGTTCGGCAACCTGCTGCTCCTCGAGCATCTCCATGGCCTCGTTGAGGGCGTTCTCTGTAGAGGAGAGGGACATCTCGGTTTCCCGCAGCTGCTGCCGCAGAGCTTCTACAGAGGCGGTTTGTTCCTGCAGCTCCTTTTCATTTTTGGTCAGACGGGCAAACAGATCGTCCCGCTCATCCCGGAGTTCCTTCTGCACTTTCATGTGCTCGGCGCAGAGATTCTCAATATAGTTGGTCACATCGGAGCGCTTAAAGCCTCCCATGGAAGTTCTGAATTTCGTAAAATCAGCCATAAATACGGCCTCCTCAACACAATGGTACTTTTTCCTATGGTAACACAAAAAATTCGGGAACACAAGAGGAATGACATTTTTCTCTTTACAAAGACAGTAAATTTTGCTATAATCAACGGGCTAAAATGAATATGCACCCGTAGCTCAGCTGGATAGAGTGACAGACTCCGACTCTGTAGGTCGCACGTTCGAATCGTGTCGGGTGTACCAAAAAGAACATCCCAACCGGGATGTTCTTTTTCTTGCACATTTCCCTTTTATCCCCTATGATGAGAAAAAGGAGGCGGAATTATGGAATTTGCAAACAAAGTGGTGGTCGTTACCGGTGGAGCGCAGGGCATCGGCAAGTGTATCTGCGAGGAATTTCAGAATGCGGGCGCCCATGTGTCCATCATGGATGTGCAGGAAAATCCCTATTTCGTGGGTGATCTGGCGAAAAAAGAGGACATGGAGCGGTTTGCTGAGAAAGTTTTGGCAGACTACGGTCATGTGGATGTTCTTGTCAACAATGCCGCACCGCTCAACCGGGGCATCGAAAAAGCCACCTATGAGGATTTTGAGTATGCCCTCAAGGTGGGTGTCACTGCGCCTTTCTATCTGACCAAGCTGTTTCTGGATCACTTTGCACCCGGTGGGAGCATTATCAATATTTCCTCCTCCCGTGACCGCATGAGCCAGCCTCAGACGGAGAGCTACACCGCTGCCAAGGGCGGCATTGCAGCCCTGACCCATGCTCTGGCGGTGAGCCTTTCGGGAAAGGTTCGGGTCAACTCCATCTCTCCCGGCTGGATCGATACCACCGGCACTGACTATGAAGGCCCCGATGCCTATCAGCAGCCTGCAGGCAGAGTTGGAAAGCCCATGGACATCGCTCAGATGGTGCTGTATCTGGCTTCGGAAAAAGCAGGCTTCATCACCGGCGAAAACATCTGCATTGACGGCGGTATGACCAAGCTCATGGTCTACCATGGCGACCACGGCTGGACATTGGAATAAGAAAAACCCCGGATTTTCCGGGGTTTTGTTTATGTTTTTGCAAAGTGAACAAAAATGGCATGGGGGATGAGGGAGGCCAGCACCCGGTAGACTTTGTAGAGCAGCAAGGGCGTGTAGACGGCACGGCCTTTTTTTGCTGCCTTCAAGGCACCCTTGACCACCTTCATGGGGATGCAGTAGGGGAGAATATCAAAGGTTTTGGACTGCCCTTTAATTCGGCCTGCCCGGATGAATTCTGTGTCCATAGGTCCGGGGCAGACGGCGGTGACGGAAATATTCCGGGGCTTCAGCTCTGTGTGGAGACCTCTGGAGAAGGAACTGACATAGGATTTTGTGGCACCGTAGACCGTCATTCTGGCGGTGGGCACGAAAGAAGCGATGGAAGAAATGTTGATGATCCGGCTGCCGTTGGGCATATAGGGCAGAACTGCATGAGTCACAGTCGTCAGACCGCCCACATTCAAGGAGACCATCCGCAGCTGTTCATCCAGATCGCTTTCGTCAAAATTTCCAAGATAACCGCAGCCGGCACAGCCGATGAGCAGTTCCACCTGGGGCTGCTCCGCAGCAAGGACTTCCTGCAACTGGGTGATGCTTTCGGGAGTGGTCAAGTTGACAGCCATGGGCCTTAACTCCACACCGGGGATTTGAGGCAGAGGCTCTCTGCCGGGATTTCTGGCCAGCAGCCAATAACATTCAATTTCCGGGAAATGATCTTTGATCTGACGGACGAATTCCAGTCCCAGTCCCGCAGAAGCACCGGTAATGATGGCAGTTTTCATACAAAGCCCTCCTTTTTGGATAGTATAACAAAAAAGACGGGGGTTTACAATTGTCTTGTCAGGTGTCTTGCAATTTGTTCCCGTTTGGGGTATGATACAGAAAAAGACTGAGAGGGTGTGCAGCATGAACGGAAATGAAAGACGGCAGAAGATCATTGAACTTTTGATGGTGGCGGATCAACCCCTGTCCGGCACGGCTTTGTCCAAAGAATTGGGCGTCAGCCGTCAGATCATTGTGCAGGATATGGCATTGCTGCGAACCCAGGGAGATCTGGAAATCGTCTCCACCTATCAGGGTTATATCATCCCCAAAAATCAGAACGGCTGCAGCCGTGTGTTCAAGGTACGCCACTGCCCGGAGCAGACGGAGCAGGAACTGCAGGAGATGGTGGACCTGGGCGGCAGAGTGGAGGATGTGTTCATCTACCACCGGGTCTACGGCGTGGTAAAGGGGCAGCTTCACATCCGTTCCAGAAAGGATGTCCGGGAGTTTATCCGCCGACTGCAGGAGGGCAGTTCCACTCTTTTGCTGGAAGTGACCAATTTCTACCATTATCATACGGTTTTTGCCGATGACGAGGAGACTTTGGATCAGATCCAGACCCGCCTTGCAGAACTGGGTTTCCTTGCACCCTTACGGGAACACGAACCGGTGGACTTTTGGAATAAATAAGAAAACCGCCCGTTTGGGCGGTTTTTCTTATGCGTAAAACAGCAGATCGTAGTAGTTGGGGAAGGGCCAGTAGTCGGCGGCCACCAGAGTTTCCAGATGGTCGATGGTGGCACGGACCTTGTTCATATCCGCAAAGACTACATCGTGGTAGTACCGCAGCAGTTCTTCGTGGCTCACATCGGCAGGAACGGTGCTGATGACCGTTTTCAGTGCCGTGACCTGTTCCAGCAAATCGTTGTTCAGATGGCAGATACTCTCCGCCAGAGCCTCTTCCACACGGCAGGCCACACCGGGCAGGGCTTCCCGCTTCCGCAGAATGGTCTGGCACAGGTGACCGGCATAGTCACTGGCGGCATGGAGAATGTGCCGCTGGACCATATCCACCATGGTCTGGGCTTCAATGTGGATGACCTTGCAGTAGTTTTCCATGTGGATATCGCTGCGGGCAGCCATTTCTCCATGGGTGAAAATGCCGTGACGGGTCATCAGTTCGATGTTTTTGGGCAGGGTAAAGGTGGGCAATGCTTCGGCGGAGTTTTTCAGATTTCGTAGTCCCCGTTTTTCGGCTTCTGTCACCCAGGCATCGTCATAGCCGTTGCCCTCGAAGATGATCTTCTTGTGGTCGGTCAGCACCCGGCGGATCAGTTCATGAAGGGCAGTGGGGAAGTCCCCGGCAGCTTCCAGTTCATCGGCAAACTGCCGCAGCTCCTCTGCCATAATGGCATTGAGAACGGTGTTGGCATCGGAGACCGACTGGCTGGCACCGGGCATACGAAGTTCAAACTTATTGCCGGTGAAGGCCAGAGGGGATGTACGGTTGCGGTCGGTGGTGTCCTGCGGAATATGGGGCAGCACATCTACACCGATTTTCAGGGAATGTTTGCCCAGTTCCACATAGTCGGTGCCTTGGGTAATGCTGTCGATGATGCCGCAGAGCTCCGCACCGAGGAAAATGGAAACGATGGCAGGAGGTGCTTCCTGTGCGCCCAGACGGTGATCGTTGCCGGCAGAGGTGACGGTGCAGCGGAGCAGCTCCTGATATTCGTCCACACCTTTGAGGAAAGCGGCCAAAAACAGCAGAAACTGGGCGTTTTGACTGGGAGTCTTGCCGGGGGCAAAGAGGTTCTTGCCCGTATCGGTGCCCAGAGACCAGTTGTTGTGCTTGCCGGAGCCGTTGACACCGGCAAAGGGCTTTTCATGGAGCAGACACACCAAGCCGTGGCGGTCAGCCACCTTCTTCATGGTCTCCATGGTCAGCTGGTTGTGGTCGCAGGCGGTGTTGGCATCCGTATAGATGGGTGCCATTTCATGCTGGGCGGGGGCGACCTCATTGTGCTTGGTTTTGGAGAGGACACCCAGCTTCCACAGTTCTTCGTCCAGATCCTGCATATAGGCTGCCACTCTGGGCTTGATGGCACCGAAGTAGTGGTCGTCCAGCTCCTGTCCCTTGGGAGGCTTGGCACCGAAGAGTGTCCGACCGCACAGACGCAGATCCTCCCGCTTTAGATACAGCTCCTTGTCCAGCAGGAAGTATTCCTGCTCAGCACCCACATTGGGGGTGACCTTCATGGTGGTGTCATCACCGAAGAGCCGCAGAACACGGAGCGCCTGCTTGTTGACGGCATCCATGGAACGGAGCAGAGGGGTTTTCTTGTCCAGCGCCTCACCGGACCAGGAGCACATGACCGTGGGGATGCACAGGCTGCCGTCCTTGATGAAAGCAAAGGAAGTGGGGTCCCAGGCGGTGTAGCCTCTGGCTTCAAAGGTGGCACGGAGACCGCCGGAAGGGAAGGAGGAGGCATCGGCTTCGCCACGGACCAGATTCTTGCCGCTGAACTCCATGAGAATCTTGCCGCTGCCGGCAGGAGTCAGGAAGCTGTCATGTTTCTCAGCGGTGAAACCGGTCATAGGCTGGAACCAGTGGGTGTAGTGGGTGGCACCCTGTTCCATGGCCCATGCCTTCATGCCGTCGGCAATGGCATTGGCAGTTTCCAGACGCAGATGGGTGCCGTCCTTGAGGCACTGCTTCCATGCGTCAAAGGCCTCTTTTTCCACATATTTGGCCATGGCATCCTCATGGAATACCAATGTGCCGAACAGATCGGGAATGCGGTTCTGTTCTGTCATATTCAGACCTCCAAAGGGGTAAGATGCAAAAATTTTTTCATTTTATTTTAGTCGGTCAAGGGCATAAAGTCAACGGCAAAACCTTGACTTTGGGAGAAAAGTCACATAAACTGATGACAGCAGGAGGAATTGTTATGATTACCTTTGAAGAACTGAAGCACAACGAGGAGATCCGAACCTATATTGAAAAGGCAGATGCTTCTCTGGCGGCATTGGGCTACACGGAGCACAGCTTCGCCCATGTGACCAAGGTGGCGGAGACTGCGGGCTATATCCTCCAGACCACCGGACACACGGAGCATGAGGTGGAGCTGGCGAAGATCGCCGGATTTCTCCATGATATCGGCAATCTGGTCAACCGGGTGGATCACTCCCAGTCCGGTGCGGTCATGGCCTTTCAGATACTGAAGCACATGGACATCACCCCCCAGGATCTGGCTACGGTGGTCTGTGCCATCGGCAACCATGATGAGGGTACCGGCGTGCCGGTGGATGATATCTCTGCGGCGCTGATCTTGGCAGATAAATCCGATGTTCGCCGCAGCCGTGTCCGCAACGAGGATAAGACCACTTTTGACATTCATGACCGAGTCAACTATTCCGTCAAGCAGGCGGTTCTGAAGATCAACGAGGAGAAAACCAATATCAAGCTGAAAATGCACATTGATACCAAATACGGTGCTATTATGGACTATTTTGAAATTTTCCTCACCCGAATGAACCTGTGCCGCCGTGCCGCCCGGAAGCTGGGTCTGGAATTCAAGCTCATCATCAACGAACAGACGGTTCTGTAAGAAAGAGAGAAGCTCCCATGCCTGTCATTTCCCAAATTTTTGTGATTCTTGCCATCTGTCTGGCATCTGAGGGCATTTCTGCCGCACTGCCCTTTACCTTCCCGGCTTCCGTTATCGGTATGATCTTGCTGCTGGTTCTGCTCTGCACCAAGGCGCTGAAACCCGACCATCTGAAAGAGACCTCCGGTTTTCTCCTTGGCACCATGGCCATGTACTTTATCCCGGCCTGCGTCAGTGTTCTGGAGTATGCCGATGTGCTGCTGGATAACATCTGGGCCATCCTCATCATCTGTCTGGTCACCACACCGCTGGTGTTCTTTGTGGCAGGTCATGTGGTGCAGCTGACCGTGCGCCTTCTGAGAAAGAAGGTGGCAAAATGATGGAAGCCATTTTCAATACCCACTATTTTGGTCTGGTCCTGTGCATCGGCACTTATCTGATCGGTGTCTGGGTGCAGAAAAAGACCAAATGGCTGCTGGCAAATCCCCTGCTCATTGCGGTTTTACTGTCCGTGGGTGTGATTTTGCTGCTGGATATCCCCTATGAATTTTTTGCCAAAGGTGGCAGCATCATCCAGATGATGCTGGGTCCTGTGACGGCGCTGCTGGCGCTGGGAATTTACAATCAGAGAGCGGTTCTGAAGGAGTATTTCATCCCCGTTCTGGCAGGCTGTCTGGCAGGCAGCGTCACCAGTATCGTGTCGGTGCTGGGTCTGTGCCATGTGTTCGGTGTGGATAAGGCGGTCACCGCTGCCCTCCTGCCTAAAAGCTGCACCACCCCCATTGCCCTGAGCATTGCCGAAAGCCACGGAGGACTGGCTGCCATTGCCGCCTTTGCGGTGATGATCGCCGGTGTCACCGGTGCTCTGTGTGCACCACTGTTTTCCAAATGGTTCGGTATCAAAGACCCTGTTGCCCAGGGCCTTGCCACCGGTGCCTGCTCCCATGCCCTCGGTACCACCCGTGCCAGAGAAATGGGAGAAGTGCAGGGTGCCGTCAGTTCCATCGCCATCGGCGTCTGCGGACTGATTTCCGTAGTTCTGAGCCTCTTTGTAAGACTGTAAAAAGCTGCCTTCGGGCAGCTTTTTTTGCATTTGCGGGAAAACTATGTGCAAATCGCACAAGTCAAATTCGGAAAAATCGGACAGAATGTAAGAAGTTGCGCCTTGCGAAACACCGGGATTCGTGGTAAAGTGAGAAAGGAAAAATTGAATGAAAAAAGTCGATATTTTTGATACTGGAGGTACGGAATGAAGAAGGTCGGAATCGTTATGGGAAGCGACAGCGATCTGCCCGTGGTGCAGAAAGCCATCGACACGCTCAATCAGTTTGAAGTTCCTGTGGAAGTCCATGTCTACTCTGCCCATAGAACCCCCGTGGAGGCGAGAGATTTTGCCATGCACGCACGGGAAAAGGGCATCGGTGTCATCATCGCTGCGGCAGGCAAGGCCGCCCATCTGGCAGGCGCTCTGGCAGCCAACACCACCCTGCCTGTCATTGGTATCCCTGTAAAATCCAGTAATTTAGACGGTATTGATGCGCTCTACTCCACGGTCCAGATGCCTTCGGGTATTCCTGTAGCCACCGTGGCCATTGATGGCGCTGTCAATGCCGCTTTGTTGTCTATACAGATGCTGGCCATCGAGGATGCAGCCCTGGCTGCCAAGCTCCAGGCCAAGCGGGATGCGGATTCCAAAAAGGTTCTGGAAAAGAACGCTGCCCTGGAAGCGCAGTTCAACGGTTAATTATTTGTCATTAAGACGGAGGTATAAAATCATGGAAAAGAAGCTCATTTACACCGGTAAGACCAAGAATGTTTATGCTCTGGAAAACGGCAACTGCCTGCTGAAGTTCAAAGACGACTGCACCGGCAAGGACGGTGTGTTTGATCCCGGCGAGAATTCCGTCGGTCTGACCATCGACGGCGTGGGCGATGTGAACCTGCGCATGTCCATCTATTTTTTTGAGAAGATCAACGCCGCCGGCATCAAGACCCACTATGTCTCTGCCGATTTGGCAAACACCACCATGGAAGTGCTCCCTGCCAAGGTCTTCGGCAAGGGTCTGGAAGTCATCTGCCGCAACAAGGCTGTTGGCTCCTTCATCCGCCGCTACGGCGACCTGATCGAAAACGGCGCCGATCTGCCCTCCTATGTGGAGACCACTTTGAAGGACGATGCCAAGGGCGATCCCCTGATCACCAAGGACGCTCTGGTCGCCATCGGCGTCATGACCGACAAGCAGTATGAGGATCTGAAGGATATGACCCAGAAGATCACCAAGATCGTGGCTGACGATCTGGCTGCCAAGGGTATGGAACTGTATGACATCAAGTTTGAGTTCGGCTACGCTCCCGACGGTTCCGTCATGCTTATCGACGAAGTGGCTTCCGGCAATATGCGTGTGTACAAGGACGGCGAATATGTCGATCCCATGACCCTCAACAAGCTGTTCTTTGCATAAAAACGAAGGAGTAAACAATGGGTGGTTTCTTTGGTGCGGTCTCCAAAAAAGACTGCGTTCTGGACATCTTCTTCGGTGCGGACTACCATTCTCACTTAGGTACCCGCCGGGGCGGCATGGCCATCTACGACAAGGAACTGGGTTTCCAACGCCAGATCCACAGCATTGAAAATGTGGCCTTCCGTACCAAGTTTGAAAATGATCTGGGGAAATTCAAGGGCTGCAGTGGCATTGGATGTATCAGCGATACAGATCCTCAGCCTCTTTTGGTCCGCTCTCATCTGGGTATGTATGCCATCGGCACTGTGGGCGTCATCCACAATGACGAAGCGCTGGTGGAAAAGGTCTTTGCCGATCATACGCATCAGTTCATGGCCATGTCCTCCGGCAAGGTCAACCAGACGGAGTTGCTGGCTTCCCTCATCAATAAGAAAGATTCTCTGGTGGAGGGTATCCGCTATGCGCAGGATATCATTGACGGTACTGCCACCATCCTGATTTTGACCCCCGAAGGACTCATTGCGGCCCGGGATAAAATGGGTCGTCTGCCTTTGCAGGTGGGCAAAAATGAGGATGGCTACTGTGTGTCCTTTGAATCCTTCACTTATCACAAGCTGGGTTACGATGACTTCTATGAGCTGGGTCCCGGTGAGATCGTCAGAATGACTGCCGACAGCTTCGAACAGCTGTCTCCTGCCGGTGACCGGATGAAGATCTGCGCCTTCCTGTGGGCCTACTACGGCTATCCCAATTCCAACTATGAAGGCATCAATGTGGAAGTCATGCGTTATAAAAACGGCGAGATCATGGCCCGGGACGAGGGCGAGGATATGCCCGATGTGGACTATGTGGCAGGCGTGCCGGACAGCGGCATTCCCCATGCCATCGGCTATGCCAACTTTAGCCATAAGCCCTTTGCCAGACCCTTTGTCAAATATACTCCTACCTGGTCCCGTTCCTTTACGCCTACCAATCAGGCGGTGCGGAATCAGGTGGCCAAAATGAAGCAAATTCCCGTCCCGGAGCTTATCAAGGATAAAAAGCTGCTGCTCATTGACGATTCCATCGTCCGTGGCACCCAGCTTCGGGAGACCGTGGATTTCCTCTACGATAGCGGTGCCAAGGAAGTCCATATGCGTTCTGCCTGTCCGCCCATCCTCTATGGCTGCAAGTTCATCAACTTTTCCAGAAGCAAATCGGAGAATGAACTGATCGGCCGGAAGACCATTCTGGCTCTGGAGGGCGAGGAAGGCTTCAAGTATATGGACGAATATGCCGATGCCAAGACCCAGCGGGGCAAGTGTATGCTCCGCCACATCTGCGAGGAAATGGGTTTTGATTCTCTGGGCTATCAGTCTCTGGACGGTATGCTGGAGGCCATTGGTCTGGATCGGGAGCAGGTCTGCACCTATTGCTGGACCGGAAAAGAGTAAGAGAGGAGTATATCCCCTATGAAAAACAGTTACAGTGAGGCTTACGCAGCAGCCGGTGTGGACATCACCGCCGGCTATAAGGCTGTGGAGCTGATGAAAAAACATATCGGCCGCACCAAGAACGAAGGCTGTCTCGATGATGTAGGCGGCTTCGGCGGCTGTTTCGGTCTGAACCTTGGCGGTATGGAGGAGCCTGTTCTGGTCTCCGGTACCGATGGCTGCGGCACCAAGGTGAAAATGGCCATTTTGATGGACAAGCACGATACCATCGGCATCGATGCCGTTGCCATGTGCGTCAACGATATTATCTGCGTGGGCGCCAAGCCCTTGTTCTTCCTGGATTACATCGCCTGCGGCAAGAACATCCCCGAGAAGATCGCCGAGATCGTCTCCGGTGTGGCAGAGGGCTGCGTCCAGTCCGGTGCTGCCCTCATCGGTGGCGAGACTGCCGAGCATCCCGGTATGATGCCTGTGGAAGAGTACGATCTGGCAGGCTTCGCCGTGGGTATCGTGGATAAGAAAAAAGTCATTGACAATACCAAAATGGCAGCCGGTGATGTGGTCATCGCCCTGCCCTCCACCGGTATCCATTCCAACGGCTTCTCCCTGTGCCGCAAGGTGTTCAATATCGACAATAACGATCCTGCCCTCTATGAAGCAAAGGAAGAGCTGGGCGGCAAGACCGTGGCCGAGACTCTGCTGACTCCCACCAAAATCTATGTGAAGCCCGTTCTGGCGCTGCTGGAAAAGGTACAGGTCAAGGGCATTTCCCATATTACCGGCGGTGGCTTCTTTGAGAACATTCCCAGAAGCATCCCTGACGGTCTGTGCGCCAAGATCGCCTATGAGGATGTGAAGGTGCTGCCCATTTTCGACCTCATTGCCAAAACCGGCAATATCACCCGTCACGATATGTTCAACACCTTCAATATGGGTGTGGGCATGAGCATCGTGGTGGCAAAGGAAGATGTGGAGCAGGCACTGGAAGTCCTCCGTGCCCATGGCGAAGATGCCTATGTCCTGGGTGAGATCGTTGCCGGTGAGGAAAAGGTGGTCCTGTGGTAAAGACGAAAATTGCCGTCCTGGTCTCCGGCGGCGGTACCAATCTGCAGGCACTTCTGGATGCCCAGGCCGCCGGCAAACTGCCCCATGGCGAGATCGCTCTGGTGGTCTCCAACAAAGAGGGCGCTTACGCCCTGACCCGTGCTGAAAATTTCGGCGTGGAAGGTCTGGTCATCACAGGAAAAGACTTTGAGGCCAAATTGCAGGAGGCGCTGGAAGCCCGCGGCATCCAGATGATCGTTCTGGCAGGCTTTTTGAAGATTCTCTCCGCCGATTTTACATCCAAATGGCCGGAGCGGATTTTGAATATTCATCCGTCTCTCATCCCCAGCTTCTGCGGCGAAGGCTATTACGGTCTCCGTGTCCATGAAGAAGCTCTCAAGTACGGTGTGAAAGTCACCGGCGCTACGGTGCATTTCGTCAATGAAGTGCCCGACGGCGGGAGAATTATCGCCCAGAAGGCGGT
>JAZNNW010000133.1:0-2697 GCA_045580485.1 Candidatus Avilachnospira sp. | reverse complement strand
GAAAAACTGTTGCTCATTGAAAAAGGCGAATATGCCAGCGAGGACTTTATGGACGAGATCAAAGATGTGATTGCCGGTCTGATTCAGAATTATGAGGTCATCCGTGACTCCGAGGTTCTTCTGTCAAAAGAAGCAAATGCCGTTGGTAAATGCCCTGTCTGCGGTAGTGCCGTGGAGGACAAAGCCAAGGCATTTTTCTGTTCCAACAGAGCCTGCAAATTTGCCCTCTGGAAGAATAACCGATACTTTGACAGCATCGGCAAGAGCATGACTTCTGCTACGGCGCAGAAGCTGCTTAGTTCCGGTAAGGTCAAGCTGAAGGGATGCAAGTCAAAAAAGACGGGCAACACCTTTGATGCCACGGTGTATATGGAAGTGTCCGACGACGGCAGCACCAAGTTCAACATGGAATTTGATAATGGAGGAAAGCGTAAATGACGAATGAGTTTAACCCGGATGGCAAGGACATCCGATTTATCGACAGCCACTATAAGGACTTGTTCCGTATTCCTGACGGCAGCTGTATCCAGATTCACTATCCTGATGAGACCGTCGTGAAGCCCTGTAAGTTCATCGACGAGTATCACACCCAGATCGGCACGAATGTGTTCCACATCTGCCAGTTCGCAGAAATCATGGAGCGCAACGGAGCAAGATATATGGCAGAGCCTGAGATTATGGGCGACGAAGCTGCATGGAAGGTCGGCAAAGACAGAATCCTTGCGGTTCAGACCTGTGACGATGGTTATGACTACACGCTGTTCGATGAGAACTACAACGAGATTGATGGCGGTCAGGTCGATAACCCTGATATGTCCATGATCGAAGTCCGACAGGATATTCTGGAGTCCTTTGGCCTGGCACACAGAGAACTCCGTGCTATGGTCTATGAGGATGTGATGGATCAGGCTTTCGAGGTAGGCAGACAGGCAGTTGTGGTGGATGACCCGATTGCCGAAGTTGCTTTTAAGATTGACCGTTTTTCCGAGAGCTTTGACCCTTACGAATACAAAGATCAGGTTGAAGATACTGCCGCCCATGTTCAGCAGATTCAGGCAGATCTGAAAGACGGGAACTTTGAGCCGTACCGCACATTCCTGGAGAACGCCATCATTGATGCACCTGAGGAAAAGGATGCTGTCCGTGCAGGCGCTTTACTGAAAGCCTTGGACAAGATTCAGTTCGATCAGGATATGCAGAGACCGTCTGTGCGTGAGCATCTGGCAAAATTGCAGGAACAGACACCGGCGGCAAAAGTATCTTATAAACCCAAAGAACCTGAAAGATAAGGAGGTCGCCTATGAAAATTGAAAAATGGGATGATGTTCACGGGAATACCACTCCTGATGACAGAATGGTAGCTTTTCTGGAAAGCTCCACCGACTCTTATGCAGTCCTTCAGCTGAAACGCATTGACGAGACTGACGAGTTCCGTTTCATGCCGTACTGGCACATTCAGAAACTGAACGAACAGCCAACCATTGACCATTATGAGGTGGTCTACAATGGTCCTATTGAACAGTCTGCCGGTGCTGCGGAACAGTTGGAGGGATTGTACACTAAGTTCAATATCGACCACCCTGAGGACTTCCGTGGTCACAGTATGTCGGTCAGCGACATCGTAGCCTTGAAGGTAGCCGGTGAGGTATCCTGTTATTACGTTGATGCCTACGGTTTTGTGGAGCTTCAGGGCTTTATGAAACCCGAAAACTATCTGAAAAACGCAGAGATGGCTATGGAGGACGATTACGGGATGTTGGATGGCGTCATCAACAACGGTAAAGCTCCTGCCACGGAGCGACCTTCCGTACTGGATCAGCTGAAAGAAATGTCGGTTTTCGATACACCCCAAAAACCTTCCAGAAGCCACCCGGAAAGGGATATTGAATGATGGACTTCACACACGATGAAATGAATTTGATGATGCTCTACAGCCCCGGTACTTTATCGGGGCTGTGTGAAGCACTCACGCAGATGAAGGAACAGCTTGCCGAGGATGAAGCAGAGCTTCGCACCTTGGCTGATTCCGTTCTCAATAAACTGTCCGATATGGACGATGAGACTTTTGAAAGGCTGAACCTTTATCCTGACTTTTAAGGATTGGAGGTAAGAAATGAACGCTAAAGAGCGATTTTATTCCGGGATGGCGAGAGAAACCATCAGCAGGGTCACAGCCAATAAGGATAACTGGACAGCCTTTCTGACTACGATGGCTCGTAACTACGATTTCACCTATCCCGAACAGGTAATGATCTATGCCCAGCGTCCTAACGCTACCTTCTGTAAGCCCTATGACGAGTGGAACGATGAAAAATACCGCAGGTATGTCAGACGAGGTTCCACGGGCATTGCCCTGTTCGTAACCAACAGCGATAAGCCTTATCTTCGCTATGTGTTCGATGTGGCTGATACCGGTGTCCGTCGTTCTTCTCCTGAACTGAAACCGTGGGAAGTCACAGCCGAAAACCGTGGCTATGTAATGGATGCCATGGAGCGTACCTTTGGTGTGAAAGCAGACGGACTGCTTGAAGCGCAGCTTGAGGAAATCGCACAGGGTCTTGCTTCGGAGTATTGGGCTGACAACAGAAAGCAGTTCCTCGACATCGTTGCCAATAGCTTCCTTGAGGAGTATGATGAACTTAACATCGAAGTGGCTTTCAAAACAGCGGTCGCAAACAGCGTATCCTACGCAATGTA
>JAZNNW010000132.1:0-16171 GCA_045580485.1 Candidatus Avilachnospira sp. | reverse complement strand
GTTGTGTGATGAAATTGTCTTCCTAAGACCGCTTGGCCTCCGACTTCCTGCAGCGTGTAGGCGGCGCCGTAAGCCTCGAGCGCCCAGACCTCCATCTCGCCGAAACGCTGGCCGCCGAACTGGGCTTTACCGCCGAGGGGCTGCTGGGTGACGAGGGAGTAGGGGCCGGTGGAACGGGCGTGAATCTTATCGTCAACGAGGTGATGGAGCTTGAGGTAGTAGGGGTAGCCGACCGTGACCAGATTGTCAAAGGGCTCGCCGGTGCGGCCGTCGTAGAGGATGGTCTTGCCGTCCTCGCGCAGGCCCGCCAGCTTCAGGGTCTCGCGGATGTCCTTCTCGTCGGCGCCGTTGAAGATGGGGGTGGCCACCTTCCAGCCCAGAGCCTGGGCAGCGTAGCCCAGATGGACCTCCAGCACCTGACCGATGTTCATACGGGAGGGAACGCCCAGGGGGTTCAGAACGATATCCAGCGGTGTGCCATCGGGCAGGAAGGGCATATCTTCCTCAGGCAGAACACGGGAAACAACACCCTTGTTGCCGTGACGACCACCATTATTGTCACCATCCCGTTTCTAACGCTTCTGAGCGATGTAGACACGAACCACCTTGTTGACACCGGGAGCCAGCTCATCGCCCTTCTCACGGGTAAATTCCTTGTCATCCACAATGATACCGCTCTGGCCATGAGGCACCTTCAGAGAGGAATCTCGGACTTCTCTTGCCTTTTCGCCGAAAATGGCACGGAGCAGACGCTCTTCGGCAGTCAGCTCGGTCTCGCCCTTGGGAGTGACCTTACCGACCAGATAGTCGCCGGAACCGACTTCGGCACCGACACGGATGATACCACGGTCATCCAGATCCTTCAGGGTATCTTCGCCCACATTGGGGATATCACGGGTGATCTCTTCGGGACCCAGCTTGGTATCACGGGATTCAGTCTCATATTCCTCGATATGGATGGAGGTAAAGACATCTTCACGGACCAGACGCTCGTTCAGCAGAATGGCATCCTCGTAGTTGTAGCCTTCCCAGGTCATGAAGCCGATGAGCACATTCTTGCCCAGAGCGATTTCGCCATGGTCGCAGGAAGGACCGTCAGCCAGAACCTGTCGGTTGGTAACACGCTCGCCCACTTCGACCACGGGACGCTGGTTGACACAGGTACCCTGGTTGCTACGGGCAAACTTGGCGAGAGCATAGTCCACCACATTGCCGTCATCGTAACGGACGGAGACATTGTTGGCGGAAACCTTGGTGACGACACCGTCACCCTGTGCGGTGACGCAGACTTCGGAGTCCACAGCACACTTGTGCTCCATACCGGTAGCAACGATGGGAGCTTCGGTAACCATCAGAGGCACTGCCTGACGCTGCATGTTTGCACCCATCAGAGCACGGTTTGCGTCGTCGTTTTCCAGGAAGGGAATGAATGCAGTAGCCACAGAGGTCATCATCTTGGGAGACACATCCATGTAATCGATCATATCACGGTCCACGGAAATGATCTCATTTCTGTGACGGCAGGTCACACGGGTATTGGCCAGACGGCCATCCTCGCCCACAGGCTCAGCAGCCTGGCAGACATAGAAATCATCTTCCACATCTGCGGTCATATATTCGACCACATCCAGAACCTTGCCGGTAGCCTTATCGATCTTGCGGTAAGGCGCTTCAATGAAGCCATACTCATTGATTCTGGCATAGGAAGCCAGATAGTTGATCAGACCGATGTTGGGACCTTCGGGAGTCTCGATGGGGCACATACGACCATAGTGGGAGTAGTGAATATCTCGGACATCGAAGGATGCACGCTCACGGCTCAGACCGCCGGGACCCAGAGCAGACAGACGGCGCTTATGGGTCAGCTCAGCCAGAGGGTTGTTCTGGTCCATGAACTGGCTCAAGGGAGAAGAACCGAAGAATTCCTTAATGACAGCAGTAACAGGACGGATATTGATGAGGCTCTGAGGCGTCACAGTATCCATATCCTGAACAGTCATACGCTCACGGATGACACGCTCCAGACGGGTGAAACCAACACGGAACTGATTCTGCAGCAATTCGCCCACGCAGCGCAGACGGCGGTTGCCCAGATGGTCAATATCATCAGTCAGACCGACACCGTAGACCACACAGTTCAGATAGTTGATAGATGCCAGAATATCATCCTTGGTGATATGCTTGGGCATCAGATCATCCATGCGCTCTTCGATGGCTTCTGCCCATGCTTCGGAATCGGCAGTGCCGTTGGCAGCCAACAGTTCCTTCAGAACGGCGAAGCAGACCTTTTCCTTAATACCGTACTGGGCAGGATCGAAGTCCACAAAGTTCTTCATATCCACCATGCCGTTGGAGAAGATCTTGACCTGCACGCCATCCAAAGTGGTGATGACAGCCTCGTTGACACCCTTGGCGGAGATTGCCTTTGCCTGCTCACGGGTGAGGGTCTCACCGGGCATGGCCAGAACTTCACCGGTCATGGGATCGATGACAGGCTGAGCCAGAGTCTGACCTGCCAGACGGCTCCAGATGTCCATCTTCTTGTTGAACTTATAGCGACCCACCTTGGAAACATCGTAGCGGCGGGCATCAAAGAACAGCGCATCCAGATAAGCCTCGGCGCTCTCCACTGTGGGGGGTTCGCCGGGTCTCAGCTTGCGGTAGATCTCCAGCAGGGACTCGTCACGGGTTCTGCAGGTATCCTTCTCCAGAGTGGCAAGGATACGGGCATCTTCGCCGAAGAGTTCCTTAATCTGACCGTCAGTCTCCACACCCAGAGCTCGGATAAGGCAGGTGATGGGAATCTTACGGTTCTTGTCAATACGGACATAGAACACATTGGAAGGATCCGTCTCATACTCCAGCCATGCGCCGCGGTAAGGAATGACGGTGGAAGTATAGGTGTGCTGATCTGCCTTGTCCACTTCGTGACCGTAGTACATACCGGGGCTGCGGACGATCTGAGAAACGATAACGCGCTCAGCGCCGTTGATGACAAAGGTACCGCCGTTGGTCATCAGGGGGAAATCACCCATAAAGATTTCCTGTTCCTTGATCTCGTCGGTCTCCTTGTTGTGCAGACGAACACGCACCTTGATGGGCTTTGCATAGGTGGCATCCCGTTCCTTGCACTCCTCTACGGTGTACTTGGGGGGCTCGTTCATGCTGTAATCCAGGAAGCTCAGCTCCAGGTTGCCCGTATAGTCGGTGATGGTGTCCACATCCTTGAACACCTCATTGAGACCTTCGGACAGGAACCGCTCGTAAGAATCCTTCTGGATCTTCAGCAGGTTGGGGATCTCGATGATGTTGCTGTCGTCATGCTTGGCATAGCTCTTACGGAGCGTCTTGCCGTACATGACATCTTTGACCATTGCCATGTAAGATCATCACAGCCTTTCTTTGGAATTCTGTGTATTTGATACGCTCGGGTGAGTTGTCATATTTTGCAACAACTCTCTTGCAATTTCTCTGAGCTCGTGATACAGTAATCATGGGTTCAGATGGGCCCATTTCGCCTATTTAGGCATTATGGAAGGTTATTGTATCACAACAGAGCCTGCAAGTCAATGGATTTTCAGGAAATTTTTGCTGCCGAAAGGCAGTTTTTTTATTGAAAAAGACCTGTCGGAACTCGACAGGTCTTTTTCTTGTTAAAAGGCTTCGTAAATAAACACGCCGTTGCCCGTAAAGTAAACAAGCGCCAGGATCAGCATAGCGGCATAGACGATCAGTTGAAGGATCTGACCCAGAGGTGTTTTCTGAAACGCTTTCCATTTTTTTACGAAAGGAGCCACGGGTCGATCACCTCCATAAAGCGGTATGCGCCATACTCATAGTTCAGATGACCAATGTCATAGAAGCAGGATGCATCCAGCTCTCTCTCCAAATCGAGAAATTCCACATTCTTTTCTGTGCAGATGGATTTGGCCTGTTCATAAACTGCACGGGTCTCTGCAGAGATCTCCACCTCGGGGTTTACAGGCATCCAGACGCAGCGCAGACGGATCTTGTTTTTGGCACAGTAGTCTGCCACCTTTTCAAGGCATGCCATGTTTTCCTGAAAATCCTCGATTGGCAAGTTTACATAACGAGATGTTTCAATTTTCTCTGCCAGTTCCGCCGAGGACATGGAGCCGGAATAATGTGCCTTCTGCCGGGCAGAATGATCCTCCGGTGCTTTTCCAAACAGCTCTCTCACAGCGTTTTCCAGACACAGCCGCAGCTTATCTCTCTGGAAATATGCATAGGGTTCATACCAGTCCTGATGCCAGGGATAGGTGGGATGGGTTTCAAATTTATCATAAAGGGTCAGATCGCTGAGACCGATGACCAGTTCGGAGCCAATCTCCAAATTCCCCTTTTGGATCATCTGCCACAGGTCACGAACAACACCATAGTCCAAGCCAAGGTTAACATAACCACTATCGCTTACCTCTTCCCGATAGGCAGAGATGACCACAGAGTTGCCGAAGAACACTTTGTCCCAAACCTCTTCGGGATGATCCCGACAGGTCAGTTCAAAATCATTGAGGACAAACCGTCCCGAATGGATCAGATAGGGTGTGAATACGGCAGACAACAGAATATCAAAGGCGATAAACACTGCAGCCAAAGCAAGGAGCCATCCGCTTTTCTTCAAAAAAGTCATAAGTGGAAAAACCCCCTTAATGCCTGCAGGATCTGGGTGCCGTTCATGGTAAAGAACATGGCATTGATGGCAAACAGGCCGTTGACCACCAGACAGCGGAACCAATAAAGCCATTTGCTGGTCTTGCGCTTATCTACCGTGGTGAGACCAAATACATTCTCCACAGCAAGGAAGAAGCCCATGTACACACCGGTGGCAAGGGCCATCAAATCAAATTCATGCCACAGACTCATGACCAGCATGGTACCCATGCCGATGGCAGCGGATACATATTTATTGAGTCGCTTGCCGCCTACGACCACGAAGATATGTTCCCGGATCCAGTCACTGAGAGTCACATGCCACTTCCGCCAGAACTGGGTAAAGCTGGCTGCCGTCCAAGGCTCCTTAAAGTTCTCCGGCGCAGGGATACCCATGATGGTACTGACAGCAATGGCCATGTCGGCATAGCCTGCCATATCAAAGAACAAAATGAAATAGCTGAGCACTGCCAAGGCACCACTGACATAGAAATGGGGCCACATCTGCAAAACACGGTTCAAAAGCTGCTGGGCAATGGCTGCCAAAACCAGTTTCTTGAACATGCCGCGGATGAACCGCTTGACACACTCCTGGGTCACAGGTGCTGTCAATGGCTTGGGGCTGCGGTACAGCTTGATAAAATCCCGATATCGGAACAGCGGTCCGCCGGTGACCACCGGGAAGAACAGCAGGAAGTTGCTGTACGCCAGAAACGGAATCTTCTCCTCTGTGTAGTACACATAGAAAATGGCATCCACAGCCTTGAGCATATTATAGGAAAAGCCCACAAGGACAAAGAGTGCCGGAAGCGCCGGGAAAAATCCAGCCAGACGCACATAGAAAAAGGGTGCCACATCCAACAGACACAGTGCCACAAACCAGAACTTTCGACCCTTCTTGATGGCTCCCATCAGCTGCACCAGAAGCCAGCTGATAACCGTATAAAGGGCATAGAACACCGCCAGCTGCCAGTCCACATAGAGCAGCAGCCCCAGATCGAAGATCAGCAGCCACGGCGTCAGCCGTTTGTCTGAGCCTTTTCTTCTCAGAAGATAGCTGCCAAGGGCAAAGATCACCGCAGCTGCCAGCATCAGCAGCAGGGTGTCAGTTTTCAAATACCACATGGTTTAGCTGAGTTTCTGCTCCACCACTTCGGCAATCTCCTCAATGGTGTTCATGGGATAGAGGGTGATATCCTTCTGGGTGATCTGAATGTTGAAGTGATCCTCCAGGAACAAGACGATCTCCGTTGCACCGAGAGAGTCCACAAAGCCGTAGTCAAACAGGTGAACATCGTCAGCAAAATCGGGGTCATCAGCCTCGATCTCAAAATGCTCCAGAATATAATTCCGCAGAACTTCCTTAATGTTTTCCATAATGTTTCCTCTTTTCACAGATATTTACAGCACAGGGTACCGATGGGTTCCATCCCCTGTTTTTCCCAAAACTCACGGGCATTTGCATTTTTACCCAAAACCTGCAGCTCCATGACGGAGATATCCTGCTCTTTCAGCCAGTTTTCCGCATATTGGGTCAGTTTCTGCGCAAGACCTTGATGACGGGCTGCAGGTGCCACATACAGATCATTGAGATAGCCCACACTGCTTTCACCACGGCACACATACTCCGGTGCCAGGCGCAGAACGGAGCAGAACACAAAGCCGCACAGCTCCCCTGCCCCGTTTTCTGCCACGGCGGTCAGAATCAGACGGGAGCGAAGACGGTTTTCCATGACTCTGGGCAGCGTCTCCTCGTTGAGGTCATAGTTCATGCCCACTTCCAGAAGACCTTGATGATAATTCTCATACAGGCGCAGCAGCTGGGGCAGATCTTGGGCCGTTCCCTGCCGGATAGTCAGTTCCATAGCAGACACCTCACAGCATGGCCTTCAGTGCCACACGGTCAATCTTGCGGTTGGCATTGAGGGGAAATTCCTCCATGCAGACCACCTTACCGGGCAGCATATACTTGGGAATGTGCTTGCCCAGTTCCAGATTGACCATACGCTTGTTGAGT
Organism: Candidatus Avilachnospira sp.; assembly: GCA_045580485.1. GTDB lineage: Bacteria > Bacillota > Clostridia > Oscillospirales > Oscillospiraceae > Avoscillospira. The sequence continues at coordinate 9,483 of JAZNNW010000132.1, read as the reverse complement.
TTTTCTTTCGTTTCGGCAAAGAGTACGATCTGCTCGTTGGGTGCATCGAATACAGCACAGGCATTGGTCAAGCCGGGTACATTCCGGGCAGCATTTTCAATGTCGCCCATTTCAATGCGATTACCACGGAGCTTGATCTGGCTGTCCTTGCGGCCAACATACTGAATGAGACCATCGGCTTCCTTATAGGCCAGGTCACCGGTATGGTAAAGCTCCTCATAAAACGCCTTGTTGAGGGGGTTTGCTGTAAAGGCCTTTGCCGTCTCCTCAGGTGCATTCCAATAGCCCAGTGCCAGCTGACTGCCGATGACGCAGAGCTCACCGGTCTCTCCCACAGCCGCTTCTGTACCATCGTCTTTCAAAATCAGAACACGCATATTGTGCCGCTCATAGCCGATGGGCAGCGGATCCGTATCGGCAAATTCCCGATCCACCATATAGCAGGTGCAGTCCACGGTGATCTCCGTGGGACCGTAGAGGTTGGAGTAGACACAGTGAGGCTGTGCCTTCCGCCACATATTCAGCTGCTTATTGGGCATGACTTCACCGGCAAAGACAACGGTTTTCAGATCCGGCAGTTCCAAATTCTCCAGGACACCGCAGTTTGCCACACTGTTCATGACCGTCGGCACCCAGAACACGCAGGTAACCTTCTTCTCCTTCACAAACTCCATGAGCTTGATGGGATACATGAACAGAATCTCCGGGATGATCAACACCTTTGCACCCTTCAGCACAGAGGCATAGAGATCAAAGACGGAGTTATCAAAATGGAAACCGGATTGCAGACCCATGACCGTCTCATCGGTGATAGAATAGGTCTCTGCAATATATTCGGCGTAATCCAGCACGCCCCGATGAGGAATGACCACACCCTTAGGCACACCCGTAGACCCAGAAGTATACATAATATAGGCAGGATCGGTGTCCACGGTATCAACCATTGCTTTATTGACAGCTTCTTCGTCTGTATTTTCAGCAGCAAGGTTGACATAATCAACAATTTTGCAGTTGTCCATGGAAATATCTGCCAGTTTGGCTCTACCCTCTTCATCGGTGATGAGCACAGGTGGCTGAAGATTATCCAGCGTACAGCGGATGCGCTCGGCAGGTGCCGTGAAATCCAGAGGAGAATAGGGCACGCCGCAATAGAGGGCAGCATAAAAGCTGACCACAGCGGCATTGCTCTTGGGCAGATAGACTGCCACCGGCTGCCCCCGCTCCACGCCCAAGTGGAGCAGTGCCGTGGCAACAGCACGGGCAGCTTCACGGAGCTGGGTATAGGTCATTTCACCCTGGCTGTCCTCCAGGGCTATATGGTTGGGAAACTGCTTGGCAGCATGCTCCAGCATACAGGCAATGGAATTCATCAGAGTTCTCCTTTCAGCTGCTTTTTCAGCCGCACACGGTCAATTTTATCGTTCGCCGTATGAGGCAGCTTTTCCATGGGGAACAACTTACCCGGCAGCATATACGAGGGGATGTGCTTTTTCAGTTCCAGATTGAAGCGACGCAGAGGCAATGTACCCTGTGTTTCCACAAACAGTGCGATCATCTCATTTTCTTCATCAAAAATGGCGGCAGCATTTTCCACACCCTCCACGGTCATGGCAGCTGTTTCGATCTCGCCCAGCTCAATGCGGTTGCCTTTCAGCTTGATCTGGTTATCCTTCCGACCGCAGAACTGGATCAGGCCGTCCTGATCCCAATAGGCCAAATCGCCGGTGCGGTACATCCGTTCCTTGTACTGTCCTGCCAGAGGGTTCTGGACAAAGACCTTATTGGTGATCTCCGGGTTGTTCCAATAGCCCAGTGCCACACCGCTGCCAATGACGCACAGCTCGCCCTGCTCCCCTACCCTGGCGGCCTTGTTGTCCTCTGTAAGGATGACCACACGCATATTCTCGCAGGCCTTGCCAATGGGCAGCGGATCTGCATCGTCATACTCCCGGTCCACAATGTAATAGCAGCAGACATCAGTGATTTCCGTAGGTCCGTAGAGGTTGGCATAGGTGCAGTGAGGCAGATATTTCCGCCAGATGTTCAGCTGCTTGTTGGGCATGACTTCGCCGCAGAAGGCCACATTTTTCAGCTTGGGCAGCTGCACCGTTTCCAGAATACCGGAGTTTGCCACATTGATCATGACAGTAGGCACCCAGAAGATGGATGTAACTTCCTTCTCTGCCAGAAACTCCGGCAAACGGACAGGGAACATCATCAGCACATCGGGGATCAATATCAGCTTGCCGCCACAGAGGAGGCAGCCATAGATATCAAAGGTAGAGTTGTCGAAATAGAACGGCGCCTGATTGGCCATGACTGTTTCTTCATCGAAGCGGAAGGTATCGACCACCCAATTGGCATAATCGATAATACCTCTGTGAGGAATGGTCACACCCTTGGGTGTTCCGGTGGAACCGGAAGTATACATGATATAGATGGGATCGCTGTCCACTACTTTGGCAAGGGCAGCATCTACCAGCACATCATCCGTTTCTGCGGAAAGCAGTTCATTGATCAATGCCACCTTCGTATCACCAATGGCGCAGTTTGCGAGATTCTCAGCCAGCTCAGAATTGGTGACAATGAAGGCTGGCTCCAGACTTTCCACGATCTTTTCCAGACGGCTCATGGGAATGTGGCTGTCCACAGGGGCATAGGGGGAGCCTGCATACATCGCACCCATAAAGCCACAGAGCATATCTACACTCTTGGGCAGATAGAACACGATGGGCTTTCTGGCAGAGCCTCTCCGCAGAAGCTCCGATGCAATGGCTCTGGCCTCCTGCCGATAAGCGGCATAGGTCAGACTTTTTTGTTCATCTTCCACTGCAGGTCGGTCCGCAAACAGCTTTGCAGCCCGATCCAGCAGACAAACAGCAGAATTCATAAGGGTCACTCCTTAATTTTTTCAAGGGTCAGGGTGGCAGCATCGCCATAACGGGTAAAAACAGTACAATTCTCTTTTTCCGTTACAATCCAGTCGGGATCTTCGGTGGTATAGCCCGGTTCTGCCATGACCTGCAGCATGCCATTGTCCAGAAACTCAATTTCGATCTTATCTTCTGTCATGGCAATATTGGCAGGCAGATTCACCTGCCGCAAAGGTGATGCTTCAGTCTCCGTCTGAGAGACTGTCACACCCTCGTCCAAACTGAAGAACAGGCTGTTGCCCTCCCGGTGCCAAACCTTGGCATCAGTGAAATAGGCATTCACATTCTCCGCAAATTCCATTTCCAAACCCATACCGGGCTGTACTTCTGTTGGCGTGATCTTCAGCACGCCGTTTTCGTTCTCCACCAGAACCTCCAGATTTCTTGCAGCGGCAGAGGCCTCCATCAGCTGATCTTCCCGGACAAAGTTGTAACCGAACTGATGCTGGAAGTCAGAAACCTTTTGTGCAAAATCCCGTGCGCCTGCATCGTTTTCATAGCAGAAATCGCAATGATAATACAGGCAGATAGGCATGCGGTATTTGGCAGAAATGTCGCTCCATGCGGTATCTGCATAGAGGAACACTGAGTTGTTCTGAACAAGCAGGGTATCTTCCCCGTTCTTCTGCAGGAAGAACGGCAAAGAGATCACATTTTCTGCCGCATACTGGGGGGCGACACCGGGGTCACCGGGTGATGAGAAACCGGAATTCCAGAGAATACCAGCGTCATACTCAGCGTCAAAGGTTTGGGTATCACCCAAAGAGCTGGTGTACCAGGTGTGCATATTGGCACCGACACCCTCTGACTCTATGCCGTAAGAGGCAAAGGCCTCCTTGTGCCGCTGCAGCTCATAGGCTTCTCTCTCAGCAGATGCAAAGGCATTGGTGTAGTGGTGAACACCCACATACTGGTGGTTTTCCTTGGCATAGTCAAACTGCAGCTGCAGTTCATCTCTATAGGGGAAGTACGGGGAATCAATGGGATAAGCCAGACCGTATTCCAGAGAACCGCAAACCAAGTCGTCTGCGCCATCACCATCTACATCAAAGAATGTAGGCACACAGTAGTTGCCGAATTTGGCATGATGATTGCCCTTGAAGTTCATTTCTTCCAGATCGATATAGCCGGCAGGCGTCATACCACCCTTGCCGTCACCCAGAAGCAGTGCAATATAGCCATCAAAGGTGCCAACAGCCAGATCCATAAATCCATCGCCATTCCAATCCACCATGGCAGGCGCAAGGAATTTGCCGTAACCCTCATTGATGCAGGTCTTGGAATAGCTTTCCATCGCCTGCCAGCCAAAACCGTTTTCCCGACCATAGTACAAAAGCAGAATCCCCTGATCGCTGCCCACAGCCAGATCGGTTATGCCATCGCCGTTAATGTCCCCCAGAGACGGCAGGGACTGTCCGGGGATATCGGTGGAAAGCAGCACACCTTGATTTACATAATCTTCGTTATCGTCATCTTTGAACCAATAGATGTTTCCATCACCGGCACCGGTGATCAAATCCAGATTGCCATCTCCGTCCACATCCAACATCTGTGGTGCAGAAAAACCGGATACCTGCACACCCTCCAGCTTCACAGCTTCAGAAGTATGCAGTCGGTCGGAATAAGTCAGATCATCATAGCAATAGACTGCGCCGTCATAAGAACCGCTGAGGAGCTCCGTTTCACCGTCTCCATCCACATCGGCAAAACAGGGATAGGCACGGTAGTTATATTCCGGATAGTCCCTAAAGTAGCTGCCGGCATCCTCGATCTTGCCAAGGCCCAGCCATTGTCCGTCGCTGGAAATGTGGGTACCGGAGGAATAGGCATTTTCATCCAGATCCATGGCAAAGCCGAAGCCATCTTCAGACTGATTGCGGAGATAGGTAATGCTCTCAGCACGGAGGAACCACCAGTAGCTGTTTCGAATAAAGGTATAGGACGGAATCTGCTGGTATTCCCGGCAGATGTCATCAAAGACCTTCATGGCATTGTTGGCATAGGCGGTGATCTCCTCATAGTGTAGCTCCCAGGCCATGGAAGGGCTGCCGTTGTAGCCGTAAACACGGTTGAGGGCATAGCCATACTTTTCTTTGGCTGCAAGGGCTGCAAAGCGGCTGTACAACAGCTGATTGCAGGCAGCGGTAGTACTGGCGAAAGCAGCTTCCCCATCCTCCCGATGGGTCATGGAATAGTTGCTGAGAGAAAAGATATTGGGCAGCAGCGGATTGGTTAACATAACTGCACCGTTTCCGTAATTATGGAAAGTATAGATTGCCTGTCCTTCATATTCAGCCAAAGTAATCGCTGTATCTGTTACAAAGCCACGACCGTAGTCCTTTTCCAGCAGTTGCTCTGCTTCGAAGTACTCGGGATAGAGGGACGCAAAATCGGCAACGACCTCTTGAAGGCTGTTCAAATCCTCCCCCACTTCCGGGTAAGTCATGTCCAGAGGACAATCCTCCAGAATGGTGATGAGAGAAATACCCAAATAGTCCATGGGCATCACTTTGTGAAAGATATTGTCCAGCAGGACAAATCCGCCCTGCTCGGTATAGGTCATCAATGCATCCCGGAGCTTATCCATATAGGAAGAATCCACCATTGCTGCATCGGGAATGACCACATCGTAACCGGAGAGGTCGTACTCCCCTGTTCCATCCACGGCTTCTGCATTCAGGCCGATCAGAACAGACTGCTCCAGCAGCTCCATGGTGTCCTTCCAGCGCAGACTGTCAGTCTCTCCGTCATAGATAACAGCAACAGAGATCCCATATGCACTTTCCACTTCCGGCAGAGGAACTGTTGACATCGAAATTTCACCGGAAAAACTCTTTTCCGGTTTTTCACAGCCTGCAAACAGGCTGCATAACAGGCCGATAGCCACCACCAGCCAAATAAACTTCTGCTTCAAATCCATACCTCCAAAGGGTACACTTAGGCATAATAATCCAATATGATGAATTATACCAATTTTCTCCTGTCATTTCAAGACTTACACAAAAAAGCAGGAGATAAATTCTCCTGCTTTTTCGGTATTATGCCAGTGGGTCCGGAGGCGGTGCCCAGGGGAGTTCTTCCTCCGGCTCAGGTTCCGGTTCCGGTTGTGCTTCAACCGGCGGTACCCAAACAGGCTGCGGTGGCGGATCCGGTTTGAATGTCAATGGCTCCAGCGCATCGGGATCCATCAGTGTGGCCACCAGCCATGCAGCAGCACCTCGGGACAAGGTATCCTTCGCCCCGTTATAGCCTTCCTGTTTCTGCTTCTTTACCACATCTGCAATCGCAACTGTCCAATCCTGTTCCTGCGCCCGGTTCAGTATGGTTTCTGCCTCTGCAACGGTGATATGATCCAGCGGCCGGAAGTTTTTGGCCCGTGCGATCAGTCCTGCCTCCACAGCAGCGTTCAGCACATCGTGATACCAGATATCATCCTCCACATCCTGATAAACATGGCTGCCCTTGCTTCCCCACAGGCCCTTTGCGCGGGTGACCATGGCCACAAAATCAGCACGGGTGGCAGGCCAGTTTCCGTTGAACGAGCCCGTAGAACCGCCGCTGAGGGCACCGTAGGAGGTCAGCAGCTCCACAGCATCCTCATACCATGTATCGGCAGTATCGGCATAGCTGGAAACAGTCTCCCGATCCTGATGTCCGTGAGACAGTTCCAATGCCTTGAAGGCAAACTCGTAATAGTCCGTTGCCAGTATGGCAGAGGACACGGCAAACTGGTCAGAGGCATACTGCAAAAGCTCTTCGCCCAGAGCCGAGTTCTCCTCCCCTGCCCATGTGAATGTACCGTTGTCGGCGTTGTAAATCACTTCGGAAGTGAGGAAACTGCCATCCTTCAAAAGCGCCATATGTGTGGCATCGGACAGCACATCTCTGCCGGTCAGCAGTCTGGCATCATAGTCAAATCCCATGAGGTTGAGGATCGTGGGAAGGATATCCATGGTGCAGCAATAATCTTCTACCACCACAGGTTCTTCCATACTGCCTGTCCAGCAAATGAAACTATTTTTATACTGCCAATAGGGAGTGATTGCTGCCTCCTCCCCTGCCAGTTCTTCATAAGCTTCCTCCGGCAGGCCGTAGGGCAGATGGTCTCCTGTCAGTACCACCAAGGTCCGTTCTGCCAGACCTTCCTGCTCCAATCGGGTCAGCAGATGGGTCATGGCCTGCTCCAGCTCCAGCTGACAAGCCAGATAAGCCCGGACAGTCTCAGAATAGGGCAAATGTTCCACCAATGCTTTGTTTTTGATGGACATGGCATTGGTCTCAAAATCGTAGTCGGAATGACCGGAATAGGTCATGTAATAGGCATGGAACGGCTCTTTCTCCAGATAATCTTCCATGGTCTCCACCAGCATCTCAAAGTCAGATGCAGGAGTTCCCGGCTCCATATCCAGACCAAAGTCCACAGCCCGGAAGTCATAGCCCATATTGGTATGAGTGTTGACCCGATTATAGAAGGTACCTACATTGTTGTGATAAGCCAATGCCGTCATGCCGTTATCCGAACAGATATTGCCCAGTGCGTAGGGCAAATAGTTCTCCGTGGAGACAGCAAAGCTCATACGGCTCAGATCGGGCATCAGACCCATACAAAGGCTGTACTCGCCGTTGGTCGTCAGATTGGGGAAGCTGTTGTAGAAGTTTTTGAACACAAACCCCTCTTGAGACATTCGGTACAAGGTCGGAGTCAGTTCCGGATCGATGACATAGTTGGAGAAAGCCTCCGCGCAGACAACGATCAGGTTGTAACCCTCAAATAGGCCGGTATATTCGTTCTTTTTTGTGGCATAAATAGAGCCAAAATAGTCATTTAAGGACTGAATAGCAGCATCATCGGTCAATTCATTGAGGGCAGAAAAATCCATTTCTCCAAGGATATTCCATTCCTCCGGGGTCATGTCCTCCACCCGGTCACCGCCGCCAAATACAGCCAGTGCACCGCCGCCCTGCCGACCTAAATCCAAGGCTTCCGCCGTCACAAAGCCGAAGTGCTCCGCCCAACGGTCAATGGTAGTGGCAGGGTTGCGAAGCAATGCTGCAGGCTGATTGGGACCATCGCCATACACCGGCAGCACCATCAGTGTACCGAAGAATATGTAAACAGCCGACACCGCCAGCCCCACCAACAGTTTCCAGGGATAGCCGCCTCTGGGCAAGAGTCCCTTATACCGCAGGACATAGAACGCTGCCAAGGGCACAAAAATCAGCAGCAGCTGCGGCAGTCGCCGCCAGATGGCAGCAAACATGATATGAGAAAAAGTTGCAACTGCATCCCCGCCGGCAGACACAAAAGCCAGAGACAGGAATGAGCCGAAGATCTCATAATAGACCAACTGTACAGCATAGATCAGTGCCAAAATCGGTGGCACTATCCACCCGAAGACACGACCTGTCCAGCCGGGCAAATGAACCAGAACGGTCAACACTGCGGCATAGGCCAGGGTCAATCCCAGTCCCGGCAAAAAGCGGACAATACCGTCGCAGGCAGTCCAATAGAGGTTCAGTTCCCATAAAATCAGGACAAAGAACCAGTAAAACGGAGCCAAAAACGAGCGTTTCAAATACATTGACCTCCTAAATGGAGTAAAAATTCGCAAAGTATGACACAATATCTTGTTATACAACAATATCATATCAGTTTTTACGAAAAATACAAGAACAAAAATAAGGTATCCGAATGTCGGATACCTTATTTTTAGAAACCGATTTTGTTTTGCAGCTCTTCAAAGCTGTCGCTGAGGAAATCCGCACCGGCAGCCAGCAGCTGTTCCGGGCTGCGGTAACCCCATGTGACACCGGCGGCGATAAAACCCATCTTAGAGGCAAACTCCATATCTGTGTCACCATCACCTACATAGAGGATCTCCTCCGGCTTCAAAACCAGTTCTTCGCAGGCCAGAACACCGGCCTCCAGAGCAGGCTTCAAAGGCCGCTGCCAGTTGTTGCCCCAGACAAAAGTCCAGTCGTATTCTGGGAAGTAATGGTTGATGATTTTCTGGCTGGTTGTTTCCGTTTTATTGGAAATGACAGCCAGTTTCATACCTTTTTCCACCAAAACATTCAGAAATTCCTTCACACCGGGGAAATAATCGGTGTAAACGCAGCAGTGTTCCGGGTAATAGCCTTGATAGAAGCGGTTGAGTTCATCTACTTTTTCGTCCGGTGTACCTTCCGGCAAAGCGGAACGAAGCAAATTCTTAATGCCGTGACCGACTCTGGCCCGGTAGGTCTCAATGGGATACGCCGAATAGCCGAATTGGCACAGGGCGAGATTCGCACCTGTGCCAATGTCGGCTATGGTATCCAAAAGAGTGCCGTCCAGGTCAAAAACCACGGCTTTGATCTTTTGGAAATCCATCAGAAATTACACGCCAGCCTTAGCGGTACGGATAATTTCAGCCTCGGAAGCAGTGAACTTGGTGACATGGCCTTCCAGAGGAACGATACGGGCGGAGACGGCGTCGACGATCCAGGAAGCCTGGGGGAAGAAGTACTCGTCGAACTCGAAGGGAGGCGTGATCCAGTTCTTGGCGCC
>JAZNNW010000131.1:0-5213 GCA_045580485.1 Candidatus Avilachnospira sp. | reverse complement strand
GATGCCCACCGCCATGCGAATCTGGGCGGCGGTGGAGACAGCTTTGGATTGCCCCATGGCCGTCCGTGGCGGCAGCAGCTTTCTGTCCCAACGAAAAAAGGAGCAGCCTTTGCTGCCACTTGTGCCAAAAGAAACGAAGGTTTACGAGGATACCTGTACCTTGGAATGTGAAGACCTGTGGTTCCGCTATGAGAAAGATAGTCCTGATGTGGTAAAGGGTTTTTCTCTGAGATTACGCAAGGGTGAGTTTTATGCCATCCTTGGCGGCAACGGCGCAGGCAAAACAACGGCATTAAAGACCATTTCCGGTCTGCAGACCCCCTACCGTGGAACGGTAAAGCTCCATGGAAAGTTGGGGCATCTGCCTCAGAATCCTCAAACCCTGTTTATAAAGCGGACAGTCCGGGAGGATTTGTATGAAGTCTTCCGTGGGCAGAAGCTGCCAAAAGACCAGCAGGACAAGGAAGTGGAAAAGGTCGTGGAACTGTGCGGCTTGCGAGAGTTTCTGGACCGTCACCCCTATGATATCTCCGGTGGTGAGCAGCAGAGAACGGCTTTGGCGAAGGTGCTTTTAACTGCTCCGGAGATTTTGCTGCTGGATGAACCCACCAAGGGCTTTGATGCGGAATTTAAGGTCACTTTTTCTGTGATCCTGCGGCGGCTTCTGGCTTCCGGTGTGACCATTCTGATGGTCAGCCACGATGTGTCTTTTTGTGCTCAATATGCCCATAAATGCGGCCTGTTCTTCGATGGCAGTATCGTGGCAGAGGGCAGCCCGGAGGAATTTTTCTCCGGCAACAGCTTCTATACCACTCCCGCCAACCGCATGGCGCGGCATCTGATTCCCAAGGCTGTGACGGTGGAGGATGTGATCGTCTGCTGCGGCGGTACAATACCAGAAGAACCGGAGATCCCGGAGGGAAAGCCTCTCCCAAAACCCAAAGAAACGGCAGTCAATTTCAAACCCAAGCCCTTGCCTTTGTGGAGAAAAGCATTGGCAGCCATCTCTCTGGCGGTGGTGCTTGTGGTGTTTTTCTATGCCACCAGCATCACGGATCTTTCCAAACTGGTCAATATGGATGGCATCAGCGCAACCGGGGCAAGACAGTTGCTGTCGTACCCTGTGCTTTTGGGTGCTATGGCGGTGTTTCTGTTGGCTATTGGCAGAAGAAGTGCTCCACCGGTTCTGGCACAGACGCCGGTGGGAAAACGAAAACTGGGCAAGCGGACAGTCATGGCGGCTGTTTTGATCGTACTGTTCATTCCACTGACCATCTTTGTCGGTATCATGTACCTGGGTAATCAGCATTATCACGTAACGGCGCTGCTGGTATTGGCAGAGTGTATGCTGCCGTTCTTCTTGGTCTTTGAGGGTAGAAAACCAAAGGCCAGAGAACTGGTCACCATTGCGGTCTTGTGTGCCATCGGGGTGGCAGGCAGAAGTGCGTTCTTCATGCTGCCTCAGTTCAAGCCGGTCATTGCGTTGACCATCATTGCAGGTGTTGCTATGGGCGGAGAAACGGGTTTCTTGGTGGGTGCTGTGACAATGTTGGTATCCAATATCCTGTTTTCTCAAGGGCCATGGATGCCATGGCAGATGTTCAGTATGGGTATCATCGGCTTTCTGGCAGGTGTTTTGTTCCGAAAAGGTCTCCTTCGCCGCACAAGAGGTTCTCTGGCAAGCTTTGGCGCCTTTGCTGCTGTGATCATCTATGGCGGTATTATGAACCCTGCATCGGCGCTGATGTACAGTTCCGAAGCCATCACATGGAAAATGCTCCGTGCCTACTATGTGACAGGCCTGCCCATGGACCTGGTCCACGCCGCCGCCACGGTCATTTTCCTCTTGTTGGCAGCTGAACCCATGTTGGAAAAATTGGATCGGATCAAAGTGAAATACGGCCTTGTGGAGTAATTAGAAACGCCGTATGGCAAGCAATGCTTAGCCATACGGCGTTTTCTGTAAGTTCTCGTTTTTTGCAAGAATGAATGGTAGAACTGATGGGCGACTATTCAATCGGTCGAATTTAAATTATGAGGGGAACACCACAACGGGTGACTGCTGTGCTGCTGGTTCATATAATTGGCCAAAGCATACCGCTGCCGCTCTCAAATTGCTTATGACGCAGAAACAAGTCTACCCAATGGTATTTCTGGGGTTTTCGATGGATCCTTTTCTTCTGTATTTTTCACTAATCTACGACAAAAATCATCATAGCTCGGCTCATTTGTCGTAAAAGTGTCGTAAAAACAGGTGATCAAAATCGTAAAGAGCTTAATATATCAAGGGTTTACAGACTCAAGTTCATACCATGCCGTGGCAATTGAACAAGATTTTAATCATCGTTTTTCTTCCTTGTTTATACAAAAGGGAACCGGGGTGTTTGTTTTGAAAAAAGAGTTTGCTGACTGTCGGCAATATTTTAGAATAACTGATGGTATATTTGTTTGATATTTTGCCGATAAGGAATGTCTGAAGCACAACATCGTGCCGTTTATCATTGAGGATGCTCTGAAGCTGTTTTACTAACGAGGTCTGAAAGAATGGGATAACGAAAAGGGTTTCCTTATAGATACCTGTCTCGCTGTTCAAGACCGCTTCAAGGCATATCTGGACTATTTCAGAATTGCATATTGATATAAAAGCCCCGGAAACTGATTAGTATTGCAGTTTCCGGGGTTTGTGCTCATATGTGACGCTTTCGTTAATTTCCCACAGGACATAGGAATGAATGGTGGAGCTGAGGCATTCTTGCCCATTATAGCAAAAACGAAAAGGTGACGGGACTGGAAAATGAGCATCAATCATATCTGAATAGCCAAACCATTTGAAATACCTGCAATATGAGAATGTTAATCAAAAATTGGGTATGGTATTATTTTAATGGTATTTTTTATGCTGCCAAAAGGTGGTATGAAAGAAAAATGGGACTATTATATTTGAGAAAGGAAATGAAAAAATGAAACGAACATTAGCACTGCTTCTGACCATCGTGATGGTTCTGGGTATGCTGCCCACTTTCGCGATTGCAGAAGAAGCACCTGTGGTAGCCACATCCGGCTATAGCACAGGTCTCGCACTGCCTGAAATCGTGACCAATGATTTGGCCACCTACGGCTATGGCACGGCCACTGTCTACGATTTTAAAGCAACCGATGTCTACATGCCAGGCAGCGATTACGAAAGTTTTGCGTCTATCGTAACTGATGACGATGAAACTTCCGATACCGGCACTGCATGGTATTTGGACAACTCCGACAACACATGGGATGTCAATGGTTCCATCTCCTTTAGAAACACCACCGGTTCTACTGGTGGCGCCATCATTCAAAGAACCACCATTGAAGCCGAGCACAACACCGGCTACAACTGGTTCAAGGGCGATTCCAACCTGGTTGCAAAAGCCGGCGACACCCTGTACACCATGATGGGCAGCACTAAGCTTCTGGCTCAGGATGCTTTCAGAGCGATTTACGACACTCTGGACGGCAAGAAGTTGGAGTACTACATCCATCTGAAGACCGTCGGTACCTGGAACAGCGACGGTACTGACGGCGGCGAGCTCTTTGGCTGGTACTATGACCGCGTTATCTTTGTTGCTCACTGCGACAACCATGTTGCTGCTGACTACAATTATAATGAATCCACCGGCAAGTACGAAGGTACTTGTGTTGCTTGCGGCGGCACTGCTGTCAATACCAAAATTAAGGCAGAGCTGCCTGCAGGTATCGCTGTTGCTCATGTCCTGGGCGACTATGTTGCTGATAACGGTCTGTGGCGGTCCGGCTCTACTACTGTAAGAGTGGACGACACCGGTGCAACTCTGGATCGTGCTGTCCAGGTAGTTGGCTATGGCATTACCAATGGCGTGAAGTTCCAGAGATACCCCAGTGAAGCCGTGATTGGTGAAATCACTGCCGACGAGCTGGCTGCTGCCGATGGTCAGGGATACAAGCTGTATACGTTCGAAAATGTTACTCTGCCCATCAATTCCTCTGGAGCGGAGTACTATCTGTACTCCTTCGGCTGGACTCTTCAGACCAGAGCAATGGTAAGCGAGTTGGGAGGCCAGACTGTTGATGTCGTTGTTTCTCTGAAGGTCGATGGTTCTGATATCTATGTCGATCGCATCCTGGCAACGACTCCCTGCACTTTCCAGGCAACTGACGAAGTTGTGACTGCTGCGACCTGCACCACCAACGCATTCGTAAAGAATGTCTGTACCATCTGCGGCGCAGAGGGCACTCCTGTTGAAGTTGCTGGCTCCGCTCTGGGTCACAATGTGACTGACGCTACTTATAATGAGGAAACCGGCCTGTACGAAGGCACTTGCGCCGTCTGTGGCGAAGCTGCTGCCAGCGATAAGATCAAGGCAAAGCTGCCTGCAGGCATCGCTGCTGCTCATGTCCTGGGCGACTATGTTGCTGATAACGGTCTGTATCGATCCGGCTCTACTACTACAAGAGTGGATGATACCGATGCAACTTTGGCCCGTGCAATCAAGGTTATCGGCTACACCGTTACCGGCGATCTGAATTTCCAGAAACTTCCCGGTGAAGGCGTGGTTGGCACCATCACCGCTGAAGAGCTGGCTGCCAACGGCGGTGAATACAAGCTCTATACAATGCCCAACATTACCCTGCCTCAGAACCCCTCCGGTTCCGTTGATAACTATTATCTGTTCTCCTTTGGTTGGACTCTGCAGACCAGAGCAATGGTCAACGAGCTGGGCGGCCAGACTGTGGATGTCATCGTTTCCATGAAGGTGGTCGGCGATATCACTACCGGTGCTGATTTCTACATCGACCGCATCATGGCTGTCACTCCCTGCGACTTTGCAGTCACTGAGGAAGTTGTCACCCCCGCAACCTGCACCACCAACGCATGGGTCAAGACTGCTTGCTCCATCTGCGGCGCAGAGGGCACTCCTGTTGAAGTTGCCGACTCCGCTCTGGGTCACAATGTTGTTGATGCTACTTATAATGAAGAAACCGGTCTGTACGAAGGCACTTGCGCCGTCTGTGGCGAAGCTGCTGCCGACGACAAGATCAAGGCTGAACTGCCTGCTTCTATCAATGTGAAGCATGTTCTGGGCGACTATGTTACGGATAATGGTCTGTATCGGTCCGGCTCTACTACTGTAAGAGTGGACGATACCGATGCAGCTCTGGGTCGAGCAATTCAGGCTATCGGCTATACCGATGCCAAGGAT
>JAZNNW010000130.1:0-41149 GCA_045580485.1 Candidatus Avilachnospira sp. | reverse complement strand
CTTTTTGACGGCGTGGACTTATCCGCCCTCAGCAAAAAGCAGCTGCGCAGCCGCCGTCCTGATTTTCAGATCATCTTCCAGGACCCCTATTCCAGTCTGTCTCCCAGACTGCCCGTAGGGGAGCTGATCGGCGAAGCCGTCCGCCACCACTGTATCGTGCCCAAGGATGAATATGAGGGCTACATTTCCAAAATTATGCGGGACTGCGGTCTGGAGCCCTATCATAAAAACCGCTATCCCCACGAATTTTCCGGGGGACAGCGGCAGCGGATCTCCATTGCCAGAGCCTTGGCCATGAAGCCCAGATTTATCGTCTGCGATGAGCCGGTGTCGGCGCTGGATGTGTCGGTGCAGGCCCAGATCGTCAATCTTCTGCAGGATCTGCAGCAGGAATACGGCATCACCTATCTGTTCATTTCCCACGACCTCTCCGTGGTGGAGCACATCTGCCACACAGTGGGTGTCATGTACTTGGGGTCACTGGTGGAATATGCTCCTACGGAAAAGCTTTTTGCCAATCCCCTCCACCCTTATACAAGGGCACTGTTTTCTGCCATCCCCGTGCCGGATCTGGATGTAAAAATGGAGCGGGTGGCACTGAAGGGCAGTATCCCTTCTCCTGCCGACCCGCCCAAGGGCTGTAAATTCCACACCCGCTGCCCCCATGCCATGGACATCTGCGAAAAATATGTCCCCGATTTTGTGGAGCTGGAACAGGACCATTTCTGCGCCTGCCATCTGCACACCCCACCCAAAGAACAAAAGAAAGGCCCCCTTGAGGGGAGCTGTCAGCAAAGCTGACTGAGAGGTGTATGAAATCCGCAATTGCGGATTTCAGCCTCCGGCGGCCAATACTTTTGTTATGCCACAAAAGTATTGGATGAAAAAGGCACATGGGGGGAGGGCGTTGTCCGGATTTTGTGATCGTTTCTGCCTATATAGTCGATTCGGCTTACATCACAAAATAGCCACTCTCCCCCCATGGCCCCCCTCCCGGCTTCTCATCGCTCCTTTGGATGCTGGTCGATAAAAAATACGCACTGCCATATTTTGTTTGGCAGTGCGTATTTTTCGGACGACCGCAAAGGTCGTCTCTGCTTTTTAGTAAAACCCTTTCAGTCTCTGATAGGCATCCACCAGACGGTCGGTCAGCTTGGCATACTGGGCAGCCCGTTCTGCATCCGGTTCCCGTACATCATCCACCTGCAGGAACTTTTCTATGGCAGAGGCATCCTTGTAGACGCCTGCACCGATACCGGCAGCCATGGCTGCACCCAGAGAGCAGCCCTCCTCCAACAGGTTCAGCTTTTCAATGCGGACATTCAGTACATCTGCCAGCATCTGCCGCCATACCATATCCTTGGCGCCGCCGCCGATGATGCGAAGGCTGTCGAAGCTGCGCTTGCCCCGAAACACCCGAAGGATGAGGGCTAAGTTCATGGAAACACCCTCCATGACCGCACGGAGCATCTGGGCGTGGGTGGTCTCCTGCTTGAGACCCAAGAATGCACCCTGAATATTGGAATCCCACCAGGGGCTTCGCTCACCCATCAGATAGGGCATATACAAAACGCCATTGGAGCCAACCGGAACCTCTGCGATCTGGCTGTTGATCTCATGGTAAATACTCGTCCCCATGCGGTCTGCATCCAGCTTTTCAGCCCGGCACAGCTGATCACGCATCCAGCTGTAAGAAGAGCCGGCAGCCTGCATGGTACCAATGGGATAGACCCGGTTCTTCTCAATGCCGGCCAGATTGAAGGTGCGCTGCTGCTCATCGAGACAGGGACTGTCGTCCAGATAGCTGATCCAGGCAGAAGTGCCCAGACTCAGATAGCCCTGCCCCACTTCGGCAATACCCGTACCCACAGAGGCTGCCGTGCCATCGCCGCAGCCACAGAATACCGGCGTACCCGGTAAAAGGCCGGTGAGCCTTGCTGCTTCTTCGGTGATTTTACCGGCTAAGTCCGTGGAGGCTCGGCACTCCGGCATGACCGAAAGAGGCACACCGGCACTTTCCAGCACTTCCTCCGACCACTGGAAGGTGTTGATATCAAAGGCACCGGTGCCGGAGGCATCGGAATAATCGGTGCCCAAATGTCCCGTCAGCCGATAGATGATATAGTCCTTGCAATTGACAGATTTCCCCAGTTTCCCGGCCACACCGTCATGCTCCAGAGACCACATGATCTTGCAGATGGAATTGGTAGGATTGTTCCGATTGCCGGTGATGGCATAAAATCGGACATCTCCTACAGATTCGGATATCTGCTTCATCTGTTTTGTGGCTCTCTGGTCTGCCCAGATGATGGCAGAACGGAGCAATTCTCCCTTCTGATCCAACAAAACAGAGCCCATCATGTGACCGGAGAAGCTGACACCCAAAATATCGGCAGGGTCAATCTTTTCAATCAGTTTTTTCGTAGACTTACAGACAGCGGCATACCAGTCCTCCGGGTTCTGCTCCGCCCAGTTACCATTGGAATAGTTACAGGGATACCCCTCCACCACACTGGCAATGAGCTTGCCCTCCACAGAGAACAAGGTGGCCTTATCGCCGGATGTGCCCAGATCGTGAGCCAGAAGATACTGCATGAAACCGCCTCCTTTGTTTTCTATATTATAGCGGTTTTTGCTTCATGAATCAACAACAGCCTCTCCAATGGAGAGGCTGTTGTTGATTTTATCTTTCTTCCCGGAAGTAGGGCAGTCCCAGATGAGCAGGGGGCTGATTTTCCCGCTTCTTTCGCATACTGACAAAGATCAGCACCAGAATGGTGGCGATATAAGGCAGCATATTGAACAGTTCCTGAGAACTTCTGTTGAGCTTCAGCAGAGGCAGGGCATCTTCTGCCAGACCCAGCCATTCAATGAGCAGTTCCCGGATCTTGGAAACATACATATACAGCCAGGACAGGAAGCCGAAGAGGTATGCGCCCCAGATGGCATTGAGGCTCTTCCAGGTGGCGAAGATGACCAGAGCCACAGCCAGCCAGCCCAGAGCTTCGATGGTGCCTTCACTGGCCCAGGTGCCCTTGATGTAGTCCATGGTGTAGTACAGACCGCCCAGACCGGAGATACCGGCACCGATGCAGGTAGCCAGATACTTATAAACCGTGACATTGATACCGGCAGCATCGGCAGTGGCAGGATTTTCGCCCACAGCACGGAGGTTCAGACCCTTTCTGGTCTTGGTGAAGAAGAAATGGACCAGAACTGCCAGAATGATGGCAAAATAGACCATGAAGCCATGGCTCAGGAAGATCTGACCGAACCAGCCGCCCTTGCTGAGGGCACCAAAAATCGGTCTGCGGTAGGCACCGGAGGCCACAGCCACGGAGATCTGACCCACGCCGCCTGCCATGGTATTCAGAGCACCGCCGAAGAAGTTGGCGACACCGCTGCCGAAGATGGTCAGGGTCAAGCCGGTGACATTCTGATTGGCACGGAGGGTGATAGTCAAAAAGCTGTAAATGAGACCGCCCAGAGCCGCTGCCAGGAATGCCGCAATAAAGCTCAGCAGCAATGCCACAATGGGAATGGGGTTGGCGGCAGCATTTTCATAAGCAAAGGCCACAGCCAGACCGGCAATGCCGCCCAGATACATGACGCCGGGCACGCCCAGGTTCAGATTGCCGGATTTCTCCGTGATGATCTCACCCAGAGCGCCGAAGAGGATGACGGTGCCAAAAACGATGGCAGACATGAACAGATTGATCATTTGCTGTCAGCCCCTTTCTTCTTGCGGATGATCACGCGGTAGTTGATGAAGAACTCACTTGCAATGATGCAGAACAGGATAATGCCGGTGATGACCTGAGAAGCAAAGTCGTTCAGCTGGAAATCCGTTGCGATCTGGATGGCACCCTTTTCCAGGAACACCAGCAGGAAGGAGATCAGCAGCATGACAAAGGTATTGAACTTTGCAAGCCATGCCACGATGATAGCCGTGAAGCCCTGACCGCCGGCAGTGGAGGTGGAGATGGTGTGGGATGCACCGGCAACGGCGATGAAACCGGCCAGACCGCAGATGGCACCGGAAATGGCCATGGTGCGGATAAAGACCTTTGCAGGCTTGATGCCGGCATACCGGGCGGTCCGTTCGCTTTCACCCAAAACAGAGATCTCATAGCCCTGCTTGGAGTACTTCAGATACAGGAACATGCCCACAGTCAATGCCAGAACAATGACAACATTCAAGGTAAAGGTGGTTCCGAAGATCTCCGGGAACCAGCCCAGCTTGGTTTTCTGGTTGATAACGCCCACAGTGTTGGAGCCGAAGGGATTTTCCCACAGGGCCACACAGTAGGATGTGATCTGGATGGCCACATAGTTCATCATCAGGGTGAACAGGGTCTCGTTGGTGCCCCAGCGGGACTTGAACACGGCAGGGATGATGCCCCAGACAGCGCCTGCCACAAGGCTGGCAGCAGCCATGATCAGCAGCATCACAGCCGTGGGCAGGGTGGAACCTGCCTTGCCCAGATAGATCATCAGACCGGCGGTTGCAACACCGCCCACCAGGATCTGACCTTCGGCACCGATGTTCCAGAACTTCATTTTGAAGGCAGGCGCCAGACCGATACTGATACACAGCATCATCATGGTATCACGGATGGTGAACCAGATCTTACGCTTACTGCCCAGTGCGCCGTCAAACATGGCCACATAGACCTTCACGGGGTTCAGACCGGTGACGGAATAGATAAACAAGCCGCTGAGCACAAGGGCGATGAGAACGGCAGCAACACGGATTCCAATGCTTTTCCATGTGGCAATGCCATCCCGCTTCGCAAGGCGGATCAAGGGTTCATGATGGCTTTTGATACGGCTCATTCCGCAGCCTCCTTTCCGCTTTCCTGCAGATTGGTCATCAGCAGACCGACCTCTTCCTTGGTGGTGGTACGGGCATCCAGAATACCGTTGACCTTGCCGCCGCAGAGGACCAAAATCCGGTCACACAGCTCCAGCAGCACATCCAGGTCTTCGCCCACATAGACGACGGCAACGCCCTTCATTTTCTGCTCGGTCAGCAGATTGTAGATGGTATAAGAAGTGTTGATATCCAGACCGCGGACGGCATAGGCCGTCATCAGCACCTTGGGAGAAGCCGCAATTTCACGACCCACCAGGACCTTCTGGACATTACCGCCGGACAGGCGGCGGACAGGGGTGTTGACACCGGGGGTGACCACTTCCAGCTGCTCGATGATGCTTTCCGCCAGCTTTTTGGGGTTCTTCCGATCGGTGAAGATGGACTTGCCGTTTCGATAGGAGCGGAGCATCATGTTGCCCGTCATGCCCATGGAACCCACCAGACCCATGCCCAGACGATCCTCCGGCACAAAGGCGAAGCTGACACCGGCCTTCTTGATCTCCATGGGGTTCATGCCCATGAGCTCTGTGGAATTGCTGGTCTCATCGGGATAGTAGCGGACGGAGCTGCCGCTTTCGGCACCGTGAAGACCGGCAATGGCCTCCAGCAGTTCCTTCTGACCGCAGCCGGAAATACCGGCAATGCCCAGAATCTCACCGCCGTTGGCAACAAAGGAAACATTGTCCAGTGCCTTGAGTCCGTAGACATTCTTGACCGTCAGATTGTTGACCTCCAGCCGCTTGGTCACATTCACCGGCATGGGACGGTCAATATTCAGGGTGACGGCACGACCCACCATCATATCGGTGAGCTTCTGAGGATCAGTCTCGGAGGTGGGCACATCGCCCACATACTCGCCCTTCCGCAAAACTGCCACCCGGTCGGAGATCTCCATGACTTCATGGAGCTTATGGGTAATGATGATGATGGACTTGCCATCTTCCTTCATATTCCGCATGACATCAAAGAGTTTTCTGGTCTCCTGGGGTGTCAGCACAGCGGTGGGTTCATCCAGAATCAGAATATTTGCACCCCGGTAAAGGACCTTGACGATCTCCACGGTCTGCTTTTCCGAAACGGACATATCGTAAATTTTCTTATTGGGGTCTACCACAAAGCCGTATTTGTCGCAGATCTCACTGATCTTTTCCGCAGCAGCCTTGAGGTTCAGTGCGCCCTTTTCCTGGAGACCCAAAAGGATGTTCTCCGTGGCAGTCAGAACATCCACCAGCTTGAAATGCTGGTGAATCATGCCGATGCCCAAATCAAAGGCGTCTTTCGGGGAGCGAATGGTCACAGGCTTGCCGTTGACAAAAATCTCACCCTGATCGGGGAAATAGATGCCGGAAAGCATGTTCATCAATGTGGTCTTGCCGCTGCCGTTTTCGCCCAGCAGAGACAAAATCTCGCCGCGTCGGATGTCCAGGTCCACGGCATTATTGGCCACGGTGGAACCAAAGGTTTTGGTTACGCCCCTCATTTGGACAGCGTTCTCAATCGCCAAGAAAATCACCCTTTCTCCAGAACTCCCATCTGTGTGGGGCCGGGGTTGTTATAATGGACGGTAAATCCCAAAATGGGGGGCAAAATGCCCCCCATTGCTGGGTTGTTGAGTTAAATCAGTTCAGTTCGGTGATGCCGTCGATACGCAGACCGAAGTAAGGAGCGGAACGATGGAAGGATTCCACGAATGCGCCGTCCATAATGGCTTCAGCAGTATCGTTGACCCAGTCGCCGTCGGTATCCAGAGCGAAAGCGGTGGTCACAGCTTCGCCGCCGACAGTGAACTTGGAGGTGTCAAAGACCTTCAGGCTGCCATCAGCGATGGCTGCCCAAGCGGCGTCAACAGCTTCCTGGGTGCCTTCAGCAACATTGGGGCCGAGAGCAGAGATCTGCTGTGCGCCCATAGCAACGCCGCAGGCGAAGTCGGTGGGGACTTCCTCACCGGCGATGAACTTCTCCAGAGTGGCCTGGTACAGGACGGACCAGACATTCTGAGCGGAAGTCAGAGCTGCATCGGGAGCGACGGCCAGCATGTCGATGTTGTAGCCGACGGAGTAGACCTGGGAACCCTTCTCCCACTCAGCCTGAACGGCAGAGGGAGCGCCGGTGGAGTCAGCGTGCTGACCGATGATGGCGCAGCCGCGGCCCATCAGAGCGATGGCAGCTTCGTTTTCGGCAACGGGATCATACCAGGAGTTGGTGTACTGCACATCCATGTGAGCTTCGGGAACGATGCTCTGGATGCCCAGGAAGAATGCAGTGTAGCCGGAGACCACTTCTGCATAGGGGAATGCACCGACATAGCCCACATAGGGATCGGTGACCAGGCCTTCGTCCATGAGAGCCTTCAGCTTCATACCGGCAACGATACCGGAGACATAGCGGGACTCATAGGTGAAGGGGAAGATGTTCTTCAGGTTGGCCAGGCCGGAACCGGCAGCCATGTCGCCGGTGCAGGCAACGAAGGTGACTTCGGGGAACTCCTCGGCAGCCTGCTGCATGTAGGTCTGATGGCCGTAGGAG
The DNA here is from genome assembly GCA_045580485.1 of Candidatus Avilachnospira sp. GTDB lineage: Bacteria > Bacillota > Clostridia > Oscillospirales > Oscillospiraceae > Avoscillospira. The sequence goes on along the minus strand of JAZNNW010000130.1, from coordinate 33,747 downwards.
TCGGAGAAGATGATGGTGCAGCCGTCATCAGCCAGTTCGGCAGCGGCGTCATAGCAGCTTTCATCTTCGGGGATGTTGTACTTGTAGCTGATGGCAGTGGGATCCAGACCCAGAGCGGCAGCAGCAGTGTTCAGACCCTCGATGTGAGCCATATCGTAGCCGGAGTTCTCGTCATGGACGAGAATGGCGCCGATCTTGACTTCGGGAGCCTCGGGGGCGGGTTCTTCCTCGACGGGAGCTTCCTCAACGGGAGCTTCTTCGACGGGGGCTTCTTCCACGGGAGCTTCTTCCTCGACCTTCTCGGCGCCGCAGGCGACCAGGGAGAAGACCATCAGAAGAGCCAGCAGCAGAGCAAGCAGTTTCTTCATAGTTTTTTCCTCCTAAAAATTTTTGTGCACATAATGTAATTTAGCAACCGGCGGAAATACTCCCACCAGATTACTCCTTATGAGACATGAATATTTTACTAAAAAATCGTCTGAGATACAACTACAAATCGAACGCAATTTGATATTTTGTGAAAATCCACGGGAATTGCGCCAAATTTTCTCTGTGATTCTGACCAAATTTTGAGAAATTTTTGCAGTTTCCGTTCCCCGATTGCGATGGCGAGGCTGTTTCCTTATTGATTCTTTTTTCCTGGATATGATAAGATGTGATAAACTCACATTTTTTGTATGACCCGGAGGGTTCTATTATGAAATCTATTTTGCTCCTTGCCACCGGCGGTACCATTGCCACCGCTAAAACCGAAGAAGGTCTTGCCCCCCAGCTGACCTCTCAGGATCTGCTGGAGCAGATCCCGGAGCTTGGTGCCATCTGTGCCGTAGAAGCCCTGCAGCTGTTCAATCTGGACAGTACCAATCTGACCCCCTCCCACTGGCTGCAGATCGCAGAAGCCATCCGGGAGCATTATGATGAATTTGATGGGTTTGTTGTCACTCACGGCACCGATACCATGGCCTATACAGCCAGTGCCCTCAGCTATCTCATTCAAAACAGCCCCAAGCCCATCGTCCTCACCGGCGCCCAGCAGTCCATCGGCAGCCGGGAAACCGATGCCCGGCGCAATCTGCTGGATGCCTTCCGTTTTGCCGCCTCGGATTCTGCCTGGGGTGTCACGGTGGTCTTTGACGGGCAGGCGATCCTCGGCACCCGTGCCAGAAAAATGCGAACCAAGAGCTACCATGCTTTTGCCAGCATCGGCTACCCTGAAGCCGCCATCATCCGGGATGGCAATGTCTATCCCATCCTTCCCCGCCCCGCAGAGCTGCAGGTACAGTTCTGTCTGAAGCTGAATCCCAATGTGTTCGTTCTGAAGCTGACGCCGGGGGTTCGTGCGCATCTGCTGGAGCTGCTGCTGTCAGAGTACGATGCCTTGATTTTAGAGGGTTTCGGTGTAGGCGGTGTGCCCAGCTATGCCGATCAGGACTTCATCCGTGCCGTAAAGCTCTGGACCGATGCCGGAAAGCCCGTCATCATGACCACCCAGGTGACCTACGAGGGCAGCGATCTGGGAGTCTATCAGGTGGGTCATGTCATCAAGACCCGTCACGGCGTTCTGGAGGCCTACGATATGACCTTGGAGGCAGTTTTGACCAAAACCATGTGGCTTTTGGGTCAGAGCAAGGACTTGGATACCTTCCGCAGCCGCTTCCATGTGCCGGTGCAGCAGGACATTCTGCTCCCAGAATAATCCAGCGACTTTTTTCAAAAAAGCTCTTGACAAACCATCTCCTTTCGGCTATAATCGTCCTTGCTTGTTGAGCTGCTGGTATAGCTCAGTTGGTAGAGCAGCTGATTTGTAATCAGCAGGTCGGGGGTTCGAGTCCGTCTACCAGCTCCACCTTATCAAGCAAAGTGAATATGGGGGAATTCCCGAGTGGCCAAAGGGGGCAGACTGTAAATCTGTTAGCATTGCTTTCGGTGGTTCAAATCCACCTTCCCCCACCAGAAAAAAGACATCATCTTCCGATGATGTCTTTTTTCTGTGTATGGGCATTTGGAAGGTGGATTTGAAAGCCGGCTCTTAGCGACATGCCGGTGGCATGTCGCAACCGGCGTGGCTTTTCCGCAGAAAAGCAAATCCACCTTCCCTGCCGGACCGAATAAATCCTCCAGTCCCCCTTGCAAATACCATCTTTATCGGTTACACTATCCATGTAGTTTTTTAAGTTTTTATACAAGGAGGAAACTCCATGGAGATTCTCGCATTTGTGCTCAGCATTCTCGGTCAGATTCTGAACACCACCGCCTCTCTGGTCAAAGGCAGCCGCATGAAGCTGATTTTGCTTTTGGTCTTTGCTGCCAACTTCAGCTTCGCCACCAGCTATCTGCTGAATGACAGCGGCATCAACGGCGCTGCCTCCTGTTATCTGGGCGGTATTCTGGCCATTGTCAATTTCTGGTTCACCGCAAAGAACCGCCCCTTCCCCAAATGGCTGCCTGTTCTCTATGGAGCGCTGTTTGTAGCAGTCAATGTGATCTTCGGCACGGACATTCTGCTGACTGCCATTGCCATTGCAGCCACCTTGTGCTTCGTCATGGGCATCGGCCAGTCCAACGGTGCCAAATACCGCTTCTGGACTCTTGGCAATCTGATTCTCTGGGTCACCTTTGATCTAGTTTCCCACAGCATCAGCACCCTGATCCCCCACTTGTTCCAGGTATGCTGTACCGTCCTGGGTATGATCCTTTACGATCGAAAAGCAAATAAGAAATGATGGGTTTCAAACCCGTCATTTCTTATTTGCATTAGTTTCCCAATTTTTCTTTACTTTTTTCCTGTTTCTGCTATAATTTATCTTATGAAATCAACGAAGGAGAAATGAACTATGGAATATGGAAAATTTCGCTATCTGAGTCTGGCCGATTTGGAGCAGTGCAACCTCCGTGACTGGGATCAGGCTATGGAATGTGCCGAAGCTACTTATAAAGAGCACGGCAAGGGTATGTATGAAATGCCCCCCAAGCCCGGCGTTCATCCCAATGTCTGCCCCGGTGCATTCCTCCATGCCATGCCCGGTTATCTGAAGGAATCCGGCCTCGTCGGTATGAAGTGGGTCAGTGTGTTCAGCCACAACAAGCCCAAGCACGGCATCAAGGCGCTGGCCGCTCTGATGGTTCTCAACGATGAAGAAACCGGTTATCCCATTGCCATGATGGAAGCCGGCGGCATCACTGCCGTTCGTACCGCAACCGCTTCCGGTGTGTCCGTCAAATACCTGGCTCGCAAGGATTCCAAGGTGCTCGGTTTGGCCGGTGCAGGTGAGCAGGGTGAAAACAACATGTGGATGATCATGCACCAGATGCCCGGCATTGAGGAAATTAAGGTCTACGACCGCTTCCCCGAAGCTGCACAGGCTCTGTGCGACAGACTGTCCGCAAAGCTGAATGTCAATGCCCATGTGGTCAACAGCTTCGAAGAAGCCGTGACCGGCTGCGATATTTTCGTAGGCGCCGCCCCCACGGGCGAGTACTCCGAGCCTGTCTATTACAAAAAATGGGTCAAGCCCGGTGCACTGATTTTGACCGTTCACTCCAAGGGTTGGGAGTATGACGCCATCAACACCAGCAAGTTCATTGTGGATGACTGGGCACAGTATCTCAACTCCATGTTCGATCCTGTCAGCGGCTACTATGGCAAGCACGGTTATGAGAAGTTCAAGCTCCATGCCCAGCTGGGCGAAGTGGTTCTGGGCAACAAGCCCGGCAGAGAAAGCGATGATGAGATCATCTTCGTTACCAACTACGGCATTGCTCTGCAGGACATCTCTCTTGGCAGCAGACTGCTGCAGGTGGCAGAGGAAAAGGGCATCGGCACCATCCTGAGCCTGTAATACATTTTCTCTGAAAAGATCATAGAAAAAGGACAAGTTTCTCTGAAACTTGTCCTTTTTGATTCTCAGAATTTACTTTTCGTTCTTGTAGACTTCCTTGAAGTACTTGTAGGTATCCACCTTCAGTTCGCCGCAGGCAGCCTCGTCGCAAGCCACGATGCCATCGGGATGGAGCTGCAGAGCGCTGATGGTCCAAGCATGGTCCACGCCGCCTTCCACGCAATGCTTCAGGGCGCGAGCCTTGTTGTGACCGCTGATGAGCAGCAGCACCTGCTTGGAATCGCAGACCGTGCCGACACCGACAGACAGGGCAGTCTTGGGCACCTTGGTGGGGTCATTGTCGAAGAAACGGGAGTTGACAATGAGGGTGTCTTCCGTTAGGGCACGGACGCCGGTACGGGAAGTCAGAGAAGTGAAGGGCTCATTGAATGCAATATGTCCATCCACGCCGCTGCCGCCCAGGAACAGGTCGATGCCGCCGTAGGAAGCGATCTTATCCTCGTAACGCTTGCACTCGGCTTCCAGATCCTCAGCCATGCCGTTGAGAATGTTGATATTCTCAGCAGGGATGTCAATATGGTCAAAGAAATTATCGTGCATAAAGTACCAGTAGCTCTGGTCATGTTCTCTGGGCAGACCCACATATTCGTCCATATTGAAGGTCACGACATTCTTAAATGTCACAGTGCCGGCCTTGTTCATTTCGATCAGGCGTCTGTACACACCCAGAGGGGAAGAACCGGTAGGCAGTCCCAGAACAAAGGGACCGTCTCCCTGGTGGTTGTTGATGGCGTCTGCGATGTGCTGAGCAGCCCACGCACACATAGCCTCGTAGTCGTTTTTGATGATCAGTTTCATGTTCTGTCACTCTCCTTATAGGATTATCTGCAAACCGAAAAAGTTTACGCTCTATTATACACGCATTATTTTGCCGTTGTAAAGTATTTTTTTCTTTGCCTTTCTCCCTGCCGTGTGATATAACAGTCCTGGTGATAAATTATGGAATACAAACAGAATTTACATACCCACTCCACCTTCTGCGACGGCAAGGATACCCCGGAGGAAATGATCCTCACCGCTCTGGAAAAGGGCTTTCATTCCATCGGCTTTTCTGCCCACAGTACAACCACTTCTCCTTTTTCCATGTCTGCAGAAAACGCTGCAGTGTATTTACCTGCCATTCGTGCACTAAAAGAAGCATACAAAGACCGGATCGATATTTTCTGCGGTCTGGAATTTGATGTGTTCACAGGCGTTTTGCAGGAAGGCTACGACTATGTGATCGGTTCGATCCACTACATTGACACCGAAGTCGGTCTTGTGGGCTTTGACCAATCGCAGGAAGTTGTTTCCAACATCATCCACACCCACTTCGGCGGTGACGGTATGGCCTATGCCAAACAGTATTATAAACAGCTGGCAGAGCTGCCCTCCTTCGGAAGATTCGACATTCTCGGACACTTTGACATCATCGCCAAACACTGCGAAAATATCCAATTTTTCGATATGGATTCCAAGGAATATCGCAGTTGGGCTATGGAAGCCGCAGAAGCCATCGCCGGGAAGATTCCCTTCTTTGAGGTCAACACCGGTGCCATCTCCAGAGGCTACCGCACCACCCCCTATCCCGATCCTTTCATCATCAAAGAGCTGAAGCGGCTGGGCTTTGGTGCCGTCATCACCTCCGACTGCCATGACCGGAATCATCTGGACTGCTGGCGGGAAGAGGCCAAGGAGCTGCTGAAAGCCTGCGGTTTCAAGGAGCATTATGTTTTGAAGCCCACCGGATGGACAGCGCAAGCCCTTTGAGGAACCAATTTATGAGGGATTTTGTAAGCAGAGCGTGTGCCAGCAAGGAATATGGTTTCTCCTATATCCACAGTACCAACCGGGGCAATCAATATTCTGCATCTCACATCGATAAGAATTTGTTTTCGGTTTTTATGCTTTTGGACGGCGAACTGGATTATGTGATTGAGGGCAACCGTCTGCCGATCCGCCCCAATGATATTGTGCTGGTCAGCAACAACGAACTTCATCACAGCATCATCAAGGACGGCTGTGAATGTAACTTCATCCTGCTGATGATCGATCTGGATTTTTTCATCAAAAACAACTGCACGGATTTTGCCGATATGGTATTCCACCGCGTCCGTGGAACAGACAATGTCATCTCCGCCGACAGGCTGGCAGGCAGTGCCATTTACGATATTTTCAAACGGCTGGACACCTACATTGGCGAAGAACCTGTTTGCCTGCCTGTGGTGAAAAGCGTGATCATCGAGCTGCTGTATCATCTGAACAAGCAGGTTTCAGCCCCTCATAAATCCATTTATCAGCAAAAAAACATCAAGCAGATCGTCGAATATATCAACGACCATTTGACGGACAATCTATCCCTGGATGTGATTGCAGGTAAGTTCTTTTTGACAAAAGAGCACCTGTGTAAAATCTTTAAAAAACATACCGGTTTTACCATCAATAAATATATCTCCTACAAACGAATCGTGTTGGTGCGGGAACTGTATTCTAAGGGTCTCTCCCTTTCGGAGGCTTGCGCCCGGGCAGGTTTCAGCAACTACTCTTGCTTCTACCGTGCATACTCCAACATCATGAACGAACCGCCTCGCAAGAGCCTTTCAAAAATCAATTCGTAAGGTGCTTTCACGCACAAACAAAAACGACTTGATTGAAAACCAAGTCGTTTTTGTTCATTTTATTTCTTGCCGGTGCGAACATAGGCAAGCAGGGTATCCTTGTTCATGCCTGCGATACCCAGCTGTTCCAGGCTGCGGCCTTCCTTGCGCCAATCCTTCTCATGAACGACATTGATAATATCAATGAAGCCGTTGGTGAGGGGCATAGGAACGCCGAGCATCTCTGCAATGGCTGCCCAGGGCACCAGGCCGTAGGGAATGTCCTCGGTGAGGTAACGGCTGCCCAGATCATTGGGGCCGCAGATGGGGGTCAGACCGATGGAGCCGTGACCTTCCTTATAGAGATCCTGCCAGGTCCATTTATAGTCGGCGGGACGGCCTGCAAAATCCTCCATGGGGCGGAGATTGTAGCCCAAAAGCTCACCGACGGCCTTGCGTTCCTTGTCCATAGCAATGTTCAGGCGGCAGGCAGAGGGCGTCCAGCCATGCTCATACAGGAAGAAGTTGATATGGGGGCTTTCGATGTTGGAAATGTTGAACAGCACGGGGCCTGCATGCCAGTCGGGGTTGACGATTGCAAGACCACACTCCAGAACATCGGTGTAGATCTTCTCGAAGGGGAAGAGATCCTCACGCATTTCATCGATCAGTTCCGGACCCTTTTCAGCAGGGAGGAAGGCAATGTTGATGGGATTTCTGCCGAACACATTGACCGTATCGGAACCCTTTTCCACCAGACGGGCATCGTAAGGCAGGTTGTTGGCATCGGCAAAGATGGGGCAATCGTCGCCATCCAGTTCTTTCTTCAGAACCAGAGCGGAAAATGCGCCGGGATAGGTCACAACGATCTGATCCTTGTGAACATGACCCTTCAGCAGCTTTGCATAGCCACTGTGAGCAAATGCAGGTGCAACGATGCAGATGTAATGGCAGCCTTCCACTGCTTTTGCAATGTCATCCGTTACCATGTTCAGTTCCACAGGACCCTGCAGTTCCTTGATGTTGCCCTGCAGCTTAATGGTCTTTGTTTCAAAAACCTTTTTCATGTTGTTTTTGAACTGAGGCATTTCGTACAGGTTTACGGTATGTCCCTTCAGGGAGAATTCCGCAGCCATGGTGTGTGCACCGTTACCGCCGCCCAGCACCGCAATTTTCTTGGGAGTCATATGCGTTCATCCTTTCTTTTTATCAATCTCACTATTATATTAAAATAAATACTATTTGTTTTCTGCTTAAAAATTAGCATAAACATTGCAAATATTAGTTTTTGCCAAATTGACAGGAGGTCAACCTACATGAGTTTTATGTCCAAGCTGGCTCTGGTTTTCGCCCTGTTGGGTGCTTTAGACCGGATTCTTGGTAATCAATTCGGTCTGGGCAAGGAGTTTGAAAAAGGTTTTATGCTCCTTGGTTCCATATCCCTTTCTATGCTCGGCATGATCGTTCTGGCTCCGGTTCTGGCTGACCTTCTGCAACCGGTATTTGGATTTGTTTATCATACGCTGAAGCTGGACCCGTCCATTATCCCGGCTTCTCTCTTTGCAAACGACATGGGAGGCACCTCCCTTTCTCTGGAAGTCTATCAGGATGCCGCCATGGGTAAGTTTAACGCGCTGGTGGTCTCCTCTATGATGGGCGCCACCATTTCCTTCAACATTCCCTATGCCATGGCAGTTGTAAAACCGGAGCGATACCGCCATATGCTGTTCGGATTTCTCTGCGGCATCGTCACCATCCCTTTGGGCTGCTTTGTTTCCGGTCTTGTATGCCGCCTGCCCATGGGTGCGCTGCTGCTAAACCTCTTACCTTTGATGCTGCTTTCTGCCCTGATCGCCGCAGGACTGCTCCTGCTTCCCGATCTCAGCGTTAAAATTTTCAATATTTTCGGCCTCCTGATCAAGATCTTCATAACCGTCGGTCTGGCTTTGGGTATCCTGCGTTTTATGACAGGTATCGAGCTGATCAAGGGCATGAGCACGCTGGAAGAAGGCGCCCGCATCTGCCTGAACACAGCCGTCGTACTGGCAGGCATGTTCCCCTTTATGTTCGTGGTTTCCAAGCTGCTTTCCAAGCCCCTCCGGGCTGTGGGCAAAAAGCTGGCTGTTTCCGAAACTTCCGTTATGGGTCTTTTGTCCACAATCGTCTCCAACGCCACCACTTTCGAGATGCTCAATTCCATGGACACCAAAGGCATCGTTCTCAACTCTGCCTTTGCCATTTCCGCCGCCTTTTCTCTGGGCAGCCATCTGGCCTTTACCCTTGCCCTTGATCCTTCTTATCTCGTCCCCGTTCTGGTGGGCAAGCTGACTGCCGGTTTTGCCGGTTTGATATTAGCCATTGTTCTTTACAAACGCGTTTATAAAAACAAGGAGGAAACACTATGAAAATCTTCTTTTTAGGTACCGGTGCTGCAGACTGGCCTTTGGAGCGGCCGGCTGATTATAAGGAATTCCGCCGTCTGTCCTCTGCCATTATCGACGACACGCTGCTCATCGATCCCGGTCCTCAGGTTCTGGAGGCGCTGGATACCTACGGCAAGACCGATGTAAAATACATCATCAACACCCACAGCCATGACGACCACTACCGTGAAAAGACCAAGCAGGCCCTGTGCAACCGAGGCGCAAAATTCGTGAAGCTGCAGCCCGGTGAACAGGCAACGCTGGGCAAATATTCCGTCACCGCCTACAAGGCCAACCACGGCACCTGCACCGATGCAGTCCACTTCATGATCACCGACGGCGAAAAGACCCTGTTCTACGGTCTGGACAGTGCCTGGCTGCTCTATGAGGAGTTCCAGGCCATCAAGATCTGCAAGCCCGATCTGGCTGTTTTTGATGCCACCATCGGCGACTGCCCCGGCGACTACCGCATCTTTGAACACAACAACCTGAATATGGTTCTGGAAATGAAACAGACCCTTGATCCCTATATGGGAAAAGTCTGCATCAGCCACATGGCCAGAACCCTCCACACGGACCACAAGACCCTTGCCGAAAACATGGCAAAGCACGGCATCATTGCTGCCTGCGACGGTCTGGAACTGGAAGTGTAAAAAAACGGCATCTGCTCACGCAGATGCCGTTTTTTATCTTGCATTTTTTAGGATATCTGCTAAAGTTAAGGAAAACGATACCCACGGAAAATTGAGGTGTTTCTCATGTCCCTTTCCAAACTGAAAACATCCTTTATCAAGGCCACGGAAGCCTACACCACACTGGAGACTGCCGTACCCGCTCCCTACATCCGCAAGGCATTTTTTGCCGAGCAGGCAGACACTGCCAAAATTCAGATCGCCTGCTGCGGTTTCTACCGCCTGTTTCTCAATGGCAAGGAGCTGACCAAAGGCTTCCTCTCCCCCTACATCAGCAATCCCAAACACCACATCTATTACGATACATACGAAGTGCCGGTACAGGAAGGCGAAAATGTCATCGGTCTCATGCTGGGCAATGGATTTCAGAACTGTCCCGGCTCTTATATCTGGCTTTTTGACGAGGCAGATTTCCGCAGCGCTCCCATGGTCAGCCTGACCCTGACCTTTGGCGATACCTGCATCACCACGGACAGTTCCTTCCGCACCAACTGGTCGCCCATTTTCCGGGATGACTACCGTTGGGGCGAGATCTACGATGCCAGCTTCGAACAGCCCGGCTGGAACGAACCGGGCTTCGATGACAGCAGCTGGAAGCCCGCCATTGAGACCGCCTCTCCCGGCGGAGAGCTGCAGCCGAATAATGTCGAACCCATCATCATCGAAAAAGAGCTGAAGCCCGTTGCTATCTTCCCTGCTTCTGACGGCGGCTACATCTACGATTTCGGCGAAGTCAATGCCGGTATCTGCCGCCTGACCGTGGAGGCCAAACCCTATCAACCCATCCACATGCAGCATGCAGAGATTCTGAAAGACGGCACCATTGATCTGGAGGGCATCTGGTATCCCCACGACGACAGCTGGCGCAGCTGGCAGCGGGACAAGCAGCTGGTCCACAAGGATATTTATGTCTGCAAGGGTGAAGGCAAAGAGACCTATACCCCCAGCTTCACCTATCATGGCTTCCGCTATGTCCATGTGACGGGCATCACGGAAGAACAGGCCACACCCGAACTGCTGACCTATCTGGTCATCCACACAGACCTTCAGACCAAGGGCGGTTTTGTCTGTGACCACGAGACCGTCAATAAGCTGCAAGAGGCCACCCGCCGCAGCGATGCTTCCAACTTCCACCACATTCCCACCGACTGCCCTCAGAGAGAAAAAAACGGTTGGACGGCGGACTCCGCCCTTTCCGCCGAGCAGATTCTGCTGAATTTCTCCGCAGAAAAAGCCTTCTCCCAGTGGATCAGGAGCGTCTGCAAAGCCCAGAATGACCAGGGTGCTCTGCCGGGCATCGTCCCCACGCCCGGTTGGGGCTATGACTGGGGCAACGGACCTGCATGGGACTGCGCTCTGGTGGTCGTTCCTTATTATTTATATACTCTTCGGGGCGAAACGGCACTGATTCCCGAAATTGCCCCCTATGTGATGAAATATCTGCACTACATCCAGACCCGGATGGATGAACAGGGACTGGTTGCCATCGGCCTTGGCGACTGGTGTCAGGTCAATGCCAACCCCACCGCCCCCGGCACGCCCAAAGCCCCTCTGGTGCTGACGGATTCCATCATGGTCATGGACATGGCTGCCAAAACCGCTGTGCTGTTCGGTGCTGTGGGTCTCAAGAAAGAGCAGGATTTCTGCAATACCATGGCAGAAACCATGCGGCAGAGCATCCGCAGAAACCTCATCGACTTTGACACCGTCACCGCTGCCGGAAACTGCCAGTCTTCTCAGGCCATGTGCATCTTCTACGATGTGTTCACGGAAACAGAAAAGCCTGCCGCCTTTGAAAAGCTCCTGACCCTCATCCACGAAGCCAACGACTGCTTTGATGTGGGCGTACTGGGTGCCAGAGTGCTGTTTTATGTTCTCTCCCAATTTGGGTACACGGATCTGGCGCTGAAAATGATCGTCGGTCCCCAGTTCCCCTCCTACGGCTTCTGGATCGCCAAAGGCGCCACCACCCTGTGGGAGGACTTCATGCCCGATTCCATCCGCTCCGCCAACCACCATTTCTGGGGTCATATCAGCGGTTGGTTTATCACCAATCTGGCAGGCATCCGTCTGGTCAACCTTAACCAAGTCCGCATCTGCCCGGAGTTTGCCGCTGCTCTCCATTTTGCCGAAGGCTGGCACGAAGTCCCCTCCGGCAAAATCATCTCCCGCTGGGAGCGCAAGGGCGATGAAATTGAACTGACCCTCACCATCCCCGAAGCCATAACCGCCGAAGCCATCCTGCCCACAGGCTGGTGCTTCTCCGACGGAACAAATCAGAAACTCGTCAAAACCGGCACCTATGCCGTCAAAAAAGTATAAAAAGAGGTAATTCTTATGCTGAAATCATCCTTTATCAAAGCCACAGAAGAATTCAACGGTCTCTTTGAAAATCAAGTTCCCGCTCCCTACATCCGCAAAGCATTTGTTGCCGAGCAGGCAGACACTGCCAAAATTCAGATCGCCTGCTGCGGTTTCTACCGCCTGTTTCTCAACGGCGAAGAGCTGACCAAGGGCTTCCTGGCTCCCTACATCAGCAACCCCAACGACTCCGTCTATTATGACTGCTATGAAGCCCCTGTGCAGAAGGGCGAAAATGTCATCGGTCTGATCTTGGGCAACGGCTATCAGAACAACCCCGGTGGTTTTGTCTGGAGCTTCGATCTGGCAGACTTCCGCAGCGCACCTCTGGTCTCCATGACTTTGACCTATGGGGATGCCACTGTTGTCACCGACACCTCCTGGAAGACTGCTCCCTCTGCCATCCGCTGCGATGACTACCGCTTTGGCGAAGTCTATGACGCAAACTTTGAAATTCCCGGCTGGAACCTCCCCGGTTTTGACGACAGCACATGGACCCCTGTCCTCCATGCTCCCACCCCCAAGGGTGAATTGAAGTTCTGCGCCGTAGAGCCTCTGCGGACAGAAAAGGAATTGAAGCCCATTGCAATTTTCCCCGACAGTAAGGAAGGTTTCATCTATGACTTCGGTGAAGTCAATGCCGGTGTCTGCCGCCTGAGAATCAAGGGTGAAAAGGGTCAGAAGATCGCCTTCCAGCACGCCGATACTCTCAAGGACGGCACTCTGTATCTGGACAAAATCTGGTTTGCCTATAACGGCATCGGCCGCTACAACTGGGACCGTGACCAGCACATCGTCCACCGGGATTTCTATACCTGCAAGGGCGAAGGCACAGAAGTCTACACTCCCAGCTTCACCTATCACGGTTTCCGCTATGCCAAGGTCACCGGCATCACCGCCGAACAGGCCACAGAAGACCTGCTGACCTATGTGGTGTTCCACTCCGATTTCGAGACTGTGGGTGGCTTCACCTGCTCCGATGATACGCTCAACAAGCTGCAGGCTGCCGTCCGCCGCTCCGATGTCTCCAACTTCCATTACATTCCTCAGGACTGCCCCCAGAGAGAAAAAAACGGCTGGACTGCCGATGCAGGTCTTTCTGCCGAGCAGATGCTGCTGAACTTCTCCTGTGAGCACAGCTTTGCCGAGTGGATTCGCAATGTCTGCAAGGCACAGACGGAAAAGGGTTCTCTGCCCGGCGTTATCCCCACCACCGGCTATGGCTTCGACTGGGGCAACGGTCCTGCATGGGACAGAGCCCTCATCGCCGTTCCCTATGCCATCTACACCCTTCGGGGCGACATCGGCATCATCAAGGAAACTGCCCCCTACATCAGCAAGTATCTGACCTATCTGGAAAGCCGCATGGACGAAAGAGGTCTGCTGGAGTTCGGTCTGGGCGACTGGTGCCAGGTCACCAAGGAAAGCCGGGAAGAGCCCATCAAGGCACCTCTGGTGGTCACCGACTCCATCATGTCTCTGGACATCGCCATCAAGTCCGCCGTCCTCTTTGAAGCTGTCGGCTTCAAGAAAGAACTGCAGGTCTGTCTGGATCTGGCCGACCGTCTGAAGGCCTCTATCCGCAAGCACCTCATCGACTTTGACACCATGACCGTTCTGGGCAACTGCCAGTCCTCGCAGGCTCTGGCCATCTACTACGAGCTGTTCACCGAGGAAGAGCTGCCCAAGGCACTGGACAAGTATCTGGAACTGATCCACGAAGCCAACGACCATATCGATGTGGGTGTGGTAGGTGCAAGAATCATGTTCTATGTCCTCTCCAAGTACGGCTACACCGATATGGCGCTGCACATGATCGCCAGACCGGACTATCCCTCCTTCGGCAACTGGATCGCCAGAGGCGCAACCACTCTGTGGGAAGACTTCCTGCCCACCTCCGCCAACTCCACCAACCATCATTTCTGGGGCGGCGCTTTCGCAGGCTGGTTCTATACCAATCTGGCAGGTATCGGTCTGAACCCCACCCAGCACAATGTGAACGAAGTCCGCATCCAGCCGGAATTCGCAAGCCAACTGACCTTTGTGGAAGCATGGCACGAAGCCCCTGCCGGCAAGATCGTCTCCCGCTGGGAGCGGAAGGGCGAAGCCATCGAGCTGACCCTGACCATCCCCGAAGCCATGACCGCCGAGGCCGTCCTGCCCAAGGGTTACTGCTTCTCCGACGGTGCAATCTCCAAGCCCATCACCTCCGGTACTTACACTGTAAAGAGAGGATGATCCTTATGCTGAAAACATCTTTCATTAAAGCCACTGAGGCTTACAATGAGCTGTTTGACTTCTGCGGTGAGCATGTCGCCGCTCCCATGATCCGCAAGGTTTTTTCTGCCGAAAAAGCGGACCTTGCCAAAATTCAGATCGCCTGCTGCGGTTTCTACCGGCTATTCCTCAACGGCAAGGAGCTGACCAAGGGATTCCTGGCCCCCTACATCAGCAATCCCGACCACTATGTCTACTATGACGAATACGAAGCCCCGGTGGATGCAGGCGAGAATGTCATTGCCATTCTTCTGGGCAACGGTTATCAGAACAACCCCGGCGGCTATAACTGGTATTTCCATCAGGCCACTTTCCGCAGTGCCCCTCTGGTCTCCCTGACTCTGACCTGCGGTGATCTCTGCATCACCACCGATACCACATGGAAGACCGCCCCTTCCGCCATCGTCTATGACGATTACCGCTTCGGTGAGCGCTATGATGCCAATCTGGAGACACCCGGCTGGATGGAAAAGGGCTTTGACGACAGCAGCTGGACAACCGTTCTCAATGCACCCACCCCCAAGGGTGAGTTGAAGCATTGCACCGTAGAGCCTCTGCGGACAGAAAAAGAACTGAAGCCCATTGCCATCTTCCCCGACAGCGAGGAAGGCTACATCTACGATTTCGGCGAAGTCAATGCCGGTGTCTGCCGCTTGAGAGTCAAGGGTGAAAAGGGTCAGACCATCGGGTTCCAGCATGCCGATACTCTGAGAGACGGCACCCTGTATCTGGACAAGATCTGGTTTGCATACGAGGATGCCAGACGGAGCTGGAAACGGGACAAGCCCATGATCCATCGGGATTTCTACACCTGCAAGGGTGAAGGTGTGGAGACCTATACCCCCAACTTCACCTACCACGGTTTCCGCTATGTCAAGGTCACGGGCATCACCGCCGAGCAGGCCACTCCCGACCTTTTGACCTATGTGGTGTTCCATTCGGACTTTGAGACCAAGGGCGGCTTCAGCTGCTCTGACGAAACCGTCAACAAGCTGCAGGACGCTGTCCGCCGCAGCGATGTTTCCAATTTCCACTACATTCCGCAAGACTGCCCCCATCGGGAAAAGAATGGCTGGACCGCCGATGCCCACCTGTCTTCGGAGCAGATGCTGCTGAATTTCAGCGTAGAGCACAGCCTTGCCGAATGGCTGCGGAATGTCTTTCAGGCGCAAAAAGAAACCGGTCAGCTTCCCGGCTTCGTCCCCACAACCGGACATGGCTACACATGGGGTAACGGTCCTGCATGGGACTGTGCGCTGGTCATCATTCCCTATATGCTCTATCAGATGCGAGGCGAAACCGGTCTCATCAAAGAGGCCACGCCCTACATCATGAAATATCTGAAGTATCAGCAGAGCCGCAGAGATGACAGAGGTCTGCTGGAATTCGGTCTGGGCGACTGGTGTCAGGTCACCAAGGAAAGCCGGGAAGAACCCATTAAGGCACCTCTGGTGGTCACCGATTCTCTGATCGCCATGGATACGGCACGAAAGGCCGCTGCCATTTTCGATGCCGTAGGTTTCCGTCAGGAAAAGGAATTCTGTCTGGACTATGCCCAGGCGCTGAAGACCGCCATCCGTGCCCATCTCA
Organism: Candidatus Avilachnospira sp.; assembly: GCA_045580485.1. GTDB lineage: Bacteria > Bacillota > Clostridia > Oscillospirales > Oscillospiraceae > Avoscillospira. Next base: position 17,929 of record JAZNNW010000130.1, on the reverse strand, counting down.
TTGACTTTGATACCATGACCGTTCTGGGTGACTGCCAGTCCTCCCAGTCCATGGCCATTTACTACGGCATCTTCACCGAAGAAGAGGAGCCTGCTGCCTTCTCCAAGCTGCTGCAGCTGATTCACGATGCCGATGACCACATGGATGTAGGTGTGCTGGGTGCCAAGACCCTGTTCTATGTCCTTTCCGATCACGGCTATACGGATCTGGCCTTCCACATCATCGCCAGACCCGATTATCCCTCCTTCGGCAACTGGATCGCCAGAGGCGCCACCACCCTGTGGGAGGATTTCCTGCCCACCTCCGCCAACTCCACCAACCATCATTTCTGGGGCGGTACCTTCGGCGGCTGGCTCTTTACCAATCTGGCCGGTCTCCGTCTCAACCCCAACCTGAACAATTTGAACGAACTGTACATCCGGCCGGAATTCGCAAGCCAACTGACCTTTGCCGAAGCATGGCATGAAGCCCCTGCCGGAAAGATCGTCTCCCGCTGGGAGCGGAAGGGCGAAGCCATCGAGCTGACCCTCACCATCCCCGAAGCCATGACCGCCGAGGCCGTCCTGCCTGCCGGTTACTGCTTCTCCGACGGCACAAACGCCAAGCCCATCACCACCGGCACTTATACTGTAAAGAAGGTTTGATACCATGAAAGTTTCCACTGAGATCAGCTCCGCCGCCCGATTGGTGGGCGAAGAAAAAGCCATTGAACTCTGCGCCAAAGCAGGGTTCGACGGCTGGGACTTTTCCATGTTCAAGATGCGCACCTACCATTGGCCCACAGGCACTTGGCTGGACAGCGGTCATCCTCTGGGCAAGCCCACCTATCAGCAGTTCTATGACTGGAACAAAAGCGCCTGGGTGCCCAAAGAGGAGATCGGCACACCCGAATATCTGCGCTTTGCCCGTCAGCTGAAAGAGGTGGCAGACGACAACGGCATCGTCTGCAATCAGTCCCATGCTCCCTTCCCCACCAAGGGTCTGGGCTTCATGGACTATCTGAAGCGAGCCATTGAATGTACCGCCGAAGTGGGCGGCAAAATCATCATCATCCATCCCGACAACGACAAAACCCCGGAGGGCAATGCTGAGATTTATACCGAACTTATGCCCTTTGCCAAGGGTCACGGGGTCAAGATCGCCACGGAGAATATGTACAACTGGAAACCGGAGCTGGATCAGGCAGGCTTCGCCGCCTGCGCCACTGCCGAAAGCTTTGTTGCCCATCTGAACGCTGTCAATGACGAGGATTTTGTGGCCTGTCTGGATCTGGGTCATGCAGAAATGAAGCCTGCCGGCGACGGCGCTGTGAAGATGATCCATGCCTTAGGTGACAAGCTGCAGGCACTCCACATCCACGACACCGACTGCCGCCACGACAACCATCAAATTCCCTTCTCTCTGAACCAGGATTTTGCTGCCATGGCAAAAGCCCTGAAGGCGATCGGCTACAAGGGTTGGTTCACTTTGGAAGCCGATTCCTATCTGGGCAAGTTCACCGCCGAAACAGCTCTGGACGGTCTGAAGGACCTCCATGCCGCCGTCCGTAAATTTGCAGCCATGTTTGAGGAGGCATAATCATGCGTACATCCACGGAGATCGGCTCTGCCGCCAAGCTCATCGGCGAGGAAAAAGCCATTGAACTCTATGCAAAAGCCGGCTTTGACGGCTGGGATTTTTCCATGTTTGCCCCCTTTATGTGCAAACACCACTATTTCACCAACAGCTGGATCGACGGTCTTTACGGCTCCGACTATCTGAAAATCGCAAGGCGGTTAAAGCAGGTGGGTCTGGATAACGGCATTGTCTGCAACCAGTCCCATGCCCCCTTCCCCTTCTACGGCAAGAACATCCGCACCTATATCATGCGTGCCATCGAGTGTACCGCCGAAGCCGGTGGAGAGATCTGCGTGGTCCATCCCAACAATCAGCTTGGTCCGGAAGAAAATGCCATGCTCTATGCCTCCCTGCTGCCCTTTGCCAAGGAACATGGGGTCAAGCTGGCGGCAGAGAATATGTACAGCTGGGACAGTGAACACGATCATGCCGTCTTTGCCTCCTGCGCCACTGCCGAAGGCTTCCGGGAAGTGCTGGATGCCGTAGACGATGACTATCTGGTGGCCTGTCTGGATATCGGACATGCAGAGATGGAATATATCAGTGGCAACCCCGGTGCGGCAGCCATGATCCGTTCTCTGGGGAAGAAAATTCAGTGTCTCCATCTCCACGACAACGACAAATGGCATGACAGCCATCAGCTGCCCTTTACCATGTCCATCGACTTCGTGCCCATCGTCAAAGCCCTGAAGGACATGGGCTATGACGGCTGGTTCACCTTAGAAGCAAGCCGCTTCTATCAAGACTTCGACGAAACCAACCTCTATTCCGGCGTAGAGCAGATGTACGCCGCCGCCAAAAAACTGGCAGATATGTTTGAAGAAGCATAAAACAGCCGCCCATCTGGGCGGCTGTTTTATTGCAGCAAAAATACCAATACAGGGACAAAGTTCCGAATCCTTGGGGAATGTTTGCTGTAAACTCTGAAAATCAGTGATTTTTAATCAAACGGGTAGACAACTTCCAGATTTTGAAATAGAATGAAAATTACGAAATTTTGCACATCTGAGGAGATGAAACCATGGAAAAATTTGTCCCTGTGGTGGTCATCAAGGACCTTTCCGAAACGGATCAGATCCTGACTGCATTGAAACATTCCGGCATCAACTGTGCTGAGATCACCTTCCGCACCGCCTGTGCTGCTGAGGCCATCGCCTATGCCTGCAAGCACTACCCCGATATGTCTGTGGGCGCCGGTACGGTCATCAACGCAGAGCAGTGTGAGGCTGCCCTGAAGGCCGGTGCCCAGTTTATCGTCTCTCCCGGTCTGTCCGTGGCGGTGGCGAAGATCTGCAAAGAGAAGAATGTTCCCTATTATCCCGGCTGCGTGACTCCCACTGAGATCATGCAAGCACTGGAACTGGGCATTACCACGGTCAAGTTTTTCCCTGCCAATGTCTATGGCGGATTGAAGGCGCTAAAGGCACTTTCCGCCCCCTTCCCCCAGGTGAAGTTTATTCCCACCGGCGGTGTGGACAGAGGCAATATTGATGAATTTCTTGCTTTTGATAAGGTGGCAGCCATTGGCGGCAGCTTCTTTGTAAAGGAAGCATTGGAGAAGATGGAGGGGAAATGATATGGCAAAAGTAATTACTTTCGGCGAGATCATGCTTCGCCTTGCTCCCAATGGCTACTACCGTTTCTTCCAGAATGACCAGATGCAGGCCACCTTCGGCGGCGGCGAAGCCAATGTGGCCGTGTCTCTGGCCAATTTCGGTCTGGAAAGCGCCTATGTGACCAAGCTGCCCAAGCACGCCATCGGACAGGCAGCGGTGGACTCCCTGCGGTATTTTGGCGTGGATACCTCCAAGGTCACCCGGGGCGGTGACCGGGTGGGTATCTACTATCTGGAAAAGGGCGCCTCCCAGAGAGGCTCCGTCTGTATCTATGACCGTGCCAATTCCGCCATTGCACTGGCAGAAACCGGCGATTTCGACTGGGACGCCATTTTTGAAGGTGCCGATTGGTTCCATTTCACCGGTATCACCCCAGCACTGGGCGCCAATGTGGCAGAGCTGTGCAGGGAAGCCTGTAAGGCCGCCAAGGCCAAGGGTGTGAAGATCTCCTGCGACCTCAATTATAGAGGCAAGCTCTGGACCAGAGAGCAGGCACGGGAAGTTATGACCGACCTGTGTCAGTATGTGGATGTGTGTATTTCCAATGAGGAGGACGCCAAGGATGTCTTCGGCATCGAGGCGGAAAACACCGATATCTATGGCGGTAAGCTGAACCACGAGGGCTACAAGTCCGTGGCAAAGCAGTTGGCAGATAAGATCGGCTTCGAAAAGGTGGCCATCACCCTCCGAAGCTCCATCTCCGCCAGTGATAACGACTGGGCAGGCATGCTCTATGACGGCGAAAACTACTGCTTCTCCAAGTCCTACCACCTGCACATTGTGGACAGAGTGGGCGGCGGTGACAGCTTCGGCGCAGGCCTCATCTATTCTCTGCTGACCGGCAAGACCTCAAAGCAGGCCATCGAGTTTGCCGTGGCGGCATCTGCATTGAAGCACTCCATCGAAGGCGACTTCAACCGGGTCAGTGTTTCCGAAGTGGAAAAGCTGGCCGGCGGTGACGGCTCCGGCAGAGTCCAGAGATAAAGAACGATCCATAAAAAGCACACACGGTTTCAAACCGTGTGTGCTTTTTGTATCAGGAATTATGTTTTTTTCGGTACTGGCTTGGGGAGAGTCCTTTCCAACGGCGGAACACATCGCTGAAATAATTGGCAGCGGAAAAGCCGCAGGCCTCCGCCACTCTGCTGACGGGCAGATCACTGTGCTCCAGAAGCTGCTCTGCCTTTTGCAGCCGCACTTTTGTCAGATACTCCTGAAAGCCCTCTCCTGTGGCAGCCTTGAATGCCTTGGAGAAATAGGTAGCTTCCATATGTGCCACATTCGCCGCATCCTTCAAACTGATGTGCGATGCCAGATTCTTATTGATATAGTGGGCGACTTCCTGCATTTTAGAAACATTCTTTTCCACAACAGGCGCTTTGGGCACTCCGTAACGAAGCGCAAGGAGCAGGATGTTCTCCAGAATATACGTATCTACGACATGGGAGAATTCATCCGGTGCCTGTTTCTCTGCGCACATCTGCTCCAAACCGGCACGCACCTGCCGAAAGACCTCTGGCGGCAGCTGCAGTTTGCGGAATTCCAGCAGTTTTTCATAATTTTCCGCACCGATTCTGTTCACCAATGCATCGACCATTTTTTCATCAAAATACACCACATATCGGGCATGGGGGCCATTCCCTTTGGTCAGCGATCGGTGGAGTTTTGCTTTGGGAATGATCATAAGGTCACCCACTTCTACATCGTAAAGGGTATCCTCAATAAAATACCGCCGCTGACCGGAGACGAGAAAATACAACTCATGGACATTGTGGGCATGCATTTTAAGCATTTCCCACGCACCGGAACTGACACTTTTATCAATGGTTATTTTTGTGTATTTATCAAACATTTGCATCACCTTCTTCGCCATTATAACACAAAAAAGAGGACTTGCAATTTTTAGACAATATTTCAGAGGTTTTTTCAGATTCTTCACAACATTCAAGATGTACATTTGAAAATTTGGCGGTATAATGAATGCACTACAATGGGAAAGGTGTGGAATAATTGGCAAAAATTTCTTCCATTGACTATATCTACAAAAAAGCGCAGCAGGTAAAGCCCTCCATGGCTTACGACGGGAATCTGGCCCGGTGGCAGCCTGCCGCAAAAGAAAAATTGGCAGAGCTTCTGGGTCTGGATTGTTTCGCAAAAGTTGATCCTCAGGCCCACATTGAATACGAAACCAAAATCGACGGAGCAACAGAGATCCGCTTCCAGTTCGAAAGCGAAGAAGGCTTTTTTGTTCCCTGCCACCTACTTCTGCCAGACGGTGTGGAAAATCCCCCTGTGATGATCTGCCTGCAGGGTCATTCCTCCGGCATGCATATTTCCATGGACAGGGACAAATTCTCCCGGGATCACTATTTCAAAAAATACTCTGCCCAGTTCTGTCTCCATGCTCTGAAAAACGGCTTTGCCGCTATCGCCATGGAACAGCGGAACTTTGGTGAACTGAGCGGCGACCCCGACGGCATGACCCTCTGCCAAAATGAATCCGGCATCGCTGCCATGATGGGCAGAACTACCATCGGCGAACGGGTATGGGATGTTCAGCGGCTCATTGATGTCCTCGAAAAGGATTTTTCAGACCGAGTGGATCTCAGCAATATCTGCCTTATGGGCAATTCCGGCGGCGGTACCGCCACAGCTTATGCGGCTGTCTTTGAAGACCGGCTGAAGCTGGTCATGCCCTCCTGCGCCATGGCTTCTTACAAAGATTCCATCGGTGCCATGCCCCATTGTGCCTGTAATTATGTGCCCCATATTGCCAAGTATTTCGACATGGGCGATATCATGGCCATGGCTTATCCCAGACTGTTTGTACAGGTTTCCGGTGACGAAGATCCCATTTTCCCCCTCTTCGCCGCAAAAGCTGTCTACGAACAGGGCAGCCGTGCCTATGCCGATCAGGGCGGCAGCAACCGCTGCACGCTGGTGGTCGGTCACGGCGGTCATGCTTTCTATCCCGATGAAGCATATCCCGAAGTCCACCGTCTGTTAAAGGAGTGTGAATGATGTCTTTTATCCATCCTGATTTCATGTTGAAAAACAAAACGGCACAGAAGCTCTATCACGACTATGCCGAAAACCTGCCTATCATTGACTATCACTGCCACATTCCCGTGGAGAAGATCGCCAATGACTATCAGTTCAAAAATGCAGCCGACCTGTTTCTGGGCGGCGACCACTACAAGTGGCGGCTCATGCGCACCAACGGCATCGATGAAGATCGCTGCACCGGCGCTGCCGATGATTTCGATAAGTGGATGGCCTTTGCCGAGACCGTTCCCATGACCCTGGGCAACCCCATGTACCATTGGACCCATCTGGAGCTGAAGCGGTATTTCGATGTGGACGAGACGCTTCGCCCCGAGACCGCCAAGGAGATCTGGGAGCAGGTCAATGCCTGCCTCGCCAAGCCCGAATTCAGTGCCAGAGGCCTCATCAAGCGCTCCAATGTGGAGCTGATCTGCACCACCGATGCCCCGGAAGATACGCTGGAACATCATCAGGCGCTCCGCAGCACCGATATGAAGGTCATTCCCGCTTTCCGTCCCGATCTGAAGAAGGTAGATGAGAAGATTCTCAGCCGCATCGATTTCTTCCATGAAAACGGCTGCCGTCTCTCCGACCACGCTGTGGACGATTTTGAAGAAAGCACCATCGAAACTCTGGTCAAGCTGGGCAAAGAATACACCAAGCGCGACTGGACCATGCAGCTCCATGTAGGCGCCATGCGCAACAACAACACCCCCATGTTCGAGCGCTTGGGTCCCGACACGGGCTTTGACTCCATCAACGGCATGGAGATCTCCCACGGTCTGGCAAAGCTGCTGGATGCCATGGAAAAGGAGAATGCACTGCCCAAGACCATTCTCTACAATCTGAACCCTGCGGACAATTATATTATTGGCACCCTCATGGGCTGCTATCAGAAAGCGCCCACCGCCGGCAAGATCCAGTTCGGTTCCGGCTGGTGGTTCAACGATCAGAGAGACGGCATGGAAGCCCAGCTGAAGGCACTGGCCAATCTGAGCCTGCTGCCCCGGTTTATCGGTATGACAACCGATTCCCGCAGCTTTGTTTCCTACCCCCGTCATGAATACTTCCGCCGCATTCTGTGCAACCTCATCGGCACATGGGTGGAAGAAGGAGAATATCCCGCAGACTGGCAGACCCTTGGAAAAATCGTCACTGGCATCTGCTATCAGAACGCAAAAGACTACTTTCAATTTTAAGGAGATAAGAACATGAAATATACAGATCATAAAACCGTGGAAGATTTGAAAATCGCCTATGTGGGCGGCGGCTCTCAGGGCTGGGCATGGTGCTTCATGTCCGATCTGGCCAAGGCTGAAGACATTTCCGGCACTGTCGCCCTGTATGACATTGATTACGAAGCTGCAAAGAAGAATGAGATCATCGGCAACAAGTACAACGATCTGGAAGACTGCAACACCCATTGGGACTATGTGGCTGTCAAGACTCTGGAAGAAGCTCTGACCGGTGCGGATTTCGTGGTCATCTCCATCCTGCCCGGCACCTTTGACGAGATGCACAGCGATGTCCATACTCCCGAAAAATACGGTATCCTCCAGTCCGTAGGCGACACCACCGGCCCCGGCGGTATCATCCGTGCATTGCGCACCATTCCCCAGATGGAAGTCATCGCCAAGGGTGTCGAGAAGTGCTGCCCCGATGCATGGGTCATCAACTACACCAACCCCATGGCCCTGTGTGTCAAGGCACTTTATGACACCTTCCCCAAGATCAAGGCCTACGGCTGCTGCCACGAGGTCTTCGGTGCCAAGAAGGTGCTGGTGCAGGCCATCAAGGAAAAGTTCGGTGAAGAGACCACCATTGATCTGATCAAGACCAATGTGGTAGGCGTCAACCACTTCACCTGGCTGACCGATGCCATCTGGAAGAACATCGACCTGTTCCCCGTCTATCAGGAATTCATCAACAACCACAGAGAAGAGGGCTACAACGGCGAAAAGGATCAGAACTGGATGACCCCCTTCAAGTACACCAGCAAAGTCAAATTCGACCTCTTTGAGCGATTTGGCTGCATTGCCGCTGCCGGCGACCGCCATCTGGCAGAGTTCTGCCCCAAGCACTGGTTCATTGATAATCAGGAACTGATCGACAGCTTCGGCTTCGCTCTGACCACCGTGGACTACCGCCGCAAGAGTCAGCAGGAGCGTCTGGACAAGGGTCAGCGGCTGCTGGACGGCACCGAGAATGTCTCCATTGTGGATACCGGTGAAGAAGGTGTCCTGCAGATTCGTTCCCTGCTGGGTCTGACGGAACTGGTCTCCAATGTGAACCTGCCCAATGAAGGTCAGATTCCCAACCTGCCTCTGGGTGCTGTGGTGGAAACCAATGCCGTCTTCCGTGACGGCTGCCTGCGTCCTGTCTTTGCAGGCAATGTCCCCGGCGAGTTTGCCGCACTGGTGCAGCACAATGCCGAGCAGCAGCTGCAGGTGGCACAAGGTGCCAAGGAGCGGGATCTGGAGCGTGTGTTCCTGGCCTTTATGAGCGATCCGCAGGTAGCCATTCCTGCTGCTGATGCTCGGAAGCTCTTTGATGAAATGATTGAAAACACCAATGCCTATCTGACCGACTACAATCTGTGAGGTTATACGCCATGATTAAAATTGTACAGTTTGGCGAGGGCAATTTCCTTCGCGCCTTTGTGGATGGCTATTTTGAAGAACTGAACCGGGAGGGCGGCAGCTATTCTGTCTCCATCGTCACCCCCATCCCCGGACATATTGAAAATTTCGCCCTGCAGAACAACCGTTACCATGCCATCTATCGTGGTATGCAGGACGGCAAGGCAGTGGAAAAACCCTATGAGATCCAGTCTCTGGCACAGGTCGTCGATCCCTTTGTGGACCCCGATACCTACTACGGTCTGGCAAGAGACGCCGAGCTGAAGCTCATGGTCTCCAACACCACAGAAGCCGGCATCTGCTACCGGGATACCGATAAGATGGATGATTTCGCATCCATGACCTATCCCGGCAAGCTGACCCTGTTCCTCTATGAGCGCTTCAAGGCCAACCTGCCCGGCGTGTATCTGCTGCCTGTGGAGCTGATCGAGAACAATGCCGACAACCTTTCCAAGTGTGTCAAGCAGTATATTGACCTGTGGAACCTGCCGGAAGCCTTTGCCAAGTGGAATGAGGAGGAAAACTTCTACTGCAACACTCTGGTGGACCGCATTGTCTCCGGCTTCCCCAGAGATGAGCAGACCCGTGCCCATCTGACAGAATTGCTGGGCGAAGAAGACAAGCTCATGACCATCGCAGAGCCTTTCGGTCTGTGGGTCATTGAGAACAAGGGCGATCTGGCCAAGTATATCAAGGACGGCAGACACAACATCGATGTGATCCTGACGGAAGATGTGACTCCCTACAAGGTCCGCAAGGTCCGCATCCTCAACGGCAGCCACACCAATCTGGTGGCAACCGGTCTGCTGGAAGGCGCTAAGACCGTCTACGACTGCATGATGGATGAAAAGCTTTCCAAATTCGTCCGAGATACCATGTTCGAGGAGATCGTTCCCTTCGTTCCCGGCTGCGGCACCTTTGCCGAGGATGTGCTGTCCCGGTTCGCCAATCCCTATCTGAACCATCAGCTCATCAGCATTGCCCTCAACAGCATTTCCAAGTGGAAGGCCAGAGACCTGCCCTGCTTCAAGGATTATTACAATGCCAAGGGTCATATCCCTCCCAAGATGACCGTGGGATTCTCCTATCTGATGGCACTCTATGCCAGGATCGAGGCCAGAAACGATGGCTGGTTCTCCGGTGATCTTCCCATCGCCGATGACAAGCCCTATCTGGAGTATTTTGCCGACGGCGGCTCTGTCAAGGGCTTCATGGCAAAGACCGATGTCTGGGGTGAGGATCTGACCGCCTATGAAGGCTTCGCCGATGCCGTTGCGGAAAATGTGAAGAAGATCCATGCCGGGGTGAGCCTCCTATGAGCATCCTGCAGATCAACCCCAAGGACAATGTGGCGGTCTGTCTGACGGCGGAGGGAACGATCCCTGCCGGACATAAAATCGCCCTTTGCGACATCGCCGAAGGTGCCTATATCGTCAAATACGGGCAGATCATCGGCAGAGCGAAGGCGAACATCTCCAAGGGCGACTGGGTCCATTCCCACAATGTCTGCTCCCATCTGGATGAAGACCCCACCTACACCTATGATTTTCATGCGGAAACCTACGAGGCACAGCCTGCGACCTTTATGGGCTTCCCCAGAAAAGACCGCCGTGCCGGTATCCGCAATGAAATTTACATCATTCCCTCTGTGGGCTGCGTCAACAATGTCTGTATGCGTCTGGCAAAGGACGCCCAGAAGTTTGTCCGTGGCTCTCTGGACGGCATTTATGCCCTGACCCATCCCTTCGGCTGCAGCCAGCTGGGGCAGGACCATGCCAATATCCGCAAGCTGCTTTGCGCCATTGCCCAGAACCCCAACGCCGCCTTTGTGCTGATGGTAGGACTTGGCTGTGAGAACAACGGTCTGGGCGGCATCAAGGAGGAACTTGCCTCTCTGCCCCATGACCATATCGCCTTCCTCAACTGTCAGGATGAGGAAGACGAGCATGCAGCAGCCATGGCAATTCTGGAAAAAGCCGCAGCAGAAGCCGCCAAGCTGGAAAGAGAGGAAGTGCCCTTCTCCCAGCTTTGCATCGGTCTCAAGTGCGGCGGCAGCGATGCCTATTCCGGCTTGACCGCCAATCCTCTGGTGGGCAAGATCTGTGACCGGGTGGTGGCTGCCGGCGGCAGCGCCATTCTCACGGAAGGGCCGGAGATGTTCGGCGCCGAGCAGATTCTCATGAACAAGTGCGAAAGCAAGGCTGTTTTTGAGAAATACGAAGCTATGATCCGTAACTTCAAGCAGTATTATCTGGATCAGGGATTCCCGGTCTATGAGAACCCCAGCCCCGGCAACCGGGAGGGCGGTATCACCACTCTGGAGGAAAAATCTCTGGGTTGTATCGAAAAGGCCGGTACCACCGCCATCGTCGATGTGCTGGACTATGGAGAACTGGTGAAAAAACAGGGCGTCAGTACCCTCAATGCCCCCGGCAACGATCTTATCGCTGCCACGGCTCTGGCAGCCTCCGGCTGCCAGCTGGTGCTGTTCACCACCGGCAGAGGTACGCCCTTCAGCACCTTTGTGCCTACCATGAAGATCGCCTCCAATACGCCCATGGCGACCAAAAAGCAAAACTGGATCGACTTCAATGCCTATGACATGGACGCCGACGGACTGTATGCCCTCATTGAGCAGACCGTCAACGGCACCTACCTGTGCAAGAGCGAAGATATCCGCGAGATCGCTTTCTACAAAACCGGCGTGACACTGTAGTGATCCAAATTACAAGAAATCCGTCCACATGGACGGATTTCTTCTTGACAACATACCACGCATAATATAGTATAATGTTACAGGAGGTATTGTATGGATATTCAACTGAAACGGGGCTTGCTGGATGTGTGCGTTCTGGCAGCCATTAAAGATGAGGATTCCTACGGCTATCAGATTATCAAGGATATGAAACCCTATGTGGAGATTTCCGAATCCACCCTGTATCCCATTCTCCGCCGTTTGGAAGCAGCAAAGATGCTGACTGTCCGCACCGCCGAGCACAACGGACGGCTGCGAAAATACTACCGTATCACATCCGAAGGTCTTGCCCGCATCGAAACCTTCAAAGCGGAATGGTCAGAGCTTTTGTCCATTTATCAGTTTATTGTAAAGGAGCAGTTGCCTCATGAATAAAAAGAAATTCCTTTCCGCTTTGGAGCAAGCTTTGGCGTCTCTGCCCCGGAAAGACAGAAAGAAAACCCTTGACTTTTACAGAGAGTTGATTGATGATAGGCTGGAAGAAGGTCTGACGGAAGAAGCCGTCATTGCCGACATCGGCACACCGCAAATCATTGCAGCGCAGGTGCTTTCCGAACTGCCTCCCAAAAAGAAAATCTCCTGGGGTATCATCCTGCTGCTGATTTTGGGTTTTCCCCTGTGGTTCCCCCTGCTCATCACCGCTGCCGTTCTGCTGCTGACCGCTGTCATCATCCTGTTTGCCGCGGAACTGACCTTTGCCGCCTGCGGCATCGCCGGTGTTCTGGGCGGACTGGTTCTGCTGACCCTCTGGAAGCCCTATGCCGCTCTGGCTTTGATCGGCCCCGGTCTGGTCTGTCTGGGTCTGGCCATCCCCCTCTGGTTCTTCTGTATTCTGACGGCTAAAGCCATCTGGCGGTTGACGGTCAAGACCTGCCGCTCCATCTTCCGAAAGGGGTAATATCATGAAAAAAATGCTTCTTATCATTGCCGCCGGTTTGGTAGTGTTGGGTCTTCTTCTCACTGCCGCCGCTTTGTTTGCCACAGATTTCACCTTTGATTTCTTTCAGTCCGGCAGCATCCAGAACACCCACGAGATCACCGAAGATTTCCAGAATATTGCCATCGAAGTGGATACTGCCGATGTGCAGTTCTTTCCCGCTCTGGACGGCACTTGCAAAGTCATCCTGACAGAAACCGAGCGACAGTATCATACAGTATCCGTCCAGAATGACACCCTGACCGTCATCTATACCGATGCCCGCCGCTGGTATGAACAGATGTTCTCCTTCGGCACCATGTCCGTAGAAATTTATCTGCCTCAGAGCCGCTATGTCAATTTTACCGCCGAAACTGATACCGGCGATCTTCACATGCCCGGTGCGTTTCTCTTCTCCATCGCAGACATTGAAACCGACACCGGCGATGTAGACTGGCAGGCTGACCTCTCCGGCAAACTCTCCGTCTCCACAGATACCGGCGATACCCTGCTGCTGGGTCTGAGCGCCGGTTCTCTGGAACTGGACAGCGATACCGGTCATATCAAAATCGTCAACACCGTCACCCTCAAAGATATGAAGATTGAGAATGATACGGGCGATGTGACCTTTGAAAAAGCCGATGCTGAAAGCCTCTATGTGGAGACCGACACCGGCGATGTAACCGGCACATTGATGACGGACAAGCTCTTCCGGGCGGAAAGCGACACCGGCAGTGTGGAAATCCCCTGGGATACCCGAGGCGGCGACTGTATTGTCATCACCGACACTGGCGATATCAGGCTCTCCGTTGCAGAATAAGCCAAAAGCTCACGATCTTAGGATCGTGAGCTTTTTTTGTTGTATTCTTCTTTTGGCGAAACGCCGTATTTTTTCTTATAGGCATAGAAAAAAGAGGAATATTCTCGGAAACCGCATTGGATCGCCGCTGAAGTAGGTTTTACTCCCTCCTGCAGCAGCATCTTCGCCATGACCAGCCGTTTGGTTCGGATATACTCCGAAACGGTCGTGCCGGTCAACCGCTTAAACCGCTCCGTGAGGTGGGAGCGGCTGATATAGAACCGCCGGCAAAGGGCATCCAAAGACAGCTCTCCGGCAAGGTTCTCGTTGAGATAGGTAATCAGCGCACCCAAATTGTCTTTATGCTCCCGCTCTTCTTTCGTCTGTGGCTTGGCTGCCTGCAGCTCCGTCAACAGCACTGTCAGATACAGCCGCTTTACCTCCCTGTCGGGATTTTCCACGATTTTCTTCAGACAGGTCTGCCAGGAGGCAGACGCCCTGTACCGATTGTCAGAGCCAAGGGGGCGTTCATCCAAGAAAGAGAGCATACTGCTCTGAAAATCCCCTAACAAAGCCTCGGCGGTAAAATATACCACGATCCGCTCATAAGGCGCATCACTCTTTAGCAGCAGGGTATGGGCCTCTGCTTTTTTCATGATGAGAATGTCACCGGGTCTCAAATTATAAACTGTGCCCTCCACATAGTACCGGGCTTCGCCTTTGAGAAAACAGAAAATCTCATAGCGGTCATGGGTATGCATGGTGAAAAGTTCTGAAACCGGCTGTTCGGTATAGTTGTGCTGAGCTTCGATCATGGAAATCACCTCCACAAAGCTATCATAATCCCATATCGGACAATTTTCAATGTTTTTTCGGTCCCTAACCTTATTTAATTGAAAATATTTTTATAATATACTAAATTGAAGCCAAAAAAGGAGGCAATTTATGAAACTATCGTTTCGCTGGTATGGGGAAAGCGACCCCATTTCTTTGGAATACATCCGTCAAATTCCCAATATGCGCTCCATCGTCAGTGCCGTCTACGATGTAAAGCCCGGTGAGGTCTGGCCGGAGGAAAGCCTTGCCCGAATGAAGGCGCAGGTAGAAGCCAACGGCATGCTCTTTGACATTGTGGAATCTGTCCCGGTTCCCGAAGAGATCAAGCTGGGCACCGCTGATGCTGAACGCCTCACAGAGGTCTACTGCGAAAACATCCGCCGCTGTGCCAAATACGGTGTCAAGTGCATCACCTATAACTTCATGCCCGTGTTCGACTGGACAAGGACCCAACTGGATAAGAAAGCCTCCGACGGCTCCACCAGTCTTGTTATGTACTGGGACCAGATGAAGGATCTGAACCCGCTGGAGGATGATATCCACCTGCCCGGCCGGGATGCCAGCTACACTCAGGAGGAAGTGCGGGAGCTCATTTCTGCCTACGGCAAGCTGGGAGAAGCCGGTCTTTGGCACAATCTGGAGACCTTCCTGAAGAAGATCATCCCCGTTGCCGAGGAATGTGGTGTCCGCATGGCCATCCACCCCGACGATCCTCCCTATCCCATCTTTGGGATTCCCCGGATCGTCACCAATGAAGAAAACCTGGACAGGCTCCTTGCCATTGTGGACAGCCCTGCTAACTCTCTGTGCTTCTGCACCGGTTCTCTTGGCTGCGCCAATTTCAATGATATCCCCAACATGGTACGGAAATACAGTGCCATGGATCGCATTGCCTTTATGCACATCCGTCAGGTACAGCTGATGGAGGACGGCAGCTTTGAAGAGAGAGGACATCTCTCCAAAACCGGCTCTATGGATATGTACAAAATCGTCAACGCCTTGGTGGAGACCGGCTTTGATGGCTATGTCCGTCCCGATCACGGACGGATGATCTGGGGCGAAACCGGTAAGCCAGGCTACGGTCTCTATGATCGTGCTCTGGGTGCAGCTTATATCAACGGTCTCTTTGAAGCCTGTGAAAAAGCGGAGGGTTACAAATGAAAAATGTTCTCAATACGAATCTGCGTGGAAAGGTCGCCGTTGTCACCGGCGCAGGCGGTGTGCTCTGCTCCAATTTCTCCAAGGTTCTGGCAAGAGCCGGTGCAAAGGTTGCCCTGCTGGATATCAATCTGGAATCAGCACAAGCTGTGGCACAGGAAATCACCACAGAAGGCGGCATTGCCAAAGCCTTTGCCTGCAATGCCTTGGATAAGGCCAGCTGCTATGCCGTTGCCGATGAAGTAGAAAAAGTCCTCGGCAAATGCGATATCCTCATCAACGGTGCCGGCGGCAACAACCCCAAGGCCACCACAGACAAGGAATATTTTGAACCCGGCGATATCGATGGCGATACCAAGAGTTTTTTTGATCTGGATGCCGACGGCGTGGGATTTGTGTTCAATCTGAACTTCCTTGGCACACTGCTGCCCACCCAAACCTTTGCCCGGCAGATGGTCGGTCGGGAGGGCTGCAGCATCCTCAACATTTCCAGCATGAACGCCTACACACCTTTGACCAAAATCCCTGCCTATTCCGGTGCAAAGGCTGCCATTTCCAATTTCACTCAGTGGCTTGCCGTTCACTTCAGCCGGGTAGGTATCCGGGTCAATGCCATCGCTCCCGGCTTCTTCTCCACCAAGCAGAACGCCAAGCTTCTCTGGAACGATGACGGCACACCCACAGCCCGTACAGGCAAGATTCTGGCTGCCACACCCATGGGTCGCTTCGGTCAGCCGGAGGAACTGGAAGGCGCATTGCTCTTCCTTTTGAACAACGAAGCAGCAGGTTTTATCACCGGCGTGGTTTTGCCGGTAGACGGCGGTTTCTCCGCCTATTCGGGGGTATAACAATGATTAGAATTTACGCATTTGCAGATGAAGCATCCTCCATGATGGAGGGTCAGATTGCCGCCATGGAGCGCAACGGCTTACAGGGTCTGGAGATTCGGGGTGTGGACGGTGTGACCGTTTCCGACATTTCTCTGGAAAAGGCAAAAGAAGTAAAGAAAAAGCTGGACGATGCCGGTCTTGCGACAGGCTCCGTAGGCTCACCCATGGGCAAGATTTCCATTGACGGTGACTTCCACGCCCATCTGGACAAGCTGAAGCACACTTTGGAGATCGCAGATATTCTGCAGACAAAGAACCTGCGGATGTTCTCCTTCTTCATGCCCAAGGAGGAAGATCCCGCCCTGTACAGAAACAAAGTCATGGATCAGCTTGCTGCCATGGCAGAAGTGGCCGCACCCACCGGTATCAACCTGTGCCACGAAAACGAAAAAGGCATCTACGGCGACAATGCGCCCCGCTGTCTGGACATTCTGAAAAGTGTTCCCCAGCTGAAATGCGTCTTCGATCCTGCCAATTTTGTCCAGTGTAATCAGGACACCTGGCAGGCTTGGGAGCTGCTGGGTGACCGGGTTTACTATATGCACATCAAGGATGCTCTGGCTGACGGCTTTGTGGTCCCTGCCGGCAAGGGAGTCGGCAATCTGGAAAAAATCGTCAAGGCCTACATCGCCAAGGGTGGCAGCCACTTCACCATCGAGCCTCATCTGTCTTTGTTTGACGGTCTGGCTGCCTTGGAGCAGGAAGGCGACAGAAGTCGGATCGCCTACCACTATCCCGATGCCGACACTGCTTTCGATGTAGCCTGCAACGCTTTTAAGGAACTCATCTGACCAAAAGGAGCTTCTGAATATGGACAAAATTAAATTAGGTATCATTGGGTTTGGGAATATTGGAACCGCCCATGCCAACAATGTCAGAAACGGAAACTGCCCCGAGATCGAACTGGTGGCTGTGGCGGACATCAACCCCGAACGAATCGCATGGGGAAAGGAACAGGGCTTCGAAGTCACATGGTTCAGCGATGCCATGGAGATGCTGGACAGCGGTCTCATTGACAGCTGTATCGTCTCCATTCCTCACTACTTCCATGCCCAGTATGCCATCGAATGTATGAACCGGGGCATCCATGTGATGGTGGAAAAGCCAGCCGCTGTCTATACGAAACAGGCCCGTGAGATGAACGAAGTCGCCGCCGCCCATCCCGAGGTCAAGTTCGGTATGATGTTCAACCAGCGGACCAACTGTGTCTACCGCAAGCTCCGGGAGTTGGTGCAGTCCGGCAATTATGGTCAGATTCGCCGTACCAACTGGATCATCACCGACTGGTACCGCCCTCAGGCTTACTACAACTCCGGCGGCTGGCGTGCCACATGGGCAGGAGAAGGCGGCGGCGTGCTACTGAATCAGTGCCCCCATCAGCTGGACCTGTGGCAGTGGATCTGCGGCATGCCGGTGAAGGTGCAGACCCACATGAAGTTCGGCCAGTGGCACGACGTCGAGGTGGAGGACGATGTGACCACCTGGGTGGAGTATGAAAACGGCGCTACCGGCGTATTCGTGACCAGCACCGGTGACGCCCATGGCACCAACCGCTTTGAGATCATGATGGACAAGGCCAAGATCGTGGTGACCTACGGCGGCATCGAGCTGAAGGAGTTCGACGTCAGCGAGCCCGAGTGGACCGCCACCTGCAAGG
>JAZNNW010000129.1:0-65377 GCA_045580485.1 Candidatus Avilachnospira sp. | reverse complement strand
GGGGTAGTAGGGGATGTTCCGCTCTTTGCAGATCTTTGCCACGGCCACGGACAGGCCGGGGGATACGATAAACTGTGCACCGGCCTCCAATGCAGCCTCGCACTGCTCGCCGTTGATGACGGTACCGGCGCCGACGGACATATCCGGGTTGTGCTTACAGGCATATGCGGTGGCTTCGGCGGCACAGGCGGTGCGGAAGGTGATCTCGGCGCAGTTGATGCCGTTTTCACGCAATGCGGTCAGGATCTTGTCTGTTTCAGACAGATCTTTGATGACCACAACGGGTACAAATTTTTCCATGGTCTTCTCCTATCAAATGGCAAAGGTGTATTCGTTGGTTCTGTTTTCGGAGCGAAGATCCATGGTCTTGGTGACGGTCTTGCCGCCGGCGGTGATCTCCACGTCGTACTCGCCGTAGAAGCCCTTGAAATGGGTCTTGCCGTTGGCATCGGCGGTGAGGGTCTCTTCGGTGTGCCACTTTTCCTTGATCAGGTGCCTGATGGTGTAATAAGCGGCCTTGGGGGTCAGATCGAAGCGGACCAGGCCGCCATGGTAGTAATTTTCACCCAGATCCATCTTGCCCTGAGAGGCCTTGATCGTTTCCGGATCGGGATCCCACACATGGGCATAGCCGTCCACCAGATTCCAGTAGATGATCTGCTCCACATTGGGATGGGAGAACCAGATGGAATAGAGGTACTCGATGAGCTTGGCCTGAATTTCCTCATCTTCCTGCTCCCAGGAGTAGGCGGGCAGGGTGACTTCCGTGATCTGGATGGGCTTGCCCAGGGTGGCATACTGGTCCAGATGCAGATATACCCGTTCGGGGCTGTAATACTGACGGCCGGTATCGTACTCATTTTCCTTCCGAGTGAAGTGGTGGAACTGCATACCGATGGCATCAATTCGGGCGCCCTTGAGCATAGCATTTTCAACGTAAGCGAAGTAGCGATCGGTGAAGCGGGCATTTTCCCCCCATGCGTAGGGAGTCGCCTCGTTGATGACCAGCTGGTTGTTGGGGAAATACTGCTCTGCCAGCTTGAAGCACCAGGTGATGTACTCCGAATCGTTGTAGAACTCGGTCTTGGGCTTGTACCAGAACATCTCGTTGGTCACTTCGATGGTGTTGATCTTGTCGGCATAGCGTTCCGCGATCTGGGCGAAGCGCTTTTTCAGCTGCTTTTTCACTTCGGTGGTGGGCTTGCCCTCCAGCCACTTGGGGAAGAACTGCTCAAAGCACAGGGCATGCTCTCTGGGCTCGATGCCGTGTTCCTTGCAGAATTCCATGCAAAGATCAATGGGCGGACGGCGGTAGAGGGGGCTGCTGCCCTTTTCGTAGCGGGTCTTGCCCTCTTCCGGCTCAGTCGCATCCCAGTAGAAGGGCAGGGTGGCCATGTTGAACAGCTCTGCAAAGTGCTTCTTGTAGGCCTCGTTCTTCTCGGGGGTCTCCAGTTCGTCCAGCATGAAAATGTTGGCACCGAAACGGAATTCATGTCCGGTCTGCTTTACCTTCACCTGTGCATTGGGAACTGCCTTGCCTTCGGAATCGGTGACGGTGATATAGCCGAAGCCCTTGCGGTACTGCTCAATGCCATGCTCCACACGGCTTTCCATATACTCCTTCTGGGCCTCAAACAGGTCCAGAACCTTTCTTCTGTCAGACATAAGATCATTCTCCTCTCAGCAATTCTACTGTGTCGTATGTTTGGTTGTATTCCAGAATCCGGCTGTTGTTCACCAATGCCGTAAACCGGGTAGGGTCCTCCGTGTTGGAGGCGAACATGCCATAATGGGTGGGGATGCTGACCTTGGCACCGATCCTGTTTGCGGTGAGGGCTGCTTCCACCACATTCATGTTTCCCAGCTTGCCGTTGATGCAGATAAAGGTAAAATCCGGACAGAAATCGGCAATGGAGAAAAGTTCTTCGTCATAGAGGGTATCGCCGGAGAAGTAGAGGGTCTGTCCCTCTGCTTCTATGACCACACCAAAGGCCTCTACTGTATGGTGAGCGAAGACTGCGTGAATGGTCACATCGCCCAGCAGGGCAGACTGGCCTGCTCCCAGAGCCGTGACCTTGGTGAAACCCATGTTCTCCAGTTTCACTTTGCCCTCTTTGGTGGTGAGAAAGGGGATGTTCCGATTCATCTCCGCCACCGCGTCCACATCCAGATGATCCAGATGGTCATGGGTGCAGATGATGGCATCGGCGTTCACATCTCTGGGTGCGAAGGGTGCTTCCACCAAGCGGGGTCTGCCTGCCACACGGTTGACCACATCGGAAAGATAGGGGTCGAGGATAATTTTTGTCCGTGCTGTTTCCAGCACATAGCCGCTTTGGCCGATCCATGTCAGTTTCATACTGTCACCTCTTACTGGATGCTCTTGCCGCCGTCCACATAGATGCTTTGACCGGTGATATAGCGGCCTTCCTCGGAGCAAAGCAGGCTGACGATACCGGCACAGTCCTCCGGCACGCCGTAAAAGCCTACGGGGATGGAATTGGTGACCTTTTGGGCATATTCCGCATCGGAAAGTGCTGCCACATTCCGATCGGTGTAGATGACGCCGGGTGCTACATTGTTGACGGTGATGCCGTCCTTTGCCAGCTGCAGGGAAAGGGACTGCATCATATTGGTCTGGGCGGCCTTGGAAGCGGCATAGACCAGCATATCAGGATGAGGCTTGGCTTCCTGCACGGAGCCGATGGTAACCACTCTGCCCCACTTCTGCTGCTTCATGTGCTTGGCGGCTGCCTGAATGAGCAGCATGGAGGAGGTGAAGTTGCAGTTCAGCTGCTCACAGCAGGCTTCGGGGGAAATTTCCTGCCAGGGAGTGCGGTACTGAATGGAGGCGTTGAGCACCAGTACATCCACCTCACCCATTTTTTCACAAAGGACTTTAGTCTGCTCCAGATCGGTCAGGTTGGCAACGAGAATCTCTGCCTCACCGCCGTTTTTGAGAATTACAGCTTTGGTTTCTTCGGCTTTTGCCATATTGACCGCGGCGTGGACCAGAACCCGGTACCCGTCCTTTGCCAGACGGATGGCGATGGCTCTGCCAATGCCTCTGGAGGAACCGGTCACAAGTGCTGTTTTCATCGTATTGCCTCCTTACAGAGCAGTCTGGGTGTCGTTGGGGTCGCCGTTTCTGGCAAGGTCATATTCCTTGGACCAATCCAGATCCCGATAGGCTTCTCCTCTGGGGTCGGTGGCGATCCAATGGGTCAGCATATCCAGCATTTCCTCTGTCCAGGTATTGCGGTCGATCTGGGCGGTGGTAAACTTGCCCTGACCGATCATTTCAAAACCGAAATCGTCCTTCACATGGGTCTTGGCTGCACCTTCCACCACATCTGCCACCAGATGGGCAGGGATGAACAGCACACCGCCGCCGGCACCGAAGACGATGTCACCGGGCAGACAGACTGCACCGCCGAAGTTGGTAATATCGTTCCAGTCCTTCATGACAAACTCGCGGATGGGTGTGGGATCGATGCCTCTGTAATAGACCTGCACATCGGGCACCTTTTTCATCTGCTCCACATCGCGGATGCCGCCCCAGATGACGGCGCCGCCGGTTTTGGTATGCTTCTGCAGTGCGGTGGTCAGGTTGCCGCCAAGGAAGGTGCCCTTGTAAATTTTGTCGTACATATCGCAGACAACGACATCCCGCTCATAGAGCCGGTCGATGACCCACTGGTTGTAGTTGCCCTGCAGACCGTCCTCCGCACCGCGGCCAAACTGCACGTCATGCAGATCGGGACGGGTGGGGCAGTAAGTGCAGGTCACGGCACGGCCAACCAGCTTCCGTCCGTCGTCATGGAGGGTATGCATGGGGTTTTCGCCGCCGCCAACAAACTGATGCTCATAGCCGAGGACGAAAATCGGTTTCCAGACCTCCTCCAGCGTCATGCCGTAGAGGGCATCGAGATACTTGTCTTCTACCTTGGGTCTGCCGTCGGGCAGACGCTCGCCTTTCCACAGGGGTGTCAGTTGGATAATTTTCTTTCTGTCGTTAAAATTCATGGATTTCAGCTCCTTTTCTGTTGAAACAGCCATGTCCACAATTCTTCAGCCCCATAGGCGCTTGTCCAGGAATCGTGGCTGTCCTGCGGGAATACGGTCAATTTGGCGCTGCCGCCGTTTTGATTGACGGCCCGTACCATTTTTATGCTTTCTTCGGCATACACGGTTGTGTCCAGCGCACCGTGAAAAGCCCAGATGGGCAGATCTTTCAGCCGGGCGGCATTCCAGTACATACCGCCGCCGCAGATGGGCACAGCCGCTGCAAACCAATGGGGGCGTGACATACATAGCTGCCATGTCGTGTATCCGCCCATGCTGGCTCCCGTGATGTAAACTCTGGCGTCATCCACATTGGGCTGCCGGATCTGGAAATCTATGAATTCCAGCAGGGTTTCGTACAACTCAAACCACGTATCGGCATGGCATTGGGGTGCTGTTACAATGGCATCTTTACCGCCATGAGCCAGAATTCCGCCCAAAGCCGGATTGTCTCTGAGCACAGCCAGATCTTCGCCGCGGGATCCGGCTCCGTGTATGTAGAGAACAAGGGGCAGCTTACCCTCTTTTTCCGGTACAAACCGCAGGTATTGCAGTGTTTTTCCGGATGCCGATACAAATTTTTGTTCCATCGCCATCAGCTCCAGATTCTGTCGTTGGAAAATTCTTTGTTCCATTCATCCGTCGGCTCAAAATAGCCGGGGATGGCGGGATTGATATGGGCTCTCAGAACTTCCTCGTTCAAATCATCAAAGCCAAGGCCGGGCTTTTCAGGTACTTTGATAAAGCCGTCCTTGAAGATGGGGTTGTCGATACCCGTGACCATGTCTGCCCACCACGGCACATCCACCGAGTGGAATTCCAAAGCCAGAACATTGTGCATAGCGGCTGCGGTATGGACGGCTGCCAGACAGGCCACAGGGCTCTCTGCCATGTGGATGGCGGTGGCAACACCGTGCTCATCGGCAATATCTGCGATCTTCTTCAGTTCCAGCGCACCGCCGCAGGTGAGGATGTCGGGGTGGATGACGGAAACGCCGCCGGCCTTGATGAGGGTCTCGAAGCCTTCCTTCAGATAGATATCCTCGCCGGTGCAGACGGGAATGGTGGTGCTGTTGCGCAGGCGGACATACTGATCGGTGTACATCCATGGCACCATATCTTCGATCCATGCCAGATTATAGGGCTCCATGCGCTTGGCGAAGCGGATGCAGTCCTCCACGCAGATGTGGCCGAAGTGGTCAATGGCCAGAGGCACTTCGTAGCCGATGACCTCGCGGACTTCCTTCACATAGTTTTCCAGATAGTCCAGACCCTTTTCGGTCAGATGGATGCCGGTGTGGGGGTGGGCGGTGGTGACGATGGAGTAGCTCTTCTGATGGCGAACCATGTCAGCGGTAACGCTGCCGCCCTGTACATTCAGAATATGAGAAGCGTACTGCTTCATATCTTCGATGAAGCCCAGAGGAGCGTTGAGAGTGCCGGGCTCATCCAACAGCAGGCCGATGCCCAGATCCATCTTCAGAAAGGTAAAGCCCATGTCCATGCGCTTCTTCAGAGCCAGACCCATGTCATGGCCGGTGTGCTTACCGTCCACATCGGTATCGCAGTAGACGCGGATCTCATCGCGGAACTTACCGCCCAGCAGCTGGTACAGAGGCACGCCATAGGCCTTGCCGGCCAGATCCCAAAGGGCGATCTCAATGCCGGAAACACCGCCGCCCTGACGGGAGGGGCCGCCAAACTGCTTGATCTTACGGAAGATCTTGTCCACATTGCAGGGATTTTCGCCCAGAATGCGGCTCTTGAGCATCAGCGCATAGGTCTTGGAGGAGGCGTCACGGACTTCGCCGAAGCCGCTGATGCCCTGGTTGGTGTCGATTCGCAGAATGGTGCAGCGCTTGGGTGCGCCATCAATGTCCACGAACCGCATGTCGGTGATTTTCAGTTCAGAGGGGTTGGAACAGTAGTTCATAGCAGTTCTCCTTATTGACATGGTTTCTTTGCTTTCTTATAATAATGATATTACACCGAAACAGAAAAATCGCCAATTTTATTACCGAATTTCAAAACTATTTTACGATACGGAGCGATATTATGCAAAAACCCGTAGGGCAGCTGCTTCTGGGCAGCGGCAATCCTCTTTTGAAAATGTGGGATGTGGATGTGGAGCTGCGAAGCCGCCCCTTTGTGAGGCACTCTCATACCCGGTTTGAGTTCACGGCAGTAGTCTCCGGTAGTGGCGAATACACCACAGAACGGTCGGTCTACCCCATAGCGCCGGGGGATGTGTTTGTCTTTTCCTCCAACGAAGTTCACTGCATCACCAAGGCAGGACCGGAAGGGCTGTATATGACCAACCTCCACTTTGAACCCAGATACCTCAGCGAGGAGTTCTTTGAGGTGGCAGGAGAAAGCTATATCAGTTTCTGCTATTCCCACGCTCCTTCTTTTCAAAACCGCATACCGGCGGCACAGGCATCTGTGATTCGCAGTCATCTGGAGCAAATAAAACGGGAATTTCAACAGGCTCATACCCAGCATCCCCTTGCCATCCGGGCCCACCTGCAGCTAATGCTGGTAGAGCTTCTCCGCACCCACGGCTATCAGGACCCCAATACCATCCATGACAAGCACTTTGAATTATTGGAGGTCTTTGATTATATTGACGGTCATTTGGAGGAGGAGATCACCCTGCAGGAACTGGCAAAGCTGGCGAACCTCAGTCCCAACTACCTGTCCCATCTGTTCAAAAAGCTTAACGGCATCTCCCTGTGGGAGTATATCACCGCCAAGCGCGTTGAACTGGCAGTGCGGCTGATCCGCTCCGGGGATAAGGCTCTGACCATGCTGGAGATCGCCCTGCAATGCGGATTCAACAATACGGTAAACTTCAACAAGGCCTTCAAAAAGCACAAGGGCATCACGCCGCGGGAACTACGCAAGGATCCATCTCTATTGTCTTACTGATCAACTGACCCGTCAAAATGTTTATGGCAGACAGGATTTGGTAATCGTTATTGCCCATTTTAGCAACAGATTTTGGTGGTCAGAGGGTTGGATTTGGGTGTTGGCGGCGGGATGGTTGGGCTTGCGCACCTCTCCTGCCCCTCCAAAATGGGTTTAAGGCGGTGAAAATGGCTGATTGGATTTCCTTGCCATGTCGGCTGTGGCAGCCATTTTATCCAGTCCCGTCATCTTTGTTTTTTTGCTATAATGAGCATTAACGCCTCAGCTCCACCATTCATTCTTACAAAACGTGAGAATTTATAAAGAACGCCGTATGGCTAAGCTTTGCTTGCCATACGGCGTCTTTGTTTGTGCCATCGAGGATCAGCTTGAAACGGAAATTTTGCAGAATTTTGCATGTATGAGCAGATGAGAAACAGAAGCGTCGGTAACCTTTTCTATCCAGTCTATCCTCGCTAAAATGGACAATGGGCAAAATCAGCAAGTTACCATATCCCCTACCCAAAACCGCCCTCCTGCCCCATTTTTCGCGTCCAACCCCTGTCATCATTGACGCACCTAGAAAAAACTGTTATATTATAAATTATAGGAAATTTTATCAAAATCTCTTGTCATTCAGTATGCTTATTATAGAATTATAGAAAAGAGGAAAAGCTATGGCAAATATTATCGCTGTTATCTGGGACTGTGACAAAACTTTGATTGACGGATATATGCAAGATCCCATTTTTGAAGATTATAATGTTAAAGCTGGCGATTTTTGGAAAAAAGTGAATGGCATCGCTGATGAATACGCAGCAAAAGGCATTCGGGTAAATAAGGATACATATTATTTAAACTATTTCATCAAATGTGCTCAGGATGGTACATTTTCAGGATTGAACAACAATAAGCTTCACGAATATGGCGCAAAACAGAAGTTCTACAAGGGAATCCCGGAAATCTTTGAACAAACAAAGAAAATGTTCAGAGATGATAAAAGCTACACAGAATACGGTATCCAAGTAGAACACTACATTGTGAGTACTGGTTTTGCAGAAGTTATTCGAGGCTCGAATTTGATGCCATTTGTGGACGGAGTTTGGGGTTGTGAATTGTTGGATTCTTCCAACGAAAGTGGAGAGAATGTTATCAGCGAAGTCCTTTACACAATTGATAATACCACAAAGACTCGTGCAATTTTTGAGATTAACAAAGGAAGTAACAAAATTGAAACTATTGAAGTAAATTCAAAAATTCCCGAAGATCTTCGTCGCGTTCATTTTGAAAACATGATTTATATTGCAGATGGTCCTAGCGATATTCCTGCATTCTCTGTTGTTAAAAAGAATGGGGGTGCCACTTTTGCAATTTATCCAAAGGGCAATACCGCAGCAATGCAACAGGTAGAACAAATGCGAGAGGATGGTCGTGTAGACATGTATGCAGAAGCCGATTATTCCGAAGGTACTACGGCCTATATGTGGATTACAAACAGAATACAGAAGATGGCTGATCGGATCCGTGATAGTGAAAAAGCAAAGATCATGAATTCTGCTTCTGGCGTTCCTAAGCACTTAGTATAATTCCCGTTCACAATATATCAAAGCCACATTCATCTCTTGCAATTAAGTTTTAAACAGCAATCCAACAACTTATTTGCCGCCTATAATATATCAACCTCCTATCAGATGAATTATAATTGTTCATCCGATAGGAGGTTCTGTTTGTTTCATTTCTGATCGTGATTTCAGGCGCAATGGAGCATATTTTCTATACAAACTGTACCAAAGTGACCGCCGCAACAAAAATGTCAAAGACCGCAGAGCCAAATATCATCGACAAAACAATCACCGCAACAATTACAACCGCACCCACAATCAAAAGAACTTTCTTACCATCGCTCATACAAATCACCTCATATATAATTCGGATTTCATCTACGTTTCCCTTTATATAAATAACACACCCCCCTGTGCAAATCTCTGCACAGGGGGGCATACCTTACCAATCCTCGGTAAAATCTTTTGAACAAAAGCTCAGAGAATTTCTTTCTGCCCATTTGGCAATTGCAGGCTCCAATCCGTCTATGCTCCGTATACATCCATTATGAAATGTATAAGCCTGCCTGATCTCATTTTGGAAAACATCGATCGCGGCTACGGTCACTTTTCCGCAGCAAACCGCAATAATCACCGACGATTCATAAGTCACACGCTGTAAACAATTATGCAATTCTCTCCCTGCACGCCGGCATGCTGCAGTATTGCCCAACAGCAGAAACGTAAAGCCATCAATTACACAAGACACATCCTTAGGCGGTTTACACCTTTGCGGCAAAGAATAGGGATAAACTTCGTAATCTTCGATGCAATTCCTTTCATGCCTCCATTTATACTGTTCCACTCGCCTTGCTTCGGCGTTCAGAGAGCAGTAGTGCGCCCCGTATTGTCTCGACCAATACCATTCACTCATAACGCTCTTGCAAAGAGCCGCCGCACCCATCACTTTGCAATAATCCAGCAGAAACTCTGCAAGCACAGGGCTCTGCTTCAGTGCCGATAAAATATAAAATATATTATTGCCAGTTAAAATATTCCTAAAAAGATTCACATCGCCAAAGGCCTGCAACAGCAGCTCGCACTGGGGCAAATAAAACAACAGTCCAGGACTTTCCAGAATTTGTTTTCTTATCGATTTGAATTTTGCCAACGAAAAAGACCGCAAATACGCAATGGCAGACTTTTTCGTATGGAGTTCCTGCAAACATGCAAAAGAATCATCTAGCTTGTGGGTATCCAGTTCGTAGGGTATGGCATCATAAAATGACTGTTCATAGCCAATGAATCGCGTAAAGAACAAAAGGTCTTCCAGCGTAATGTTATACAGGTTGAAGGGGACTACTTCTTTTGATGCCGTTTGAAACTCCGCAAGAATTATCCCCCGAAGTTCCGCACTTTTATCAAACCACTCAGAAAGTGCGGTTTTGGATAACCACCTTGGAGAATTTGTAACATCCTGTGTTCTCAAAACATTCCCCTCGTCATCTGATATCCGAACGCACACCCTGCCCTTTCCAATGTTAAATTCCAACTGCTCGTATAGCGGTAATTTCAGCGAAAAAGTCTGTTCCGGCATATGGGGGAGCGTAAGAATTCTTGACAGATCATGGACTTCACATCTGAGCAGAACGGATTTCTTTCTCCTAATTACGGAAATGGTTGTGCGATTATCCTTTCTACCGGAAGAAACGCCACAGTGAGGGCATCGGAATTCTTCAATATCCGTATTCAGAAAGATGATTTCTTTCGGAATATCATCCGGCATGATAAGCTGCGGATCTGCCCATTTTTCCATAAGTTCCAGATGTTCATTGGTAATCTTTCCCGATGCCTTTAACTGTTCCTTACTCCCACAATAGGGGCAGATCAAAGAGGTTACCTGAAGCGCTATAGAGCCGTCCTCTTCTCTGCGAGCAGTTGTATATAAGCCCAAGAAATCGGAACGCATAAACTCCAATGCTTCATCAGCATCCATAGATACAGAGTGATGTCTTATTTGATATTTAGATGTAACTTCCATGCGGCTGACCGCTTCCTGCATGATAGAGGCCCCCTTTTGTTTAATCGGCTACAACTATCATAAAAGCACCCCCTGTGCAAATCTCTGCACAGGGGGCTTCATCAATTCATTAAAATTTTAGTTGTGATTTCCGTCAGAAGTCTTTTCACCTCGTCGAAAGTCATCGTTTCAATCCGGTTAAGCGGAATAAACAACAGGTCACTTTCTTTATAGTTTTCTCGTGTTCCGATAGGCTTAAAAATGGCAGGATTCCCATTTTCAATTTCTTTGCAGATATTCCGGAAGGTGTAATATGCTGTCTTTTTCCTCTGACGAGTGTAGTCGTTCACCTTGGTGTTTTCATCGTAGTGCCTCAATGCGATGTAATACTCCGGATCATATTCGCTATTAGGATCGCTCTTATCTCTCCGAACCCAATTGCAATCAATTCTCCAGAACAAATATTGATACTCAATAGTCCCAACTTGCTTGATCTGTTCGGGGTAAGCCTGTCCCCAGAAGCAGTACTGTATCCACGGCGTACCACCATTGTTGGTACCGGCATAAACTTGATCGATCAGCACAGGAGGATTTTTATCCTCAACGGTATATGTTTTTCCAATTTCCGTTCCTTTTGTACGATTCGCAAAAATCCGGTCCATAAAAGAGAACTGCCCAAAATAGGTATCTAATGCGCGGCTGTATTCGCCAGTCTCAATCTGCCGATTAATTTTACGCCGTTCCTCAGCAATCGTTGAAATATATTCTAAATAATCGCTGAAAATCTCAGAAGCTGCATCTTCTTTGATCGGATTAAAGGTATTGAGTAAATCGTTCAGTGTCACAACGGCATCTACTTTATTGATAATTCTAGCATCTTCATCATACATAATACCAGTTTTGACATAAGCGGTAAAGATTTCTCTGTCAGGATAATCTTCTTGCAAAAGATTCTTGTATCGAGCAATTTGCTCACCATGTTCCGTTGTATTGGTTTTGTCTTCAATTATCAACGCATACTTTTTGTTGAACAGAACCAGCACATCGATTTTCTTATACTGGCGTAAAACTTCCACGTCAGTATAATCCTTCTGTTTATTCTTACCAAGGAATAGATTTAGTGCCGCTACTCCTGCAGGATACATAGGAGCATCAGGATAATTAATCCAATTGATTAGCCAACAGAAAAAGGCATCTTGCGACAACTCTTTTGTTGCATATTGAAACAGATTATTCTTTTCCATATTTACACCTTCCTATTATTTGTGGTATTTTCATGATACACGCAATTTTTGACACTTTTAACAAACTCATCTCTCAGCATAGAATTCTAATACCATAGTTTCATTGATTTTTTCCACTTTTTCGCCACGGCCTCAAATCGCGGATCCTCAGAAAGTGTCTGGTAGGCAATTCGTATAAACTCCCCATCTCCCAAACCCCAATCTGCAAAATCATATAAAAATTGACCCGTTGCCGAAGCATGCTTGTCATAACCGGAACTCACATCTCGGATGTATTGCCGCAGTTTCCCATCGGAAGAGTTGATATCAAAATAGCACGCAACTGCTTCTTCTGAAATCAGATACTGCGACAGATCTATCATCTTTTTTTCACATACAATCCGGCAATATGCTTCGTGCGCACCTTCCACAGAGATGTCATCCATTCGACTGACACCAAAAGTCCTCTCCCCATCATAAAACAATATTCTTTTAACGCAATTACTGCACCCCAATTGTTCAATATAGGCCATCATGGTCATCTGCCATATCCGAGAAACATAACAATCATACTGGATCAGCACAATCTCCGCAGCTGGCATATGGGCAAGACTTCTTAGTCCGGAGATACATTCCTGCTCATAGGCTTTTTCTGAATACAGCTTATTTCCAAAGGGACCACAAAGTGACTCTATTCGTAATGATATAAATTCGGGAGAAAGAACCTCCGGCGCCGCTGTTCCTACCGCCATGTAATCGCGCACAAAAATAAATTTATCTCGATTGAACCCCTTAATTTTTGAACAATCGCCTCTCAAAGAATCTCCGTCCACCAGAAAGATTGTGTTTGGATTGGATTCAATTAACTGGGCAATCGTTTCTTTCAGCGTTATTTCTTTCATTCACTTTCCCTCCTATCTACAAGGATTTATACACGCATTTTTTGACACTTTCCACGATCTCTTCTCGCAGCCACTGGGGCTGAAGGACTTCTACATAGGACAGATACTGCAAAGCCCAATATTTGATTCCTCTGGGCGGTGCGCTGAAACTGACAGAAAGCATGCCGTCACCATCCAGTGCGACAAAGATCTCCGTTCCGAACTGATCGATCACATCTCCAATCAATCCTTCTTGGCAGCGCAGGACAATCCGCTCCGGCTGACCGGAAAATGCATAAACCGCATTGCTGACTTCCTCTTTTCCGCTGGGTTCTCTGTCCCACGGCGTGTCCAACTGGATCAAATTCTGCATCATATCGATGCGATACAGACTTGTATTGGGATAGCTACTGAGATTACAGACCAGATAATAGTGCTCATTCAAATACACCATACCATAGGGGTTGACTGTATAAGGTTTTTCCCGTCTGGGGTGGAGTTTTTTATCAGCACCGTAGGCCAAATAAGTAAAGCTGACCTGTTTTTTCTCCGAAATGGCTTCATCCAGTAGTTCCACATTCAAAAACACCTGCCGGTTTTCTGTTTTATGCTCCTGCCGGACAATGGTCAGATGGCGGTATTTCTTTCGCTGGTGCTTACTGAGGAAGGTCTGCAACTTTGCAATCAGCTGCTCAGAATGCTTGGCAGGCAAAAACGGGAAAGAGTACACCGCATCAGTCAACAGCAACACTTCCGATTGTTCCAATTCCCGCTTTCGCAAGAAATAACCGATACCGTTTTCTTCATAAACAGAAATATCATAACCCAGATCGATCAGCAGTGCCACAGAGCTGTAAACCGTTCGACGATCCAGTTTCAAGCCATAAACGATATTCATTTTGGAAATGATCTCGCTCATGGTCAAGATGTGCTGCTCGTCGGAAAATTCCTTCAAAATTTCCAAAATGCAAATGGTATTGGCCTTTGTGCTCAGCATAGCCATCGCCTCCTTTTCTATAATAATAGCATACACCCTGTACAATCATTTGTACAGGGTGTATGGCCGTGTTTTAGCCGGTTTCTATTCAGATTATCATCTCAATAACCAATGCAGAGATGTATGTCTCTGTTACGGCAGCAACCAGAGTCAGAGGAATCAACACAAAAACAACAGCCTGGAACAGGAACTTGCAATCTGTTTTCAGTTTTGACTTTTCCCTGCGCAACCGAAGCAGTACGAAAGTGATCGCTCTGCTCCATAGCACAGAAAGTATGAAACTAAAAACGATCGCAGGAATTTCAAAAATGCCGTGCGGTGCAACACTCAGCAGAAGACTCATCCCACCGACTCTGGGCAACAGCAGTTTCGCTGTTGCAACCAACCCGGAACATGTGAAATACGAGTTAAATAAAATACCAATACCAAACGGAATCGAGCCAATCAGCACTGTCATCAAGGCAGTTCGGAGGTTTTCCCAGAATATATGCCCCAGCAACGCATCGTACTGCCCCATCGTCTCCGCCAAATATATCTCATAATGATGATCAGCGTCCGTATGCAGACACGCGAATACAAGTATTTCTGCAAGTGCGAGCACCGTCATCCAGCACCATTTGCGGTTGCTCCGAAGATATGCAACTATCATCCGATAGCCGCTTCGCAGTGCCTCGACCATACAACCCACATAATCACCTTCTCATCTGTATTTATGACTCATTGGTTCTATGTCCAAAAGAATACAACATGCTATGCACAAAAAATAGTACAGGCATGATCGGAACCTCATTATTGCCCATTTTAGCAACAAGTCCCCCATGTGCGTATATGATTAATGTCCATTTTAGCAACAGATTTTGGCATCCAGAGGGCTGATTTTGAGTGTTGGCGATAGGACGATTGCTCATATGATCCTCCCTTACCCCTCTAAAATCAGTTTTGGACAGTAAAAATAGCACGATGGATTTCCTTATCATGTCGGGTGTTATAGCCATTTTAGCCAGTCCCGTCATCTTTGCTTTTTTGCTATAATGAGCATCAACGCCTCAGCTCCACCATTCATTCCTACGCCCTGTAGGAAGTTAGCGAAAGCGTCACATGAGCACAAGCCCCGGAAACTACAATACTAGTCAGTTTCCGGGGGCTTTTATATCAATATGCAATTCTGAAATAGTCCAGATATGCCTTGAAGCGGTCTTGGGCGGTGAGGCAGGTATCCATAAGGAAGCCCTTTTCGTTGTCCCATTCCTTCAGACCACGGTAGTAAAACAGCTTCAGATCATCTTCAATGATAAACGGCACGATATTGTGCTTCAGACATTCCTTGAAGAGGATCAGACGGCCCACGCGGCCATTTCCGTCCTGGAAGGGATGGATGCGTTCAAAGGCCACATGGAAGGCTACAATGTCTTCAAAAGTCTTGGTCGTTAGGGAATTATAGTTCCCCAACAGATTTCGCATTTCGAATGCTACATTTTCAGGTAACGCAGTGACCCTTCCCCCTACTTCATTGGGGAACTTCTTATATTCGCCTACTGCAAACCAATCCTTGCGGCTATCGCTGGTACCCGTCTTTAAGGTTCCATGCAACTCCTTGATGAATTTCTCCGTCAGCATATTTCCTGCCTGGTCGATCACCATATCGATGCAGCGGAAGTGATTAGCCGTTTCGATCACATCATCCACATTCACCGCTTCGTTCTCAAAACCAATGGTGTTCGTTTCAAAGATGTACCGAGTCTGATCGTGCGTCAGCCGACTACCTTCCATATGATTGGAGTTGTATGTCAGATCGATCTGCACCTTATGATAAATCCCACCGGTCATTTTGGCAGCTTTCTGTTCCCGAAGGATCTGCAGCAAAGTCACTGTACTCTTTTTCTTATTTACCCGCTCCGGCTTCTGTGCCGTCTCCGGAATGTACCAAGTCTTGCCGATAATCTTTGCTCCATCAATCCTGCCATTGGCACAATAATTTCGCACACTTCGTTCGGAAATCTCCCAGATTTCTGCCATTTTGGCAACAGATACGTACTCCATAACTACCTCCCGGCAAAAGTTCTTACATTCATTATATCACTTTATCGGCAAAATATCAAACAATTATATCATCTGTTATTCCAAAATATTGCCGACAGTCAGCAAACTCTTTTTTCAAACAAACACCCCGGTTCCCTGCGGAACCCGGGTGTAAAGTTATTAATCCAAATCTTTAATGATTACCGCATGCAATATCTGCGAAATTTTCTTATTTTTGTTTGCTTCTACAATCTCATCGCGAGGAAACAAATTGGGGGTTCCATTAGTTTACCTGTACCTATTCACCTTGCGTTCAATATCGTACACCTCATCTATTAAGTAACCTTTAAGGCCATCGATTGTCTCGATAAGCTTATTTTCAATATCCTTTATTTCTGCAATATCAGCAGGAAAATACACCCTAGATAGAATGATTGTACTGATTAAACCATCCAATTTACAGCTGATCTGGTCTATTTTATTCGTACATTCTATAATCGGATAGACATCAAACTCTATTCTGTTAATAATAGATTTTATTGCCGATGAAACCAAAAAATCATTAATCGACATTCCGAATTCTGCTGCTTTGGCTTTAACAATCTCATACTCTTTGGCTGTAAATCTGACATTATACCTCGGATTTTCTTTTGGAACTGTTTGGTCAGGCTTTTTTCTTCTATATCCAGCAGCGACATCTTTCTCCGGCGCAATAATCGAATCAAGTGGAAAATCTTTAATTTTCTGATAAATTTCCTCTGCTTTTCCGTCAAAATCAGAAAGAATATCCTTTGTTGAAGGCTCACATTCAACAGAAAAACCATGCTGTATAAAGTATTTATACCATGCAAGACGCTCTTGATACGCAGCATATTTTGTTTTTTCCACCGTATCCAGAATGAATAATTGAGGGTATACATCCTTTGCAATGTGCTGTTCTACCGCTTTTTTCGTCGTTATATTCCTTCCTTTGTAGTAATAATCGTAAAGATCCCAGTGCTTTCTACATGTGGAACGACCCACATAAACGCTATTGGAGAGAGGGAATCTAAGTGCAAAAATCTCTACTGCTCTTGTTTCAGAAGATGTTTTTTTCTTTTTTCTCGGCATATTTCATTCTCCTTTTTGAGGGTTTTGGGGGGTGGAACCACCAATCCTTGAGGTGTAACCGATTGCGTGTATCACACGCAACTCCACTAAGAACAGCTGTTTTTATGGAGGCGGGGTAATAGGGGTAGGAGACCCCTAAAACGGGTGGATTGTGTCATAGTTGGATGACACTATACACCCAGTGCTTGTTAATCTACTTTTTACAACGAAACAATGCGGGTTTTTGAGCACTTTTTGAAACCTATTTTTTGAGATACAAAAGACAATGATCGAGGGTAATTTCGCCCTCGATCTTTTCTGTCCATATGTGCGTTACTCTTTTGGATCACAGTCAATCCCTGCGTCCTCTTTGATCAGGCGCAGTAAATATTTTTGCACAGACTTCTCCGGTGTTGTTCCGGCGTGAGCCGTTAGCTTCTCTTTCCCTTCCGGGGACATCCAGATATTGACCCGTGCCTTTGTGGCCTGAAATTTTGCCACAGCTTTTCTATGAGCTTCCGAAGACATACTTACCACCTCAGATAAAGTATAGTCCAATTCTCTCAATAAGTCAACTTATGCAACATGTTGTGTCAGTCGCCTTTTAATTTGTGTATTATGCCATCTTGCAAAATCAGTCGACATACATTATTCTATATTTGTCAGTCAACTTATTTGGAGGTATACATATGCACATCATTACAGTTCTTCGAGAGTATCTGGGCATCAACCAAGTGACCTTGGCCAAGCAGGCAAACATCACACAGGCCGATCTCAGCGAAATGGAGTCCCGTCCCCCCTATGGGAGTATCGAGAAATACAGACGGCTGGCTGCCGTATTGGATGTTCCCGTCCATACGCTGGTTACCAACGATTTCACCACTGTCCCCTTGTCTTTCTTTGACACCCATCCTCATCGTCCGTATTGCAAGTGTAAGGAAGGTGCTCGTTCGAAGATCGGTCGTAATGGTGAAGATGAAGCGCTTCGCATGGAACAAGAAAGAGTCACCAGGATTTCCCCCACCCTTTCCCATCTGGTACTGCCCTACTACAAGCTGCGAACGCACTCCCCCGGTTATGATATTCTTTCCTTTGACGAAAATGCCAAACCGATCTTTATTGAAGTCAAAACTACAGAAGGACCTTCGGATACCGACTTTACCCTTACCAGTCGTGAACATGATACTGCCAAAAAGGTGACCCAGTTGGGGAAGTCTTATCTGATCTACCGTTTCTCCAACTGGGGACAGCCTAACCAGCAGCTGGATGTTTTGGATTTTGCCACCATGAGTCCTCTGCAGATCTATCCCAGCAATTACACTTGCTCCATGACACCCAGAAGCACCGATATCTGTGGCATTACCTACCACCGACAGCAACGTAATTTGACCCAAACTCAACTGGCAGAAATGCTGAATATTTTGCAAAACCATCTGTGTCTTTATGAAAAGGGAGTCCGTTCTTGTCCTGTCACCATCTATCAAAAGATTTCTGAGCTTCTGGAAGTACCCATTGATGATCTGCTGAAAACCTATCCTGTCCATTCCGGGAGCCAATAAAGGGAGGCATCATATAATTTCCGATTTTCAAATTAAAAACTCGAAAATTGTTTAAGATTATGTAAACCTTACATTTTGCACACTAATACCTAACTTTATAAACTCAATTTTCAAGAATTTCTAACTTCTTATTCACTAATCATTGTTAAAAATTCGAAATTATACCCCATCAGATGGGGTTCGATTTTCATTTCTACCAAAAAAATTCAATATTTGGGGTTGACTTCAGCTGTATCCCGTTTTATTCTGCAGGTAGAGATACTCTTCATTCCCAGAATAACATTATGTTAATCTACACTTTTGCACCCGTAAAGTGCAGACGAGTACAAAGCAGGAAGTTGATGTCTATGTCCAGAGAAGAAAAACAAACTTTTGATTATAGCGATATCCCGATTTGGAGGAAGTACACCCTGAGTGTGCAGGAGGCCGCCAAGTATTTCCGCATTGGAGATAAAAAGATGCGGAAACTGATTGAGGAAAATCCCAATGCCAACTACATCCTCTGGAACGGAACCCGTCCACAAATCAAGCGGAAGCTGTTTGAGCAGTATCTGGATGAACATATGACCGCCATCTAAAAGACCAAACTCCCATGTAGAAAATAAGCCGGATATGTGATATAGTAAACACATCATAGCTCGGCTCTTTTCCCTAAGAAAGGAGACATTGATGTCCGAAATAAGAAAAGACCATAAGGGTCGAAGATTATGGAACGGAGAGAGCCAGCGCAAGGATGGTAAGTACGAATACAAGTATCAGGATGCCGGTGGCAAGCGGAGAACTGTTTACAGTTGGAAGTTGACACCATCTGATACAGTACCCAAAGGTAAGCGGAACGACCTTTCTCTCAGAGAAAAAGAACAGCAGATCCAGAAGGACTTGAGCAACAATCTTATCCCGGGCGGCGGAGATCTGACGGTGCTGGAGCTTGTACAGAGATACCTCAGCCAAAAACGAGGTGTGCGCCACAACACACAGGCCAATTACAATTTTGTGGTGAACATCCTCAAGAAGGAACCCTTTGGCCAAAGACGGATCGACAAGGTCAAGATCTACGATGCCAAAGCATGGCTGATCAAGCTGCAGGAGGATGGGCGCGGTTACAGCACAATCTACTCCATCCGCGGTGTGGTAAGACCGGCTTTTCGGATGGCTGTCGAGAACGATTGGCTCGCGAAGAGCCCCTTTGAGTTCCAGTTGCACACGGTTGTGGTCAACGACAGCGTGACCCGCGAAGCCATCAGCCGGCAGCAGGAACGAGCCTTTCTGGAGTTTGTCCGGAATGACCCGCATTTCTGCAAGTACTACGAAGGGATTTTCATTCTCTTCAAGACGGGGCTGCGCATCTCCGAATTTGTAGGCTTGACTGTTGACGATGTGGACTTTGAAAACAATCGCATTATTGTCGATCATCAGCTGCAGCGCACCCGTGATATGAAGTATCTCATTGAGCCGACCAAGACCAGTTGCGGAACTCGAATGGTGCCCATGACGCCGGAAGTGCGGGACTGCTTTGTGACCATTATCGCAAACCGAAAGAAGCAGAAAAGAGAACCCATCATCGGCGGTAAAAGCCGTTTCCTCTATCTGGATAAGAACGGGATGCCCATGGTGGCACTGCATTGGGAGAAGTACTTTCAGCATATCTGCGACAAGTACAACAGCATCTACAAGGTGCAGATGCCCAAAATCACTCCCCACGTATGCAGGCACACCTTCTGTTCAAACGCAGCGAAATCCGGTATGAATCCCAAGACATTGCAGTACATTATGGGCCACAGCGACATTGGTGTTACCCTGAACACCTACACCCATATCGGCTACGAAGATGCCCAGAAAGAGATGTTGGAGATCGGTTCTCTGCCACAGGAGAATGTTCGTCTGCCGCGTAAAAAAAGAGTGTCGTAAACACTCTCGAATTTACGACACTTTTACGACACTTGATGGAAAACCCATACCAAGCGATACCAAAGGAAACCAAAATACAGTTATCAAAGATGCGCAAACCACCCAAAAGTGTCACGAATAACCAGGTATAGTTTTGTATAAATTGGTATATTTAAGGAAGAAAATCGATGATTAAAATCTTGTTTATTTGCCACGGCAGGATTTGAAATCTATCTTAAAATGCCCATAATTATGGGGACTTTTTGAGTGGTCAGAGTGATTTTGACACCAGTTTGACACCAGTTGCGTCCGATATGAAAGATGACCGACACTCAACACTGAGTATCGGTCTTTTTTTGCTTTGGCGAACTGAAATGCCGATGCTACCTACTGCAACACAAAATCTGCTATCTTTACAATAATGCGCAGAGCTGTTGCCGCCATTGATGTGTCCCGCTCCGTGCTTTTGGAAGGCTATGACGATAGAGATTTGCAGGATATCTTATTTGCCATAATTGGGGACTGTCCTAAATATAGCAGAGATGTATTCATTTTCCCGGATTCCAGCGATGATTGCATTTTAAGCAAGTCAACATAGTTTTTCCGCTTCCGATAAATCCAGTAACAATGCTATACCCTCTTGCACCAGCATGATACTTTGTTGAGCCACACCGAGGACAAGAAATAATATCATGATCTCTGTAGCTTGCATACTGAACTTCTTCACAGGAATCTTCTATATCCAACTTTAAATCCGTACCGGAAAATTTGAGCAATACATCTTTAGCGAAATTCTCAGTAATACCATCTATTACTATATATTCTTGTCCGGCATACAATGCTTCCCAGCCTAAATTGGGGAAAATTTCTTTGAATAAAATTTCCGTTTTGAATGACTTGGTTGGTTTTCCATATCTAATGATTTTCTTTGATTGAAAATTTAATGGACAGCCACAATTGATACAAGTAGGAGCTTTATCACTAACTTGTTTACCGCATTCAGGACATTTAATTAGGGCCATGTGTTACAACCTCCTTATAACTTTTTTCAAATCTATAACTCCATCGTTGGAAAGACTCTTCCACATTAGCCGCAGTGATTAGTTCATGATAATGCTTCCAAATATAATCCTTGATCTTTGTATTAGCCAACTTTCGTCGTTTTGATGTGTTATTTCGGACATCTCTGGACTGTTTTTCTAACTCTGTAATACTATGAATGCCTGATCTATAATCGTCTATTTCATATACTGAGCGTTCAAGTGACAATTCTTGGCGAAGTTCCTCTAATGACAGATATACCCAAACAGTTTTACCGTTTTCCCACTTGCAAATTTTGTGAGGACAAATTTCCTTCTTTAGTAGGCTGATTATTCGTATTTCGTCTTTGATGCCAAACATTCCATCATCAATTTCATCTGCCAACTGCGCAAATGCCTTATAGGGTGTTTTCTTCATCATGGTAAGAAGGGCAGCGTCCCGTTTATGCGTTATAAACTTTTCTTGCGCTTTTTCGGGTAGCAGACCAATGATGATAGAATAATCATTATAATGGAAATCAATTACACAATCTGTGTTGTCCTTAATATACAGCATTTTTGTGGAGTTCTGATTTTTAATTTTCCATTTAGGAATTACACCAAACCGACCTTCAAGTGGAGCAATTTTGCTTATATCGGACATAGAACAATAACTGATGAAATAATTAATATCATCAATAGCAACTCTATTCACCGTTAATTCTGTACCTAATCCGCTCCAAATTTTATCACACCAACAAAAGTCGGTATCAGTAATCCACGCAAAATAATCATGCAATTCAACATGATTAGTGGCTTGTTTAAGCTGGGTTTTCAACGCATTAGCGAAATCCTGTTTAGAAATATTTTCTTCCTGTTGTTTTTTCTCTTGTTCTTTGCTGTCTTCGATAGAAGTAAGAACGGAACATGCTACTACAATCGCAATAACACCGAGCATAAGAATAACAACAATAGAAAAGTCAACAGAAAATGCCGCACTAATTATGAGAGCTATTACAAAAAGAACAAGTATTACGCCGCCTATTCCAACATGGCCTCCTTTTGCCATGTGGATCATAAAAGCAAAACCAAGCGCAATTAACACAAAAATAGCGGCCATATAACTCCTCCTTTGTGCGAAGCATTCAAGGCAGCAATTTAATATTGGGAGTACATATACTCCCTGTAAGACTGATACTCTTTGTATTTTTGTGAAAGTATCTGCTCTGAGAGGGATTCACCAAAGAAATCTCTCAGCTTATCATAGTTTGTCTTTCCGATTTCCCCAAACTGGTTTTCGGTGTCAAGCAGCCTCTTATACAGGCCAGAAAGGAATATCCTATTCCATTGAAATGTTTTTGGGAAATCAGCGGCAACACGATTTGCCGCAGCAGATATA
Organism: Candidatus Avilachnospira sp.; assembly: GCA_045580485.1. Taxonomy (GTDB): domain Bacteria; phylum Bacillota; class Clostridia; order Oscillospirales; family Oscillospiraceae; genus Avoscillospira. The sequence goes on along the minus strand of JAZNNW010000129.1, from coordinate 42,771 downwards.
TTAGTTAACTGTTTAACTGTAAGCCGTTCATTTTTATAGCTACGGAACAAATATTGGCTTTCAACATATGGTACGATGCAACCACCAAATTTAGCAGAGTCATAAGCGTCTGCATTTTTATAGGATTCGAGTTGCTTTACAGCAACCTTGGGCAGATATATCCTCCTTTTTGTCACAGGAGCAATTATATACCCGGCAGTTTCGAAAAGATCATCCTTCAAAATATTGGGCAAATCATTAATGTCGATGCCAAACCATACCAATGTTGCCGCCGCTTTGAATGTATCGTATTCGGAAGAAGCATCTCCAAACACAACCTGTATCGTGTCATACAGATCGGAGTAGTCTTTAAAATAAAATCTGTCGTAAAAATCTGAACGATCAATGTCAGAAAAGCGTATGCTCTGCCAGCTTTCAAGCAATTCTTCAGGGCAGTACCCGTTGTCACACAGCCACTTTAAGAAGCCCTTGACTTTGGACTTAAATGAGTCAAATGTGTTCATTGACATAATGCTGGACTCAGTAAGCATCTGTATTAAGTGTTGCCTTGTAAGATTATCAAGGCTTAAGCCAGGGCTTAGGCTGAAAAACTTGGCCAAAAGCACAGCAAGGTTGTTTTTACTCTTTTCATTTCTGTTGGCGCATGATGCGTCAATATATCTTTGTATGATTGCCTGATCAATCATGGTAGCGCACCTCATTTCTTCGTCAACAATCGAATTACCGATAATTTCTGTGCAAACCCACTGTTTGTGCTTTATTATAGCAGATTTTGGCGGTAGATTACAAGGCATATCGGTAATATCAGCAACTGATGCAAGAAATTAGCTGATAATATCAGACTCTGCTTGCTTTAGTTTTTGTATCATATACATGAGGTGATTGCCGATGGATGAACGCTTTATTGCTGAGCGGATCACTGCGTTGCGAATGAAAAAGAATGTATCTGAATATCGTATGTCCTTGGAATTAGGTCAAAGCAAAAGCTACATTCAGGGAATTACTTCTGGCAAAGCACTGCCTTCTGTAAAACAGCTTTTCAACCTGGCTGATTACTTTGACATAACAATGTCTGAATTTTTTGATGAAGGCACAGATGATCCAGAGAAGATGCATGAAATTATGGAATTGATTAAGCGGTTGGACTATGAAGATTTTGAACGCATCCTTGATTTTACAAAAAGATTAGTGCAAAAATAACCGCCGTAACCTTATGATTAGAGGTTACAGCGGTTATTTAGCGTATCGAAAAAATTTTGCTCATATATTTTGAGTGAGTGTACTAAGGGTAAAAATGAAAATAAAAAAGCAAAAAAGCCGAAAAGCACCCCCCTCTTTTACTACATCCCCGGTGGACTACATCAATAACGCATGGTTAGAAATTGCCTGTTCGATTCTCTGCGGTTCAATACCAATATATTTTTGCGTCACAGCGGCGCTACTGTGCTGAAGCAAACGCTGAACAAGGGAAATATCATAATCGTTTGCCTTATAAATCTCTGTTGCATACCATTTGCGGAAGCTGTGTGTGCTGATACCCTCAAAGCCGAGGTAATCACAAACGATCTTTAGTTGTTTTTGTACTGCTCTTTCTGATATGGGAAATATCAAATCATTGCGGCCTATACCATTACGCAAGCAATAGTTTTCAATATACTGGTGGATTACAAGCGGAACTGTAAACACTCTGCTTTTCCCTGTTTTCTGTTCGGTGATCTCAAGGCGGTATCTATCACCATCCCGCACAATATCACACGGGTGCAACTTGAGTATATCGCTGATTCTGATACCAAGATTCCCTTCCAGCACAAGAGCCGTTGCAATTCGATCATTAGGACGACAACCACAAAAGCCGCAGCGCATTGTATCAATTATTTCTCTATATTTTTCTGTTGTTAGTGCCACAGTTTTCTTGTTCATGTTCCCGCCCCCATCTTTGAAAAGTTCGTATTTTTCCGAGTAATAGTTCGTAAAATTCTGTTGATTATGGAAATATTCCAAAATTACTGGATTTTGCTGTTCGTATTATTGGAATTATACGAACTTTTATATTTTTGTCCCATCCTCAAACTCAAAAGCAAAAATATACTTTGCTCCCAAAATAGCAGCAATCTTCTCCAAATCAGCTGTAGTAAACTTATCGGTTTTCATTCTTTGATTAAAGGCTTGCGGACTACTCCCAAACTGTCTTGCTAACTCCGATTCGCTCATGTTCTTATATGCCAAAGCCATTTTGATCTTCTGCGCATTCGTCACGGTATCACTTCCTTTCGAGTTGATTTTACCACCAAAATGTCGCAATGTCAATGATAACCTTTATAATAGCAAAATTATAAACACAATTTAAAGGAAAACCTTAAATTTTGTCCTTGACATTATCAAGGTTTTCCTTTATAATACAAGCACAAGGCAACATAAAGCCAAATAACAGAAAGGAGATAGAAGCATGAGTATCAACGAAATGGAAGTACGCATTGCAAAGATGCAGGAATGGGAGGCACTTGCAGCTGAGGCCGCAGCCGAAGCAGAAGCGATCAAAGACAGTTTGAAAGCCGAAATGCTTGAAAGAGACACGGAGGAATTACAAGCAGGACGCTATATTATCCGCTGGACTTCCGTAATCAGCAACCGCTTTGATAGTTCTGCATTCAAAAAAGAGCATGGCGATCTGTATAAAAGTTTCACAAAACAGAGCGCAAGCCGCCGCTTCTCTGTAAGCGCATAAGAAAAGCCCCATGCGCCAGCCGACCAAAGCAAGAGCGCATAGGACTTGACACCACCCACGGCGGGGCAGCGTAAACAGTATAACACAGGCTGTCCCGTCTTTCAATTAGAAAGGATCAGGAGCAATGGCTAATTTCGATATTTACAGTGTTATTACAGATAGGATCATAGGGCAGTTGGAAAAAGGTGTAATTCCATGGGAAAAGCCGTGGACAGGCACACAGAGCGGCGCAATCAGCGGTGCAACAGGTAAAGCATATAGCTTGCTGAATCAAATGCTATTGGGCAAGCCCGGAGAATATTACACCTATAATCAGGTATTGGCAAAAGGCGGTCATGTTCGCAAGGACGAAAAAGCGCAGATTGTAGTATTCTGGAAACAAGTCAAGGTTACTGAGCAGGACGAAGTAGGACAGCCGATTGATAAAACAATTCCAATGCTTAAATATTACAGTGTCTTTCATGTGGATCAGTGCGAAGGCATTGAGTTACAGCAGCGGCAAACGATAGAGATCACCCATCCCGCCGCCGACCATATTATCTCTGATTACTGCCAGCGGGTGAACCTTGCAATTCGTCATCAGCGGGGCGATGAAGCCTATTATAGTCCGTCAAGAGATTGCGTAGTTTTGCCGCTTAGAGAGCAATTTAACAGCGTGTCAGAGTATTTTAGCACAGCCTTTCATGAACTGGCGCACAGCACAGGTCATTACAGCCGCCTAAATCGTCTGAAGGCAACAGCGCATTTCGGCAATGCTGAGTATAGCAAAGAAGAATTGGTTGCAGAGATCGGAGCCGCCGCCCTTCTAAACTACACAGGCATTGAAACGAAAAAATCACTGCGTAACAATGCCGCATATGTCCAAAGCTGGTTGAGTGCATTGAAAAATGATAAACGAATGATCGTACAAGCCAGCGGCGCAGCTTCCAAAGCTGTTGACTTGATTATTGGTTAATAGACTAAGGCAGGGAACGAACTGCAACCCCTGCCTATTGTCCGTTTTATTGGATATGGCATATGAGATAATATTTAGAGTAAATAGAGTGGGAGGTATATTAATTATGCTATTGGAAGCGTTATTTTTGGGCGTTATCGCTGGTGAACGGTTGCAGCAGAACGCCGCCGCTCGTCAAGTGGCGGTATGGGATGCTCAACTAAAGCAGATGGATGTATGGGACGGTGTAGAGCATCAAATCAGGGAGCATTGCAATTTCTACAACAAGAGGATTTTACCTCGACAAAAATACTTTGTCCGTTTTGGCGGCGATAAGAGCAAATACAGATATATTTCAATGGTAGATATAGAGGCAAACAAGTTGTTCTGGAATAGTGGCTTGTCTGCCACAGATTATGCAATCCAATACTTTAGGGCAAAGTTTGAAGAAGATCCACAATGGGAAAAAGCACAGGAAGTATATAGATCAGATTTCACCATGAATAAGGAGTTGAACCTTTTTGACCGCAATGGCGATGAAACGCATTTTTCGTTGTCCTATTGTTACAGCAGCCAGTGTAACAACGCAGAACAACACCGCTGTTTGAGCTGGTGGGGAGCAACCTGCGAAACAGATAGCGTTATCTTCCCAATTTGTCCCTAACAGGCAATCACAAAAAACAAAAAGCCGCCTTGTTCAATACTGAGCAGGGCGGTTTTTCGTCCAATGTCGGAAAAGCAATGTAGTGAGAAAAAAATCATGCAACTCACTTGACAAATTAAATGTCAGGTGGTATGATGTAATCAACCTTACAAATCATATGTCAGGTAAAGGAGTTTTAGTTATGAATGGATTGCAATATATTCGTAAAGCCCACGGTATGAGTTTGGATACGCTGGGCAAACGAATGGGAATTACAAGGCAAACAATTTCACAATGGGAGCATGGTACTTGTGCGATTCCCGGAAGTAGATTAGCAGAAATGTCACAGATTTTTGGCGTTCCAGAGCGTCTTTTAGGAGCGCTTACAGACGAAAATAAACAGGAAATTGATGCTCTACTACAATCGGAAAAACAAGAGTCTAAAGAAGCGTTTTTGTTTTCCCAACACGAAGCAGCTCTTAAAAATGAGAGGAACACAATTAGCAGAATTGATTACTATCTCAAAGGAAAAGGCAGAGCGTTTATTGAGTTTGAAGATCTGATATCCTTTATTGATGGAGAAACGGCAGTGTTCAACAAAATTATGGATATTGGGTCAAATGATGCCCTGCGGCCTGTTTTATATGCAATAGTTCGCTCTTTTGATATTGCAGCTTCAGAACATAATCGGGCAAACTTTTTGATTTCGCTTAAAAGGAATATTGTAGAATTGCTTGACAAAGCCATAGAAAACGCTCAGGCGTATGAAATTTTAAACGCAACTCATGGTATAGATTTATATTAAGAAGGAGTGATGCAGTATCAGAGAAAAACTAAATAAACCCTATTGGCTTAAAGAGAGTGACCAGATTAAAACCGTAATCGTGGATTCGATTATGGGCAGCGGAAAAACTACCGCAATGATCGATACAATGAATCGTGGTTATAGTTTGCGGTTTATCTTCGTAACACCATTTTTGACGGAAGTTGAACGAGTTATAGATAATACGCGAGACTTTACGCAGCCTGTCGATCTTGGAAAAGGTAAACTTGATTCGTTACATGATCTGTTGTTAAACGAAAAAAACATCGCAACCACCCATGCCCTGTTTTTAATGGCAACCGAGGAAACCATTCATTTGATCCATGAAGGCAAATACATTTTAGTGATGGATGAAGCCTTGGAAGTGCTATGTGAATACAACTCAGTTGCCCCAAAGGACAAGAAAGTAAATTCGGGAGATGTAAAATGGCTCATGAATGAAGGTTACATTTCAGCCGATGACAAATACAATGTCCTATGGAATGGAAATGTCACAATAGATAATGCATTTCATTATGCAGAAATACAGCGGCTTGCAAAAAACGGAACATTGAAATGTATTGATAATTCTCTATATTGGGAATACCCTCCAACTGTATTTCGTGCATTTTCCTCAATATATGTTTTAACTTACCTATTTCAAAACACAATGCTGGATGCTTACTTCTCGCTGTACGGTTTCAATTATGAAATGCTTTCCGTAGAGCGATCAAATGAGCGGTATATGCTGGGTAAGTATACAACAGCAAAGCAGCTCCGTGAGGAATATGCCGGGTTAATTAACATATATTCTGGGAAATTCAATCGTATTGGAGGGCGTAATTACTCATTCTCCAAGAGCTGGCTAACAAAACTGGATCAGCAGCAGAGTGAGCAAATACAAAAGACTGTGAGGAATTATAAGAATCACATCGGTGCAAAAACCTCCGAAATAATGTGGACAACGATAATGGATACGCCGTTGTATAACAAACTACAACACGCCAAAGGCTTCCGCTACTTGAAAAAACTGACTTCTGAAGAGAAACAACAGCCAGCGTCACAACTCAAATTGCTGGAACAGTTTGTTCCCTGTAATGCAAGGGCGACAAATGATTATGCAAATAGACGAACTCTGATTTACCTATTAAACCGTTATCCGAATCCTGAGCATAGAAAATATTTTTCTGCCCGTGGCTTTAATTTAAGCGATGATCAATTCGCTCTAAGCGAAATGCTACAATGGATATGGCGTAGCGCAATACGGAATAAAGAGCCAGTCAACCTCTATATCCCATCGTCCAGAATGCGCAATTTGTTATGTGATTGGTTGTGTGTTCCTCATATTCCGTGAACTTAGTAAGTTCAAAACAAAAAATAAAACTCCCATTGGGATGGGCTTTTTAAGATGTAGCCTTTAAAAGAAAGTTTAGGGCTAAGGTTATTGTCTAACCCCTCTTTGCAGGAATTGCCGTACCTGAGTAAACTCAGGTTTGCAATGTCCCGCTCAGTCCCCTTATCAAAGGGGAAATTATATCCCTTTATGGTTTTTTATTTTTAACTCAAAGTCGTATAACTGCCATGATTATGGTCGTTTGGAGACTTCGCCCGGAAGAGTAACACTGTTGTTGCATATTCTATGTCATCGAGCATTCATCGCAATATGACCATTATATGGGCATTTGGGCTTGAATTACCATCTGGAAAAGGTATCATTTTGCATCATCGGATCGGTGAAAAATTCCGATGATATTTTGAGTAGAACAGTAAAAAGATTAAAAAGCAGAGCAAGACTACACACCGAACAAGATTATTCGCCCTGCCCCGCAGGGCTTAACGATACAAGAAAACACATCACACAAGGTTACATGACTCCACAGGATCACGATAACAGCAGGGCGGGAGGGTCGGTACAAGCGATTGAAAAAATTGCAGGAAGGAGGACGCTATGATCAATGTTCCCGTGTGGGAGAAAGCAAACCTGACGCTGGAAGAGGCCGCAGCTTATTTTGGCGTAGGTATTAACAAACTTAGAGAGATCACCAACGATGGCAAGTGTAAGTTTGTCCTTTGGGTGGGTAATAAAAGGCTTATCAAGCGCAAGCAATGCGAGAGTTATTTTAATGCCGCATACTCAATCTGAATATGGAAAAAAGGACTCCGATGTGGTAGAATGTCCTTACCATATCGGGCGCTTTTCCAGAAAGGAGAGAGTTGAAAATTGTCTGAAAAGCGCAAGGATAAAAAAGGAAGGATTCTAAAAGACGGTGAAAGCTATCGTTCTGACGGCAGATATATGTACCGCTACATGGACAATCGGGGTAATCGGAAATGTATCTACGCTCAGACACTAACCGAATTGCGAGAAAAGGAGCAACTGATTCAGCGTGACCTTCAGGACGGTATTGACTATGCAGCAGGATCAATTACTGTGCTTGCATTGGTGGAACGCTACATTCCTCAGCGTCAGGGTGTACGCTATAATACCAAGGTTGGATATAATTTTGTACTCAACCTTCTGAAGAAGGAGGATTTTGCCTATCGTCAGATAAAGGACATAAAGCCTTCTGATGCAAAGCAGTGGTTTATAAAACTGCATGATGATGGGTATAAGTACAGTTCCATAACCACAGTACGAGGCGTACTTAGACCAGCGTTTGAGATGGCGGTTGAGGATGACATTGTTCGCCGCAATCCATTTTCTTTCCGTGTGGTTGATGTTGTCCCTAATGATTCTGTAACCCGCAAGGCTCTCAGCCAAGAGGAAAAGGAAAAGTATCTGGCATATGTCTTAGGCGATAAATGCCGCAGAAGATACTATGACGAAATCATTATACTGCTTGGGACTGGCCTTAGAATCTCTGAATTGTACGGCCTTACTAAGTCGGATATTGACTTCAAAGAACGCAGAATCAGAGTAGAGCGGCAGCTCACACGCACCCGAAACTGTGAGTATTATATTGAAAAACCCAAAACTGACAGTGGAGAACGCTATGTTCCGATGGATGGTGCAGTGTATCAGGCATTTCAGAATGTGATTCAAAACCGCAAGACACCGAAGGTCGAAATGCTGATAAATGGGCATTCTGGTTTTCTCTTCTTGGACAAGGACGGAAAACCGAAAGTTGCAGGACATTTGGAACACGCAATGAAGCGGATCATCGACAACTACAATAAGAGTCACGATGACAAATTACCTTCAATTACGCCTCATGTGTTGCGCCATACCTTTTGTACTGAGATGGCAAATGCGGGAATGGAGATCAAAAACCTGCAATACCTTATGGGACACGCTGATGCTTATACTACACTCAACACCTACACCCATTCCAGCTATGTTGCCGCCGAAAAAGCGCACGCAAAGATTGCCGCAAATCGCTGAAATCAAAGAATCTTTTCCCGTTTTAGCTGACACCAAAACTGACACCAATTTGACACCATTTGCGAGAAAAGTTATAAAGATTTATGTAGATTTATAAGTTCACTCAGAAAACAGACAAGAAATTATTCGTTCAAAAAGTAAAGAAAACATTGAAATAACAAGAAAATTTACACATTTTAAGGTGATTTTATATATGATTAAAATTCTTTTCGTATGCCACGGCAATATCTGCCGCAGCCCTATGGCTGAGTTTGTTATGAAGGATTTGGTGAAAAAGGCCGGTGTTGCTGACCGGTTTGAGATTGCCTCCGCTGCTGTCAGCCGTGAGGAGTTAGGAAATCCGGTCTATCCGCCTGCCAGAAGAAAGCTGGCTGAAAACGGTATTTCCTGTGATGGTAAATTCGCCCGTCAGGTAACCAAATCTGACTATGCCCACTATGACTATCTGATTTGCATGGATACCTCCAACCTTCGTTATCTGGACCGCATTATCGGCAGCGATCCCGAAGGCAAAGTGTCTCTGTTACTGGAGCACGCCGACAGCAGTCGAAGCGTTGCTGATCCTTGGTACACCGGCGATTTTGACGCCACCTGGAATGATGTGACCGCAGGCTGCATTGCACTTCTCAACAAACTGCTGTAAGAGGATACGATCTGCTTCCTTTATACCAGTTCCGTAGGCGACAGTCCAAAGGAAGAAAAGACCTGTCTTGCTTCTGTCCACGCGGACTCCCCTGCCTGTTCCGGGAAGCTGCACACCACTGCATAGCAATTCATTCCGTCCATAACCAAATCGGCTCGATACAGTCTGCCGCCCTCTTCCGTCTGGCTGTACCATGCGAACTGATATTCCGGCAGATCAAAGCGGCTTGTCTGCAAAATCGTCAGTTTTTCCGCCTCGAAACCGCTGAGGTATCGAACTGCCCCATTCAGATCTGCCGCCTGAAAGATCTGCGTTTCTACCTGCAAGGACTGGGTTTCGTATCGACTGCATAGATCCGTCTGGTCTGTCAGAGCACTCTCCGACAGACCAACTGTAATATCATAAGCTGCCTGTTTCTGTTGGGATACACTGTCTGTGACGGTTTCCCATGCTGCGGTCTGTAAGCTGCAGCCGCTTAGTACCAAAATAAGAGAAATCAACACCAAAAGTTTCATGTCGCCACCTCCGAAAGGATGATTTATGCTCTACCTTATTTTAATCAATGCAGCAGCCTGCCTTCTTATGCTGATTGACAAAAGAAAAGCCCAAAAGCATCAATTCCGTATCCCGGAAAAGGTGCTTTTAGGCATCGGTATTCTTGGCGGTAGCCTTGGTATCATTTGCGGCATGGTATTTTTTCGCCATAAGACCAGAAAACCGCTTTTCTCCATCGGTCTGCCAGTGATTCTGCTGCTTCAGATGGGCATTTTCCTTTACAGCTGGACATGAAAAGCCACAGATCGGGAGCCTTTTCTGGGATCCTGGAAAGAAAGCACAGATGCTCGGCAAACAGCTTCCTCGCCAAACTTCTCCCGGATGGCATCTATGGCTGTATCCAGCTTTTCCAGTTTATCAAACCGTCTGGTATCAAACATGCTATACTGCCGATAAGGCTCATGAGACACCCTGCTCAGCTGGACACCCAGCTGCCGCAGGGGTGTCTTTTTATCCCACACCTGTTCCAAAATCCCACAGGCTGCCTCGTAGATCTCTGTGGTACTGTTTGTGGCTGAAGGAAGCTGCCGCTGACTGGAAAAATTCTCAAACTGGGCTGTGCGCCATTGCAGAGACACACACCGACCGGTCTGTCCATCCCGCCGCATCCGTGCCGCCACCGTTTCACAAAGGCTCAGCAGCACCTGCTGGGCATAGGCCAGATCCGTCACATCCCGTGGGGTGGTCATAGCATTGCCATAGCCTTTATTTTCCGGCAGTTCCGGCAGCACCGGGTCTGCATTGCGTCCGTTGGCCAAATGCCAGATGGTCTCGCCATGTTTATAGAGTTTCTTCCGCAGCTCTCCGGGGTCTGCTTTTGCCAGCTGACCGATGGTATAAATGCCCATACGGTGCAGCTTATCCTCTGTGGCTTTGCCCACATAAAACAGCTCCCGGACAGGTAACGGCCACAGTTTTTTCTCCATTTCCCAAGGGAACAAAGTTATGACCTTGTTGGGTTTTTCCAGTTCTCCTGCCATTTTTGCCAGCATTTTATTGGAAGAAACGCCAATATTCACTGTAAAACCCAGCTCCTGGTAAATGCGGTCTTTCAGCCATTGGGCAGCAAATACAGGGCTGCCGTAGAGCCGCTGGGTACCGGTCATATCCACCCATGCTTCATCAACGGAAAACTGCTCCACCAAGGGCGACACCTGCCGCAACAGCTCCATTAGCTTCCGGGAGGCAGACAGATACAGGTCATAATCCGGCTCCGCCACCTGCAAATTGGGACATTTCTCCCGTGCCATCCCAAGAGGTTCCCCTGTTTTGATGCCATATTTCTTCGCCGGCGTACTTTTGGCCAGAACGATACTTCGCCGAGAGTCCTTCTGCCCCGCAATGACCGACGGCACTTCCCGCAGGTCAAACGCCTCCCCCAATACTTTGCACCGATAAGCAGCCGTCCAGGAGAGAAAGGCACTATTCACATCGATATGAAAAATAATCTTCTCCGCCATGACCGACCTCAATAAATCTGCCGGAACAACACCCATTTATGGGTCTGTACCGTATATTTCAGTTCGTACAGGTGTTCTTTGCCGTCTACTTGGGCCTTACACAGGTATAAAATCGCCTCAATTCCCACGAATTCCACTTTCCGGCTGTCTGTGACCTGTTCCACCTGAATGGTGTGGATCTGATGCTGCTGGTCTTCATACCGAAACCGCAGCGGTCGCAGTTCCCCTTGGGCATCGCAATGGACGATGACCTGAATGGGCAGATTTTCACAGTCCATCGCTTCTCACCTCGAACATTTGTTTGTTTTATATTAGCACATTTGTTCGATAATTGCAAGTGGTATGTTCCACCATGGAAATTTCCTGTTTGCTCTTTTCATTTTCGGGGAAATATGTTATACTGATGTTCCAGCGAGGTGAACCGGCATGGCGAAAGACAGCATCAAAATCATTGCCAAAAACAACAAGGCTTATCATGAATATTTCGTGGAAGACAAATTTGAAGCCGGCATCGAGCTGTTCGGCACAGAGGTCAAATCCATCCGCAAAGGTACCATGCATCTGAAAGAAGCCTGGTGCCAGATCAAGGACGGAGAACTCTGGATCAAGCAGATGCACATCAGTCCCTATGAGCAGGGTAATATCTTCAACAAAGACCCCCTGCGTCCCCGACGGCTGCTGATGCATAAGCGTGAGATCAACCACCTCTTCGGCAAGGTCAAGCAGGACGGCTACGCCCTCATTCCCCTGTCAGTTTATCTCCGGGGTTCCCTGGTGAAGGTGGAAATCGCCCTTGCCAAGGGCAAAAAACTCTATGACAAACGCGAGGATGCGGCCAAAAAGGATGCCAAACGGCAGATGGACCGTGCCTTGAAAGAAAGGAATGTTTGATATGGCAAATCCTGTTGTTACAATTGAAATGGCCAACGGCGGCAAGATCGTCGCTGAGCTGTACCCCGAGATCGCTCCTCAGTCCGTACGGAATTTCATCTCTCTGGCCAATAAGGGCTACTACAACGGTCTGATCTTCCATCGGGTCATCTCCGGCTTTATGATCCAGGGCGGCTGCCCTCAGGGCACCGGCACCGGTGGTCCCGGCTACTGCATCAAGGGTGAATTCAAGCTCAATGGCGTTGCCAACCCCCTGACCCACAAGCGTGGCGTCCTGTCCATGGCAAGAGCCCAGTCCCCCAACTCCGCAGGCAGCCAGTTCTTCATCATGCATGAAGACGGCGACTTCCTGGACGGTCAGTATGCCGCTTTTGGCATGGTCACCGAGGGCATGGATGTGGTGGATGCCATCGCAGCCGTCAAGACCAATATGCAGGATCGTCCTCTCACCGAGCAAAAGATCGCCTCCATCACTGTGGAGACTTTCGGCGAAGAGTATCCCGAACCTGAAAAACTGAAGGATCCCTACGGTCGCTTCTAATGCTTTCTACGGGGCGAGTTGACTCGCCCCCTACATGGGGATGCACTGGTTTCGACGGGGATAGTGAGGCTGGATAAGCGGGCAGAGGTGTCTGACCTCTTTAAACCGGGCAATTCTTTTAAAATTAACTGACAGAAATAACTCTGTTCTGGCTGCTGCTTAATTAGCGGCCCATCCTCCCCGGAAGGACCACGAGCCGGGCTTGGGTGTGATTTGAGTGGTGACCGTGCGGCGGGAAAGAGTTGACTCGCCCATGCATAATGACTCTACCAAGCTGTGGAGTGTGTTTGTTCACGCCATGGTAAGGGAATTTAAATAACAAACTCCGCCCGAAGAAAGTCCTGTCAAGTTATTTTCGGACATGGGTTCGATTCCCATCATCTCCACCAAAGAAGGACGCGAACAAACTGTTTGCGTTCTTTTTCTTTTTGTATGACATTCAAACTACCGGACTCAAAATACTGCTACATATTGAAATCGCATTTCAATATGTAGCAGTATTCAAAACTTCACGCAATTTTGCAAGAACGACCGTTTTGGCATCAAGCTGCCGTTGTTTGTCAGTCTGGGCTGTGCCATGTTTTCTACTGTATCGGTTTATATTTTTAAGTAATACACCCGCCGGACAGGCTTTGGCTTGGATTCGGATGCCCATCAACAATCTTGCCATGCCTCTGGAAACCGTTATGCTGCCGATCTTCGCCTCCGAATTCTTTGGCGACAAGAGCTTTGATAAAATAGTCGGCTGCTATGCAGCAGCCAACTATGCAGGCTTTGCCATCGGTTCTCCCTTCGGAAATGTATGCTACGATATTTTTGGCGACTATAAGCTGGCCTTTGCCGTATTCACCGTTTTGATGGCTGTGGTCATTGTCATGCAGACCATTGCCCTGAAACAGAGCCGAAAAGAAATGGCCCGCGTTGCCCGTCAAGCTGAGCTTCTTCCGGAAGAATGATATTCAAAAAACTCCTTTGTGCCAACGGCACAAAGGAGTTTTTCCTTTTTATGCAAGGGCAACGCCTTGATTTTTCAGTTCCTGCCGCAATCCATCAGCATCACCACGGAAGACAAAGCCCTTCATGCCCACCTGCAGAGCGCCGGAGACATTCAATGGCATATCATCCACAAAGAGGCACTCCTCTGCCTTCAAACCGTATGTATCCAGCACATGGCGATAGATCTCCGGCATGGGCTTGACCATGTGCAGCAGTCCCGAAACGGCAATGCCGTCAAAGTATTCCTGTCCGGGGACATGGGGCCAGTATTCCGGCAGGCGGACAGAGGCATTGGAAAGCAAATAGATGCCCAGTCCCGCTTCTTTGCAGTCACGGATCAGTTCTGCCATGCCTGCAATGGGTCGGATGGGCTCATCCCAGCGGAAGATCAAATCTCTTGCCATCTGCCGCAGTTCTTCCGGCAGGCGGGCGCAGACGATTTCAGAGGATTCTGCTTCTGTCAGCGTGCCCCAGTCCTGCAAAACCCATTCCACAGAACCAAACACTTCCCGCCTGAGCAGGCTGTGAACTTCGGGATCGGTGACACCCAGCGCCTCAATAAACAGATCCGGCTCAAAGCGGAGCAGCACATTTCCCATATCAAACACGATATTCCTAAGCACAATCACTCCCCCTTTACGGTCAGCAAAGCATAGGCTTTTTCTGCCTGTTGATGGAAAAACAGCTCCAGATCGTATGTTTCGCTCAATTCCACAGCCATTTCCATTGAGGGCAGCAAATACAGCAAGGAGCCGTCTTCCAATTCCTCATAAGGACAGTTCTCCATCTCCGGCAGCAGTTCAGAGACTTCCACCACATAGGCTCTGCGGACATCGGAAAGAATCTGACCGTTGATCTCCGGGAAGAAGTTTGCAGGCTCTGCAAATTCCACATCCATAGTTCTTGCCACCATCGGCACGGCTTCTTCCTGCTGCATCGCAGGCATATGACCGGAGCCGAGACCGATCACCAGTGCAACAGCTGCCGCTGCCGCCAGCACAGGCAGCCATCTTTGCTTTTTCTTCGGTGCACCGATGGAAGCCATGACCTTCTCACACAGGTCGGCAGGCGCTTCTTCGGTCAAAGAGGCGATTCCCATATCCGCTTCTGTGTATGCCTGCAAAACCGCTCTGCAAGCCTCACAATCTGCCAAATGCTCCTGCAACAGTTGTTCTTCTTGCGGTGTGTTTTCCCCGTCTATATGACCGCTGATGAGCAGCAGCGCATCTTCACATTTCATGGTCTCGCCTCCTCTCTGTTTGATTGGACGAAATATTCCCAAAAATGTTCCCATTTTCAAGAAGGTTCTTTCTCAGCCGTTCTCTGGCTCTTGCAATGCGGGATTTGACCGTCCCCACTTTGATGTCCAGAACCTCTGCGATTTGTTCGTAAGACAGTTCATTCACCACACGCAAGGTCAGAGCCAAACGGTATTCCTCCTCCAGCTGTGCCATAGCTTCAGAAACTGCCTGCTGTTTTTCCCTGTGGAGCACCCGCTCCTCCGGCAAAGGCCCTGTATCGGGCACTTCCAGTTCCTGTTCGCCATCTTCTTCCATGGTCAGAGAAATGGTATTCTGCCGCTTCTGTTTCCGCAGAAAGTCAATACAGACATTGGAAGTCAATCGATACAGCCATGTAGAAAACGCCGCTTCATGCTTGTAAAACCGCAACCCCCGCCAGGCCTTCACAAAGGCCTCCTGGGCCAGATCTTCCGCATCTGTGGGATTGGATACCATTCGCAGGCAAAGGTTATACACAGGCTTCTGATAGGTCTGCACCAACTGGGCAAACGCATCCTGATCTCCTGCCAATATTTGCCTGATGAGGGCTTTTTCATCCATCATGACTCACCTCAGATCCCGCTTGATGCCTGCTGCGATCTTATATACATCCTCTGCCGTCTGTATGGCAGAAATTTGTTCTTTATAGTAATTGCTGTAAGCCACACCCCGCAAGTACCATGCAAAGTGCTTTCTGGCCTCCAGGCAGGCGATATGCTCCCCTTTGTCCTCTTTTGCCAGCTCATACTGCCGCAAAGCTACATCGATTCGCTGGCTGAGAGGCGGCAGTTCAGAGATTTCCTCGCCAGCCAAAGCCTCATTGGCCTCGCGGAACACCCATGGGTTGCCGAAAGCGCTTCTGCCGATCATGACCATGTCGGCACCTGTCCGTTCCAGACACTGCACCGCCTCTTTGCCGCCGAAAATATCGCCGTTGGCGATGACGGGAATGGAGATCGACTGTTTTACTTCCCGGATGGTATCCCAATCGGCTCGACCGGAATAGAGCATAGACTTGGTCCTTCCATGGACTGCCAGAGCTGCAGCCCCGTTATCTTCCACTATTTTTGCCAGTTCCACCACATTGATGCTGCCCCGATCCCAGCCAATTCTGGTTTTGACCGTTACAGGCACATCAACCGCATCCACAACGGCACGGACGATCCTTCCTGCCAGCTGCGGATCTTTCATCAGCGCACTGCCGTCACCGTTATTGACGATCTTCGGCATGGGACAGCCCATGTTGATATCGATAAAATCACAACCACTGTGACCCAGCGCCAACTGAGCACCTTTTGCCATGATCTCCGGGTCATTGCCAAAAATCTGTGCACCGCAAATACCCATGGGGGTCTTTTTCAAAAGCCCCACACTTTTTTTATCCTGATAGACCAATGCCCGGGAGGAGACCATTTCTGTCACGGTCAAAGCCGCACCCAGTTCTGCACAGACTGTGCGGTATGCCCAATCTGTGACCCCGGCCATAGGCGCAAGGGCAGTCTGTCCATTTACTTCCAAATTTCCAATTTTCATGGAAACACTCCGTTTCGGTAAATTCATTCCATAGGATTGTACCATAAAACCCGTTTTGAGACAACCGATTGCAATAATTTCATCATTTGCTCGCATAATAAGGCAAAAGGAGTGATGAACTTTGGGAAGCCTACGCAAGGGCAGGCAAAGTATTGTTTTTGATCGGCATCCGTCCATTTTGTCCGCAGCCTCCATTGTGGGCAAGAAGGAACAGGAAGGACCGCTTTCCGCTTATTTTGACTATACCACCACCGATACCACCTTCAAACAACAGACCTGGGAGAAGGCAGAGCGGCAGATGCAGTTTTTGGCTCTGGAAACTGCCAAACGAAAGGCCGGTCTCCATGACAAGAATCTGGATGCGCTGTATGGCGGTGATCTGCTGAACCAGTGTATCAGTTCCAGTTTTGCCGTCCGCAACACCGGTGTGCCCTTTCTGGGGCTCTACGGGGCTTGTTCCACCATGGCAGAGGGGTTGTGTCTGTCCGCCATGTCCGTCAATGGCGGATATGCCTCCATTGCAGGGGTCATGAGTTCCTCCCATTTCGCTTCAGCAGAGCGGCAGTACCGCTTCCCTCTGGGCTATGGCGGTCAGCGGACGCCGACGGCACAGTGGACTGTCACCGGTGCCGGGTGCATCCTTTTGGGGCTCCGTGACCACGGGCCGTATATCAATGCAGCAACCACGGGAACGGTGGTGGATCAGGGTGTCACCGATGCCAATAATATGGGCGCTGCCATGGCGCCTGCCGCTTATGAAACCATCCGAGCCCATTTTGACGATCTGAACCTGTCCCCTTCCGACTATGATCTCATCGTCACCGGCGATCTGGGTCTGGTAGGTAAGGAGATCCTGCTGGATCTGTTCCGCAGAGACGGTGCAGGCATTGGCGGCGTTTACGATGATTGCGGCACCATGATCTTTGACCTGCAAAAACAGGATGTCCACGCAGGCGGTTCCGGCTGCGGCTGCGGTTCTGTGGTACTCTGCGGTTATCTTTTGCGCCAGATGGCAAAAGGGAAATATAAGAATATTCTTTTCTGCGGAACCGGTGCTTTGCTCTCTCCCCTCTCCACCCAACAGGGTGAGAGTATTCCGGCAGTCTGCCATGCCGTCTCCATCGGTTCGGAAAGGAGATAAGATGGATTATCTGAAAGCATTTTTACTGGGCGGTGTTCTGTGCGCCATCGGTCAGATTCTCATTGATAAAACAAAACTGACACCGGCACGAATTTTAGTCGCCTATGTGGTCGTCGGTGTCATACTGGGCGCCGTGGGTGTTTATGAACCCCTGGTCAAATGGGGCGGCGCCGGTGCCACCATTCCCCTCACCGGCTTTGGCAACACCCTTGCCAAGGGCGTAAAAGAAGCCGTACAGCAGGACGGTCTGCTGGGTGCTTTGACCGGTGGTCTGAAAGCCTCTGCAGGCGGCATCACTGCGGCGATCTTCTTTGGACTGCTGGCGGCACTGATTTTTAAGCCCAAGGATAAATCCTGAAAAAAGCGGTCATACTAAAGGCGCGGTACCCAACTACGAAACAAGGAGGAAACTGAAATGAACCAGAATCAGAATAACCAGAACAACAAGCAGAACCAGAACAATAACCAGAAGCAGAACCAGCAGAACAACCAGAACAACAATCAGAACAGCAGACAGAACCAGAGATAAATGGCAAAGAGGTTGACGCTAAGCGCCAACCTCTTTCAGCGTGTCAAAAAAGTCTTTTTGCCCCGCTGTGCGGTTTTCTGAACTTTTTGTGAAAGTTCAGAAAACCTGTTTATTGAACGCGAAAGGGACTTTTTGCCCCTTTCACACTTTCCCCGCTACTCAGTCACAAAAGACTATTTCGTAGTTCTTTGACAACCTCTTTCATGTATTTTCCTTTAACCAGGCGATCATTTCTTCCCGACCTTCCGGGCTGAGGGGAAACACCCGTTCCTCCTCGATGTCGCTTTTTTCATAGCAAAACAGACCGTGCCAGAACTCTGCCTTCATGGAACTGGCCTCCATATCCACCTCTTTGGGTGTCTTCATGGTGATGGCCGGGGTAACCTTGAAACGAAGCTGACCCCAGCTGCCGGTAAAAATATTGTTGTTTTCAAATGTATGCAGCGTTGGGATAAACAGGTCTTCCATCCAATCACTCCTTTGTTTTATTATAGCAGTTTTCCTACTGTTCATCAAGCCTCTTGACTTCCTCCCAGGAAAGTGATACTGTAACGGAAATTGGCAAAAAGAGGTCTTGTTATGTCGAAACAAATGATTGGCAATGGTATGCTGTTGTTGGCAGCCATGATCTGGGGTGCCTCCTTTGTAGCCCAGGTCGTGGGGCTGGATTATGTGGGTCCCTTCACCTTCCTGGCTGTTCGGTCTCTGCTGGGCAGTCTGGTGCTGCTGCCTGTGATCGCCATACTGGATAAAAGCGGCATCAGTAAAAAGCCAACTGCACCAAAAGAGAAGAAAACCCTGCTTATTGCAGGATGCTTCTGCGGTCTGTTTCTCTTTACCGCCTGCGCCCTGCAGCAGGTCGGTCTTATGACCACCGAGGCCGGTAAAGGCGGTTTCCTGACAGCTCTGTACATCATTCTGGTACCTATCATCGGCTTGTTCTTCCGAAAAAAGGTCTCGCCCTGGGTCTGGCTCGCCGTTATACTGGCACTCATCGGCCTGTACCTTCTGTGCGCCGGGGACATGACCATGGGTATTGGTGAAATTCTTTTGATTCTCTGCGCTGTGGCATTTTCCGGTCACATTCTGGTGATCGATCATTTCAGCCCCCATGTGGACGGTGTTCGGCTCAGCTGTTTGCAGTTCTTTGTCTGCGGCATCATCTGTCTGGTCATCGCAGTCTTTACAGAAGATATTACCCTTTCTTCTCTGAAACAGTGCTGGCTGCCCATCGCCTCTTCCGGCATCCTCTCCGCAGGTGCCGGTTATACCCTTCAAATTCTGGGTCAGGCCCGCACGGAACCCACCACCGCTTCTCTGCTGATGAGTCTGGAGTCTGTATTCTCCGTGCTGTCCGGTTGGCTGCTCATCGGTGAGCGGCTGTCCTTACCGGAACTGATCGGCTGCGGTCTGGTTTTTGCCGGTGTCGTTCTGGCACAGATCCCCTCTAAAAAAAGTGTCGCTTCTTGACAGAAGCGACACTTTTTTTAGAAGTGAAATACTTTCCAGTTCTGGACGAAATACTCAATGCCGGAGTAAAGGGTCGTTACGGCGATGACAGCAATGACCACCCAATCCAGCCACACAAAGGGCAGAACCATCATGGCGCACAGACCGACCATGGTGGAGAAGGTCTTGACCTTGCCGCTGAAACCGGCAGCCAGAACGGTACCCTCTTTAGCAGCCACCATCCGCAGACCGGAGACAGCAAACTCACGAGCCAGCACCAGCATGACCACCCAGGCAGGCATACGGCCCTGCTGGATAAAGATCAGCATGGCAGCCACCACCAGCAGCTTATCTGCCAGAGGGTCCAGGAACTTACCAAAATCACTGGTCTGATTGTAATGCCGAGCAATGTAGCCATCCACAAAATCCGTCAGACTGGCAATGGCAAAAATAATCATGGCAGGCCACTTGTAACCCAGCAGCAGAACCACCATAAACACAGGAATCAAAGCCACACGGGCCAAAGTAATTTTTGTTGCGGTTGTCATTGTTCTTCCTCCATTTCTCCGATCAGTTCTCCATCATAGACATCGGTGATCTGCACCATGACAAATTCACCGGGTCGGACCGTCCGCTCTGCAGCGAACCAGACCTTGCCGTCAATGTCGGGACTATCAGCATAGGAACGGCCGTAGTAGGCCTCTTCCTCCTCGTCCCAGCCCTCGCAGAGGACTTCCATGGTCTTACCGATCAAACTGTCATTGTATTCATCCATAATCCGGGACTGGATCTCAGCCAGCCGCTCAGCACGCTGCTGCGCCACTTCCGTGGGCGGATACTCCATGGCGGCAGCCACCGTTCCCTCTTCAGGAGAGAACGCAAAGGCGCCCACACGCTCCAGACGGAACTCCCGCAGGAACTGACACAATTCCTCGAATTCTTCTTCCCCCTCACCGGGCAAACCTGCAATGAGACTGGTACGCAGCACCAAACCGGGAATTCGCTGACGGAGCTTGCGGAACAGTGCCTCCAAGAACTGCCGATCACCACGGCGGTTCATTTTTTTCAGAATCTGGGAATTGATATGCTGGATGGGAATATCCAGATACTTGACGATCTTCGGCTCACTGGCAATGACATCGATCATTTCGTCTGTGAGCACATCGGGATAGAGATAGTGCAGACGCACCCAATGAATCCCATCGATTTTGCAAAGCTCTCTCATGAGCTTGGGCAGGAGCATCTCATGGTCGTCCAGATCAATGCCGTAGCGGCAGATATCCTGGGCCACCACGATGATTTCCTTAACGCCGTCCTGTGCCAGCATCCGGGCTTCATAGAGCACATCATCCAGTTCCCGGCTGCGGTACTTGCCCCGAAGGGACGGAATGACGCAATAAGCACAGTGATTGTCGCAGCCTTCTGCAATTTTTAAGTAGGCATAATAGTCCGGGCTGGTCAGTACACGACCGGTTTCGCTGAGGGGCGCATCAATGTCACCAAACTCGCAGACCTGCTTGCCGTCCAGTATCTTTCGGACAGTGGGCACGATATCATCATAGCTGCCGGTACCTAAAATACCGTCCACTTCCGGCATTTCCCGGAGAATCTCCTCCTGATACCGCTGGGCCAGACAGCCGGTGACCAGAATTTTTCCCAATCTGTCTTCTGCTTTCAGAGCACCCAGGGCCAGAATATTGTCAATGGCTTCCGTTTTGGCACTGTCGATAAAACCGCAGGTATTGACGATGGCCAGATCACAGCCATCGGGATCGCCGGAGATGGCATAGCCTGCCTCCTGCAGTAAATAGAGCATCTGCTCTGCGTTGACCTGATTTTTGGCACAGCCAAGGCTGACCATACCGATTCGTTCAGTCATAGGGTTCCTCCCATTCCAGTTCCAGAGCCTCATTGTACCGTTTCAGACCGGCACGGATATCCTGCCAGCTGTGGCCCCGGCGCAAAAGCGCATCGGTCATGCGCTTGATTTCTTTTTGATCCGGCTGACAGCCCCGAAGCCGCTGCCGGAGAAACTGATCGATGGCATCATCCATCGCAGGGATCTCCTGCAATGCCTGCTGCCAGTACTCTTTGGGAATACGCTTTTCAAACAAAATCTGCTTGATTCTGGCTTCCCCATAGCCTTTATGGATGGCAGAACGGACGATCTGCTCTGCCGTTTTGGCATCATCCAGCAGCTGCAATTCGCTGAGCCATTGGACAGCCTCCTCTGCATCTTCCGCCGTCTCCCCCTTTTGGGTCAAACGGCGGCGCAGTTCCTCTTTGGAAACACCGGCAGCGGAGATGATCTTCACCGCACGCTGTTTGGCAGAGGCCTTGGCAGCAGCAGCTTTCAATGCCGACAGGGCATCTTCATCCAGCTCCATACCCGGGTAAAGTCCCAGATCTGCGATCACATAATCCTGTGTCTTAATAACAGAGCCATCCGACAGGAGCACACGGAAAGTGTGCTCCTGTCGGATCATAGGCTCCAATTTCTCAATTATCATCAAAGTCTTCCGCGTCCACGCTGACAGCCTGTGCAGCAGGCTTGGCAGCCATTTTGGGCTTGCCGCCGGTGATCTTATACAGGTTCTCACGAACCTCGGCTTCCACCTGAGCAGCCACATCGGGATTGGCGATCAGATAGGCCTTGACGGCATCACGACCCTGACCGATGCGCTCCTCACCCATGGAGAACCAGCTGCCGGACTTCTGGATGATATCCAGCTGCACAGCCAGATCCACCAGTTCGCCCCACTTGGAAATGCCTTCGCCGTACATGATATCAAAAATGGCTTCCTTGAAAGGAGGTGCCACTTTATTCTTGACGATCTTGGCACGGGTGCGGTTGCCGATGATCTCAGAGCCGTTCTTGATGGCTTCTGTGCGGCGGATATCAATTCGGACAGAGGCATAGAACTTCAGTGCGTTGCCGCCGGTGGTGGTTTCGGGGTTGCCGTACATGACGCCGATCTTCATACGCAGCTGGTTGATGAAGATGACCACGCAGTTGGTCTTGGAAATGTTGCCGGCCAGCTTTCTCAGTGCCTGAGACATGAGTCTGGCCTGCAAACCCACAAAGGTATCGCCCATTTCGCCTTCGATCTCAGCACGGGGGGTCAGAGCGGCAACAGAGTCCACAACCACCACATCCACAGCACCGGAACGAACCAGTGCATCGGTGATCTCCAGTGCCTGCTCGCCGGTATCGGGCTGAGAGACCAGCATATTGTCAATATCCACGCCGATGGCAGCGGCATAGTCGGGGTCCAGTGCATGCTCAGCATCCACGAATGCCACTTCGCCGCCCATCTTTTGGGCAGAGGCCACGATATGCAGAGCCAGAGTGGTCTTACCGGAGGACTCCGGTCCATAGATCTCAATGATTCTGCCCTTGGGAACGCCACCGATACCCAGTGCCGCATCCAACGCCAGGGAGCCGGTGGGAATGGCATCCACCTGCATCTCGGGACGGTCGCCCAGACGCATAACGGTACCCTTACCGAAATTCTTTTCGATCTGCGCAATGGCAGTATCCAGTGCTTTTCTCTTGTCGCTGGCGGGAGCCTGCGTTTCCATGTTACCCTTCTTCATGTTCATGCTTCCTCTCTCTTTTTAGATAGTACTGCTCGGGTAATGCGGCCGGTGTCTTCTTTGAGCCGCAGAACTTCAAATTTGTTTGCTTCCAGAATATCGCAGACGGCTTTTTCCTGTCCCATACCGAACTCAAAGCACAGATAGCCGCCGTCTTTGATCGCCGGTGCGTAATTCTTCACGATGGCACGGTAGAAATCCAATCCGTCCTCACCGCCGTGGAGCGCCATGTGGGGTTCGTAGTCACGGACAGAGGGCTGCAGCTGCTCCATTTCCGCACCGGTGATATAGGGAGGATTGGAGATCAGCAGATCGAACTGTCCCAAAAAGCTGCTGGCAGGCATCATGGCATCTGCCTGAATACAGGAGACCCGACCTGTCAGGCGCAGATCCGTCACATTCTTCTTTGCGATCCGCAAAGCTTTGGCAGACAGATCCGCCAAGGTCACACGGGCATCCTTGATCTGGCTTGCCAACGCAAGCCCGATACAGCCGGAGCCGGTGCAAAGATCCAGAATTCTGGGATTGGAGGGCATCCACTTCCGCTGTTCCAAAGCCAGATCCACCACAGCCATGGTATCGTCTCTGGGGATGAGCACATCGGGCGTCACCGTCAGTTCCATGCCGTAGAAGCTCCATTTGCCCAGAATATAGGCAAGGGGCTCTCCTGCAAGAAAGCGACCGGTCAGCTCCATGGCACTGCGCTCCACGCAGTCGGATACGAAAACAGACTGCATTCCCATAATGGCAGCCGGTTCATAACCGGAGGCCATTGCTATCAGCTCTCTGGCGATGGTGCCTGCCTGCTGTCCTTCGGAATGCTCCAAAGCAAATCGGATACGGCGATACAGCTCCCCGTAGGTCACCATTCGTCAGCGCCCTCCTGCTCCGGCAGGACTTCCTCCAGTGCCTTGATGGCCACTTCGATCATGGAATCATCGGGTTCATAGGTGGTAAAATTCTGCATCCATTGACCGGGTGCTGTGAGAATACGGCTGAGCCAGTTATCATGACGACCCACCCAGCGGTTCAGTTCATAAGCCAGCGCCACGATGGGCAGCAGGAGCAACAGATGCAGACCCATGCGGGCAAGCATATGATCCACACGGATCACTGCACCCATCAGAATACTGATGCAAACCACAACCAACAAAAAGCTGGTGCCGCAGCGGGGGTGTTTTCTGGTCTGCTGGCGGACATTTTCCACCGTCAGGGGCAGCTGTGCCTCATAGCAGCGGATGGTCTTGTGTTCCGCCCCATGATATGAGAATACTCTTTTCATGTCCTTCATTTTGGACACTAAGATCATATATCCCATGAAAACAACGATTTTTACCAGACCCTCAATGAGATTTCTTGCAAAATAGTGTCCGGTCAGACCGGGAATGAGACCGGCAATGAAGGTGGGCAAAAGAATGAACAGACCCACGGACATGGCAATGCCCAGCACTGCAGCCAGATAGATCACTGCCTTTTCCATTTTCTCGGAACCGATCTTCTTTTCCAGCCACTTCTCGAACTTGGAGGGTTCTTCCTGTTCTTCCGGGAAGAACTCTGCCGAGTACATGAGGGCTTTGACACCCTGCACCATGCTGGCACCGAAAGTCATAACACCCCGGATCAGAGGCAGCCGTGCAAGAGGGCTTTTCTTCGTCAGCTTCAGCTCCTCTGTTTTGACCACCAGCCCTTCGGGGCTGCGTACCACAATGGATTGCTTCTCCGGGCCTCGCATCATGATACCCTCGATAAGCGCCTGTCCACCGATCATAGTTTTGAATTTCTCTTGGTTTTTAGTTGACATAATTTTACTCCTCTCCCATGGGGAGTGCAATGGTTACAAGGGTGCCGCCGCCCTCGGCATTTTCCAGCGTCAGCGTACCACCGTGCATGGTGACGATCTCCTCGCACACGGAAAGACCGATTCCGCTGCCTCTGGCCTTGGAGCTGCCCTTGTAAAATTTCATCTTTACATGAGGAAGTTCCTCCTCGGGGATACCGGGTCCAAAGTCCCGGATACGAACCACCACATCTTCCTCTTCCCGATGGATAGAGGCGGTGATTTTCTTTCCCTCGCCGCCGTGCTTGGCGGCATTATCCAAAATGTTCAAAAAAACCTGTCGAATTCTGGCGGTATCACAGGGGATTTCCGGGATATCGTCCTCATTTTCCAGGTATTCCAGCAGGATGCCTTCCTGTTTCAGACGGCTTCCGTACATGAACACCGTATCTTCAAATTCAGATAAAATATCCGACATGGTCACATTGAGGGTAAACCGACCGTCCTGAATTCTGGTGAATTCCAAAAGTTCTTCCACCATGCCGGTCAGTCTGCGGGCTTCCCGCAGGATGATGGCCATGCCTCGCCGTGTTTCCGTGGGGTCCATCTCCTCCAGAGAAAGGAGTGTCTCACCCCAGCCGGTAATGGCAGTCAGCGGTGTACGCAATTCGTGAGAGACCGAGGAGATAAACTCCGTCTGGGTCTTTTCCGATTGGGCGATCTGGGCTGACATTTCATTGATGGTATCGGCCAGCTCGCCGATCTCATCATCGTGATGCTTCTTGATTCTTGCGCCGTAGGAACCGGCAGCAATACGCTTGGCAGTGGCGGTGATTTCAGACACAGGCTCCAGAATGGAGCGCATGAAGTACCGGCTGCTGTAGAGCATAAATGCAATGAACAGCACACCTAAAAGGACTGCTGCGCCTGCACCCTTCCAAATCTGACGGTCCACATTTTTCAGACTGGTCACAAAGCGCAGAACGCCGATGACTTCGCCGTTGGAATAGACCATTGGATTGGAGACAGCCATGATCCGTTCCCCGGTCTGGGGATTTCTGCCTCGGAAGGCAGCTACGGTCTGACCGGCAATGGCCTCTGCCACATCGGGAGTCTGGGGAGCCTGTCCTGCCCACTGTCCGTAGGAGGATGCCACCAGCTTGCCGTTGGTGGAAATAAACTGCAGCTCCACACGGTTTTTATCCTCAAAGGTCTGAGCATAACGGATGCAGGACTGATAATACTCGTTATAGCTCTGGCTGATATAGTTGCCAAAAAAATCTGTGGTGGTCTTGGCCTTTTCCTCCAGACCCACCCGGATATTCGAATAGCTGTAAACCGTAAAGGAAACGGAGAACACAATGACAAAGCACAGCACCAGTGCCACCACAAGGCTCAGGCTGTTTCGGATCCAACGGCGCTGGATGCCCTGGTATTTCAAAAACTTCTTCAGTGTGTCTCACTCCCCTGCGGGTAATTTTTATGTCTTTAAGCGCCCCACTTGTAGCCGAAGCCCCAGACAGTGGTGATATAGGTAGGATTGGCCGTATCGTCCTCGATCTTGATACGCAGGCGGCGGATATTCACATCCACGATCTTCAGCTCGCCATCGTAGTCACGACCCCAGACGGAAGCCAGAATGTCCTCACGGGACAGAGCTCTGCCGGGATTCTGCATAAACAGCTTCATGATGGAATACTCCACCTGGGTCAGCTTGATCCGCCGACCGGCCTTATCCAGAGTGCGGTTGCGGGTGTTCAGCACAAAGGGACCCTGCTGCATTTCCACGGAGTCCGGTGCAGAGTCACCGCCCACTCGGCGATACAGAGCATCGATACGGGCAGTCAGCTCTGCAGGACTGAAGGGCTTGGTGATATAGTCATCGGCACCGGTCATAAGACCTGTAACCTTGTCCATTTCCTGACTGCGAGCAGTTAACATAATAATGCCGATCTGCTTGTTGGTGGCACGGATATTGCGGCAGACCTCAAAGCCGTCGATGTCCGGCAGCATGATGTCCAGAATGGCCACACCGATGTCGGGATGGTTCTTCAGCTGCTCCAGAGCCTCCATACCTGTGCCAGCTTCCACGGCTTCATAACCGGCTCTTCTCAAGTTGATGACGACGAAACTGCGGATGCTGACTTCGTCTTCCAAAATCAAAACTTTCTTCATTCCAATGCTCCTTATATTTCACCGCTGTTCCAGTCCACCTGAATGAAGTGGAACATGGCTTGCAAATCATTTTCAGTCAGTTCTTTTGCCCAGGGGCAGTTTCCAAAGGAAGCTGCATAGGCCGTTTCGCCCTTTTCGGCCAGAAGGAAGCAGCCTGCTGTCTCTGCACGCTCCAACCGGTTTTCACCGGTAAAGGCATAGACCGTAAAAATCTCCTCGGTAGCAGCGCCCCGTCCGTTCCATTTGGAGAAGGTGTATCCATGGACATCCAGATCCGTAACTGTACGGGATACGGTCATTTTATCATGCCAGCTTTCCGGCAGCTCCAGATACCAGCCATCCTGATAACTGTGGAAGGTGGTCATTTTTGTCACGCGCCGTCCGTCCACATTCAGATTGAACCAGTCGATGACCCAGAAGGTCTCTTCCGTGGCAAGGGTGCTGGGCAGTGCCACCGGCGTCGGCAGCTCCACCAGCCCGTCTTTGTCGATATCTGCCGCATAGACATTGTAATTTCGGACAGTCTGTGCGCTGAGTCCGGTCTCGGCATTGGTGGAAATGTTGCGGAACGCTCCGTCCAGGAATGCGAAAATATCCGTAACGATCTCTTCCTGGCTATAAGTACTGGCTACGAATACAGCCGGAACACCGGGAGAGACATAACCGGTGACCATGCGTTTGATCTCTTTTGCACCGGTGGAAAGGCTCACTTCCGGTTCCCGAACCATCCGCCCGTTTTCGTAGCGGTATAACTCTGCCGCATCGGTGCGGTCATCGACCTCCTGCCGAAGAATGAAAATATCCCGGCAGTCATCGCCGTCCAGATCCACCGCCGTATACTCGGCATAGTTGGCAGTCATCAGTTCCACCAACCGACCTTCCCGATAAGCATAAGCACCAAGGGACTGGGATATCTGCTCGCTGAGCTGGCGGCCTACAATGATCTCCAGCCCCGGCTCTCCATCGATCTGCACATAGTCGGCAGAGTCGAAGGCACTGCCGTCCCCTTCGATCACGGCTGTGTTTTGATAGGTGCCGTCCTGCTCGCTGTCAAAGATATAGGCCTTCAAGGCCTTAGGACCGGCCACCTTCACAAAAACAATGGCTTCGTCCTGTCCGTCTCCATCCAGATCCGCAAGCTGTACCGCCTGCTGATTGGAGCCGGTCAAGGGGCCGGAGTAGGATGCGCCGGTGCCCAGCACCTGATCGATGGCGCTTTGCAGCTCATAATACTCATCGGGCTGTCTGGGCAGAGCATACAGAGTATCTGCCGGCTGACCAACGCAGCCTGTGCATAAGAGTGCACAGAAAAGGGCCGCTGCCAAGATCAAAATATGCTTTTTTCTTCTCATGAGCAGACTCCTTTCCCATGCTCTTTTCCAACATAAGAGTATATCACATTTTTTTCGAAATTTGTAGCCCAAGTGTGAATTTTATCTCATTTTAGGACAACATTTTTCTCTCCGAGAATCTCCTGCAGTTCCTGCAGCAATTCTTCCTTGGGATCACAGAAGGTCTGCCGCCGGATTTTGGTATCGGCGTAGTACAAAACCGCAGGCATTTTGCCGGGGAACATCTGCAACACCGCACGGGTCCGACGATCCTGAGAGGTGTTATCCGAAGGGATCTGCAGATAGAGCTTCCCTGCCTTGGGCTGCTGTGCCTGGGCAGGACGGTTTTTGGCATAGGCATCCAGAGGCCACACCTGATTGACGATCATCTGAGGGGCTTTTTCATCCCGGACAGAGATCTTGCCGGAGATGACTACCGCTGCATTTTCCGTCAGATATCCGCCGTAGCGGTCGATGGAGTTGGAGAACACCAGCATTTCCATAGCGCCGGTGTCATCCTCCAAAGTGATGTAGGCCATGAGAGAGTTGTTTCTGGTGGTCTTCATTTTCATCTGCTGCACCATACCGGCAACAGTGACCACCTGCTCATCGGCAAACTCCGTACCACCGGTCTCAAAGCACTCCAGAATCTCGCCGATGGCAGCCACCTGAGACTGTTTCAGCATGGCACGGTAGTCATCCATAGGATGACCGGACAGGTACAGACCCGTTACTTCCTTTTCCATGGACATCCGGTCCTGGGGGCTCAGTTCCGGCAGGTTGGGAACATCGACGGATACGGCAGACTCTTCCGTTTCTCCGCCAAAGCCAAACAAGTCCATCTGCCCTTCCACATTCCGTCTTCTGCTGTCGGCAACAGAATCCATCACCGCTTCATAGATATACAGCAGCTGACTGCGATGAAGACCGAAGCAGTCACAGGCACCGCATTTGATGAGGTTTTCCACAGCACGCTTGTTCAGTTCCGTTCCATGAAGACGGGAACAAAAATCTTCCAGACTGCGGAATTTTCCTCCGCTTTCCCGCTCCGATGCAACTTTCTGAATAAATCCTCTGCCGATATTCTTCACCGCTGCCAAACCGAAGCGGATACCCTCCGGTACTACCGTAAAGTGGGCATTGGACTCGTTGATATCGGGGGGCAGAACAGCGATTCCCAGTTCCTTGCAGTCGCCGATATAACCGGAGACCTTCACAGAGCTGTCCAGCACCGAGGTCATCAGCGCCGCCATATATTCCTTGGGATAATGGCACTTCAGATAAGCCGTATCATAGGCGACCTTGGCATAGCAGACCGCATGAGCCTTGTTAAAGGCATAGTTTGCAAAATCGAAGATCTCATCATAGATAGCGTTTGCCACATCCTCCGGCACACCCACCGCCACAGCGCCATGGATGTTCCGCTGAGGATCGCCGTAGACGAACGCCTTTCGCTCTGCCACGATGATATCCTGCTTTTTCTTGGAGATAGCTCGGCGGACATTATCCGCCTGACCAAGACTGAAACCGCCCAGTCGACGGAAGATCTCAATGACCTGCTCCTGATAGACGATGCAGCCGTAGGTGACCTGCAGAATGGGTTGGAGCATGGGATGCTTGTAGACGACCGACTGGGGATTGAACTTGTTTTGCACAAATCTGGGAATGGATTCCATGGGGCCCGGTCGGTACAGCGCCACAATAGCCGTGATATCCTCAATGGACTGGGGCTTCAGCTGGACACACACGCCGGTCATACCGGCAGATTCCATCTGGAACACACCGGAGGTCTGACCCGCCGAAAGCATGGCAAAGGTGTCGGGATCATCATCGGGGATTCTGCTCATATCAAAATCCGGCACTTTTTTGCGGATATCCTGCACGGCATCTTCAATGACCGTCAGATTTCGCAGACCCAAAAAGTCCATTTTCAGAAGGCCCAGTTCTTCCAGTGTGGTCATGGTGTACTGGGTGACGATCACATCGTCATTGGTGGCCAGAGGCACATAGGTGTGGACGGGATTCTTTGTGATGACCACACCGGCAGCATGGGTGGAGGTGTTGCGGGGCATACCCTCCAGACTTCTGGCAGTGTCGATAAGCTCCCGCACCCGCTCATCGTCATCGTACATCTCTTTCAGCTGCGGAGAGACCTTCAATGCCTCATCCAAGGTGATATGCAAAGGCATGGTGGGCACCAGCTTCGCCACCACATCAGTCTCAGCATAGGTAAAATTCAAGGCTCTGCCCACATCACGGATGGCACCTCTGGCAGCCATGGTGCCGAAGGTGACGATCTGAGCCACCCGGTCTTCGCCGTACTTTTCCCGGACATAATCCACCACTTCCCCACGGCGGGTGTCACCGAAGTCCATATCGATATCGGGCATGGAAATTCGTTCCGGGTTCAGGAACCGCTCAAAGTACAAGCTGTACTGCATAGGGTCCAGATCGGTGATATGGAGGGTATAGGAGACCATGGAGCCTGCCGCACTGCCACGACCGGGGCCCACGGGAATACCCACAGATTTCGCATAACGAACAAAGTCCGAAACAATGAGAAAATAGTCCGTAAAACCCATTTTCTCGATCATATCGATCTCGTAATCCAGCTGCTGACGGTATTCGGGGTGCGTTCCGCCGTAGCGTTCTTCAAAGCCCTTGCCGCACAGCTCTTTCAGATAAGTGAGAGAATCGTAGCCCTCCGGCAGCTGGAACTCCGGCAAATGATACTTGCCGAAGGTAAATTCCACATTGCAGCGTTCTGCAATTTTCACTGTATTTTCAAAGGCCTCCGCCTGCTGGGGGAACAGCTGGCGCAGCTCCTCTTCGGATTTCAGATAGAATTCATCGGTCTCAAACCGCATTCGGTTGGGATCATCCACCGTCTTTCCCATCTGCACGCACATGAGCACATCCTGCATACGGCTGTCCTCTTTGCGCAGATAGTGGGCATCGTTGGTAATGACCAAAGGCATACCTGTTTCTCTGGACAGGCGCAGGATTCCCTGATTGATTTCCTGCTGCTCTGCAAGACCGTGATCCTGCAGTTCCAGATAGAAATTGCCTTCGCCGAATATACCCGAAAGCTCCAAAGCCTTGGCCTTGGCGCCGTCATAGTCTTTGGAAAGAATCAGCTGCGGAATCTGGCCTGCCACACAGGCAGACAGGGCAATGATACCCTCATGATGGGCACGGAGCAGTTCCAGATCCACACGGGGCTTGCCGTAAAAGCCTTCCACAAAGGCCTGAGAGACCATGTAGCTCAGATTGCGGTAGCCGGTTTCGTTTTCACAGAGAAGCACCAGATGGAATGCTTCGTGATCCACGCCGTAGGTTTTGTCATGGCGACTTCTGGGTGCCACATAGACCTCGCAGCCAATGATGGGCTTGATCCCGGCCTTCTTTGCCGCTCTGTAAAAATCGATAACGCCATACATAACGCCGTGATCGGTGATGGCAATGGCCTCCTGCCCGATCTCCTTGACACGGTCCATGATCCCCTTGATGCGGCAGGCGCCGTCCAAAAGGCTGTATTCCGTATGAACATGTAGATGAACAAAGCCCATGGTCAGGCTCCTTTCCTTATTGTTTAGAGAGTTCTAACAATTTCCGCATCCGATGGTTGATGGCAGATTTCGTCAGGGGCGGATCCTGCATCTGCGCCAATTCCGTCAAGGTGGCTTCGGGATGCTGTTTCCGCAGTTCTGCCGTCTTCCGGAGCTTGTCCGGCAGCTCGGCATAAGCACCGCTGGCCTCTAGCTTTCGGATGGCTGCCAGCTGCTCCTGGGCAGCATCCACGGCCTTTCCAAGGTTCGCCGTCTCGCAATTGACACGGCGGTTCACATCGTTGCGCAGATCCTTTTCCACCTTGGCCTCCATAATGCGCATGGCATTGACCGGCGCACCAAGGGTGGTCAAGACATCCTCAATATAATCGCTCTGCTTAAAATACAAAATGCTATTGCCGCCTCTGGCGACGCTCTTGGGGAAAAAGCCCAGTTCCATCAGCAGGCTGTAAACCTCCCGGCTCACATGATGATGGGAGGTGGCCAGTTCCAGATGATACCGCTTTTCCGGATCGGTAACAGAGCCACCGGCCATGAAAGCACCGCGCAGGAAGCTGATCTTGCAGCATTCATCCTCCAGAACGCCCAGGTTCATATGCAGAGCCACCATGGTCTCCGGCTCCAGTCCGAAGGCCTCATAAACAGCCACAATCTTTTCCGGCGCATCCATGGAGAATACCAGTTTTCCCCGTTCCGCTTCGGGAAGCTGGTCGAATTCCAGACCGAAAGCCTTTTTGAACAACCGAGGCAGCCGTTGGGCAAAGTCCACACTTTCCGTCACGATTCGGATGCCGTTTCGGGAGAAAGTATTGCAAAACAGCAGTACGCCATAGGCCTCCGCCACGGCGCAGCAGCTTTTATGCAGAGGCAGGCGGCAAAGCTCCGCTTTCACTTGAGAACAAAAGGACATGGCAATTTCCTCTCTTATCTGCGTCCAAGGTCACGGTGGCTGACCGTGGTAACATAGCCCTTCTGGGAGATAAATTCTCCCAACTCTTTCGCCACAGACACCGAGCGGTGCTTGCCGCCGGTACAGCCAATGGCAACGACCAGATTGGTCTTGCCTTCATCCACATAGGAAGGCAGGCAAAAAGCCAGCAATTCCTCCACTTTTTCCAAAAAGTCTTTGGTTTGCTGGTAGGAAAACACAAAATCTTTGACTTCTGCGTCCAAGCCGGTCTTGTTTTTCAGCTCCGCAATATAATAAGGGTTAGGCAAAAACCGCACATCGAACACCAGATCGGCATCCACCGGCAGACCGTACTTAAAACCAAAGGAAGTCACCGTCACTGACATGGCATGATCCTTCAGATCACCTGCCACCAAGTTGATAACTTCGCCCCGGAGTTTTGCCACGGAGAGCGCAGAAGTGTTGATGATGGCATTGGCCCGGTTGCGGATAGGCTCCAGCAGTTCCCGTTCCCGCTCCACAACGGATGCCAGTTCAGCTCCATCCTTGGCAAGGGGATGCTTCCGGCGGGTCTCCTTGTACCGCTTGATGATGACATCCGTTTCTGCTTCCACAAAAACAATGGTGTATTTCAGATCCATCTGGTCGAGGCTGTCCAGAGCCTTGAACAAACCGTCAAAGGTCAGATTGGCACGGACATCCGTCACCAGTGCCACACGCTCATAGCGACCCTTTGTGGCCAGACAAAGCTGTGCAAACTGGGGGATCAAATCTGCGGGCATATTGTCCACACAGTAAAAACCGATATCCTCCAAAAAAGAGGCTGCTTTACTTTTACCGGCACCGGAAAGGCCGGAAACAATCACAAATTGCATAAAACACCTACCAAATCCGCACTTCCGGCTCTAATTGCACGCCGGAATATTCTTTCACTTTTTCCTGTACCAGAGCCATGGTTGCCAGCACATCCGCAGCGGTGGCTCCGCCTAAATTCACCAAAAAACCGGCATGCTTTTCCGAAACGGCAGCCTTACCGACACCTTTCCCCTTCAAGCCTGCCTTTTCAATGAGCGTTCCTGCAAAGTTACCTTCCGGACGCTTAAAAAAAGAACCGGCAGAGGGTAGTTCCAGAGGCTGAGAGCTTCTGCGTTTTTCCATCAGTTCCCGCATTTTCTCAGCGATATCTTCAGATTTTCCCTGTTTCAGCTGAAATCTTGTTTTCAGAATAAGGGCATTTTTCTTTTGGAAGGCACTGTTTCGGTAGGAAAATTCCTGCGCCTCCCCTGCTGCCTCCCACAGGCTGCCATCGGGCAGCAGTGCCACGGTGGAGACAGCCACCTGACACATTTCACCGCCGTAGGCACCGCCGTTCATGTACACACCACCGCCGACAGTGCCGGGAATTCCATGGGAGAATTCCAGTCCCGTCAGACCGAGGTCACGGGCAAAGCAGGCCAGCTTCGCCATAGGCACGCCGGCTTCTGCCTCGATCATGCCGTTGCCCATATCCGTGATTTTGGAGAGGCCCTTGGTGCAGATGACCAAAGTTTCCAAGCCCTCATCGGGGGCAAGAACATTGGTGCCTGCTCCCAAAATCAAAGGACAAACTTTCTGCTCCAGACAATAGCGGTACAATTCCGTCAGTTCTTCCGCCGAGGCAGGAAATGCCATGGGCGCAGGACCGCCGATACGGAAGGATGTATGGTTTGCCATGGGCTCTGCACGGTGCAGTTCCAAACCGGGAAAACGCTGGGTTAACATATCAAAAAAGGTCATAAACGCCTCCGGGTGTTTGTTATCTATTTATCTTACCACATCCAACCGGAAAAGAAAACCGGAAATTGAACTTTTATGGAAAGAAAAACAGCCTCCTTTATAAAAAGGAAGCTGTGTTTTTCTCAAAATGCCATGGCATCGCCGGACTGCTGGAAGAACCGGCTCAGCTGTTCCGTAAATTCCTCGGCAGGGTTGTAGCCCATCTGCTTCTGGCGGTTGTTCATAGCGGCAACCTCAAAGATGACCGCCATGTTTCGTCCGGGGGTAACGGGAACAGTGATGGAGGGAACTTTTACGCCCAAAATCTCCGTATAATGGGATTCCAGACCCAATCGGTCATAGACCTCCCCATCCTGCCAGTGGACGATGTTGATGATGAGATCGATGCTGGAGCTTTCCTTGATGGCGCCCATACCGAAGAGCTTTGCCACATTGATAACGCCGATGCCTCGGAGCTCAATATAGTGCCGCAGAACCTCCGGCGCACTGCCCACCAGTTCCGAAGAAGAAATCTTCTTCAGTTCCACCGCATCATCGGCAACCAGACGGTGACCACGCTTCACCAGCTCGATGGCGGTCTCACTTTTACCGATACCGCTGTCACCGGTGATGAAAATACCCTGACCGTAAATTTCAACCAGAACGCCATGACGGGTCACACGGGGTGCAAGGTATGCCTTCAGCGCCGTAATGAGACTGGAAACCGTGTAGGAGGTGGTCTCCATACTGCGGAGGATGGTGATATCATGCTTCTGAGCCATCTCCAGGCACTCCGGCAGAGCCTCCAGACCCCGGGCAATGATCAAAGTAGGGATCTTATAGGAAAACAGATGATCGAAGATGATCGCCCGCTGTTCGCTGCTGAGCTTCTGCAGGTAGGAAGTTTCCACATTGCCGAGAACCTGCAAACGCATAGGCTCAAAGTGGTCAAAGAAACCTGCCAGCTGCAGACCGGGACGGCTGATATCATCCACGGTGATGCAGATCTTCTCATAATCTGTCGCTTTATGAAGGGGGATCAGATTGAATTCTTCCGCCAGTTTGGTCAGCGGAACACTGTAAATGGGACCCATGGACCTCACCTCCCGTTCATTATAGCCTTTTTTTCCCGTTTCCGCAACCGCACAAAATTTTTTCGTATTTTTGCAAACTTTTCCTTGCATTTTTTGTTTAAGTCTGCTATGATGTAGGGGCGTCTTTAGGGCGTACTATGAAAAATCTTAACGGCAAGGAGGTGCAGCAAGTGGCAAAGTGCGATATCTGCGGCAAGGGCGTGACTTTCGGTATCAATGTCTCTCACTCCCATAGACGGTCCAATCGTCCTGTGAAGCCCAACGTCAAGCGCGTTAAGGCTATTGTTGACGGTACTCCTCGCCATGTACATGTCTGTACAAGATGCCTTCGTTCCAACAAGGTGGAACGCGCCATCTGATTACCGTATAACAATAACAGCTTCGGAATTTTCCGAAGCTGTTTTTGTTTTGTTAAAATTCCGTTTTTTTCTCCCGACCCATCAGGGTATGGACCGTTTCGGCAGGATCTTTCCCTTCATACAGGACCGCATAGGCCTGCTGACAGATGGGCATTTCCACCTTGGCCTTTTGACTCAGATGAAACACGGAACCGGCTGCATAGTAGCCTTCCACCACAGCACCCACCTGCTCCATGGCCTGTTCCACAGGCACACCCTGCCCGATGAGGATACCGGCACGGCGGTTTCTGGAATGCATGGAGGTACAGGTGACGATGGTATCTCCCACACCGGCAAGACCGGCAAAGGTGTTGGGACGACCGCCCAACGCTTCCACCAGTCCGCCCAGTTCCGCCAAGCCACGGGTCATCAGCAGTGCCTTGGAATTATCGCCAAAACCCAGACCGTCACAGACACCGGCGCAAAGAGCAATGACATTCTTCATGGCACCGCTGAGCTCCACACCCACCACATCATCGCTGGTGTAAATGCGGAAGCTGTCATTCATAAAGACATCCTGCACCTGCTCTGCCAACCCAATGTGGCCGCAGGCCGCCACGCAGCCCGTAGGCAGACCCTGAGAGACCTCCTCC
Source organism: Candidatus Avilachnospira sp. (assembly GCA_045580485.1). Classification (GTDB taxonomy): domain Bacteria; phylum Bacillota; class Clostridia; order Oscillospirales; family Oscillospiraceae; genus Avoscillospira. The sequence goes on along the minus strand of JAZNNW010000129.1, from coordinate 6,068 downwards.
GCATGGGAGGGACCGGACAGGGCAACGGCTTCCATGCCTGTTTCCGCCTCGATGATCTGCGTCATCCGCAGACCGGTCTCAGCTTCCACACCCTTGGTCACAGAAACCAGAATCGCATCCTGTCTCAGGTAAGGCTTTACCTTTGCAGCCGTTTCACGGATCGCAAAAGAAGGTGTTGCAAATACAACCATCTCACGGTTCTGTGCTCTTGAAATATCCGCTGTTACTTCCATGGCAGGATGCAGTTTCACATCCTTCAACCGAGGATTTCTTCTGCTTTGTGCCATTTGGGCAGCTTTGTCCTCGGAGCGGTTCCACAAAATGACATGATGACCGTTTTCACACAGAAGATTGGCCAGCGCCGTGCCCCAGGCACCGCTGCCAAGCATCATAATATTCATAACGACCTCCTACTTTTTGCGAAAGGTCAGTTTGGATTCGGTTCCCTTCAGCAGTCGGACAATATTGGTCCTGTGGCGGAAGATCACAAAAGCCGCCGTTGTCACAGCAAGGATACAGACAGCCCAATTTCCCCAGTGGAACACCAGAAAGCCAGCCGCAAAAGCCGTTGCCGCCAATACAGATCCCAAAGACACATACTTTGTCAGTATCAGTGTCACAATGAACACCGACAGGATCAGTACAAACACACGCCAATCTGCACAAGCTGCCAGTGCCGCGCCGCACATGATACCCTTTCCGCCCCGGAAACCGGCAGCAGCAGGGTAACTGTGTCCCAGGATGGTGGCAGAACCTGCCACCAATGCAGTAAGGAGTCTGTATTCCGGAACATTTATGATATCCCGTGCAATCAGACATGCCGCCACACATTTACCGGCATCCAGAAGGATAACCAAAAGGGACTGGAAGCCGCCGTATGTGCGGAAAAAGTTGGTCAATCCGGCATTGCCGCTGCCGTGGCTGCGGACATCGTCCTTCATCAATACTTTGGAAATGATGATAGCACCGTTGATATTGCCCAGCCAGTATCCAAGAACAACGATCAGAATCCAAAAGAATATCTGCATATCACTTTCTCCGTAAATCAGTCTTCCTTATCGCCCTTCTGGCGGATCGTCAGCTTAACCGGCGTACCCATCAATCCAAACACAGCCCGGAGCTGGTTTTCCAGATATCTCTGATAAGAGAAATGGAACAGACGGGCATCGTTGCAGAAGATGACGAAATGCGGGGGCTTCACACCCACCTGGGTCATATAATAGATCTTCAGACGGCGGCCCTTGTCACTGGGGGGCTGCACACGGGCAGTAGCATCCTCCAGAATGTTGTTGAGCATACCGGTGGTGACACGCATGGCACTCATAGCCGCCACTTCGTTGATGAGCTGATAGAGCTTGTCCACTCGCTGACCGGTCAAAGCGGAAATAAACAGCACCGGCGCATAGGACATATAGCTCAGATCCCGACGGATCTCATCGGTCATCTTATCCATGGTGTTGGTCTCTTTTTCCACCAGATCCCACTTGTTGACCACGATGATACAGGCCTTGCCTGCCTCATGGGCCAAGCCGGCGATCTTGGTATCCTGCTCCGTGACGCCTTCGTTGGCATCCACCAGAATCAGGCACACATCAGCCCGGTCAATGGCAGAAATAGAACGCAGATTGGAATACTTTTCGATGGCGTCATCCACCTTGGACTTCCGGCGCATACCGGCTGTATCAATAAAACAGTATTTGCCGAACTGGTTTTCAAAATTGGAGTCGATGGCAGCCCGGGTGGTGCCTGCCACATTGGAGACGATGACACGCTCCACGCCCAGAATCTGATTGAGCAGACTGGATTTGCCCACATTGGGCTTGCCGATGATGGCGACCTTGATGCGATCCTCTTCCTCTTCTTCCTCGTCCACCTCCGGGAAATGCTCCACACAGGCATCCAGCAGATCGCCGGTTCCGTGACCGTGGATGGCGGAGACTTCAATGGGATCGCCCAGACCCAGACCGTAGAACTCATAGAAATCGGGATCTACGCCGCCGACCTTGTCGCACTTGTTGACAGCGACAATGACCGGCTTCTTTGCCCGCTTGAGCATGGTGGCAACTTCGTTATCGGCAGCGGTCATACCCACCTTGACATCTGTGACCATGACGATCACATCAGCCGTGGCGATGGCGATCTCCGCCTGACGGCGCATGAACTGCAGCATTTCGTTTTCCGTACTGGGTTCGATACCGCCCGTATCCACCAGCGTAAATTCCCGACCGTTCCATTCGCAGGTACCGTAAAGGCGGTCACGGGTGACGCCGGGGGTATCCTCCACGATGGCCATACGGCGACCGGTCAGTTTATTGAATAACATGGATTTGCCCACATTGGGGCGGCCTACGATGGCGACGATGGGCTTTGCCATGCAGACACCTCCTTGTGATCGTTCTTATCTGTTAGATTCTACCCTAAAAGGGAGTAAAATACAAGAATAAATTGACAAAAAGAAAAGAAGAGAGCATAATGCCCTCTTCTCACTTTCGTATCGCAAATTACTCTGCCTCGACTGCGATGACTTCACGGCCATTGTAGGTACCGCAAGCCTTGCAGGCTCTGTGGGGCAGACGGGGCTCACCGCACTTGGGGCAAGCGACGACACCGGGGATCGCCAGCTTCCAGTGGGAGTTGCGTCTCTTATCTCTTCTTGCCTTGGAAACCTTTCTCTTGGGAACTGCCATTTGGGAACACCTCCTTGGTTGAAATGCCGCAGGGCATATTGTCTATTTGTTCAGTAACTGCTGAAGCACCGCCATTCTGGGATCCGGCTCCGGCTTACAGTTGCAGGGGCCATGGTTCAGATCAGCGCCGCATCGGGGACATAAGCCCTGGCAGTCCTCGCTGCAAAGCAGCTTGCTGTCCATATTGAGGACAACAGCAGTGGTCAGAATGTCATCCAGGTCTGCCTGTGTGCCATTCAGCTCAAAAGTCCAGGGATCTTCAAAATCCTCATTTTCGAGCTTCGAGACCAGCACAGCCTCCAGCGAAACGGAAAAGTCCCTTTCAAAGGGCTTGGCGCAGCGGTCACATTCTCCCTTCAGGCGCGTCGTGAGTTCGCCTGTGAGAACAAGGACACCGGCTGTATTCCGCACCTGACCAACGGCGTGGACAGGTTCGCACAGCGGGCGGCTGATGCCAAATTCCATCTGGCTCAAATCAAGGCTTGTTTCAAAGGGGACCACACCGCCGGGGCAATCCATAATTTTAGAAAGTCCTAACAGCATAGCTCTCTCCAATCCATAATCGTGCATTTGCTATTATATAAGAATAGATGCCGGTTGTCAAATACTTTTTCCGCAAAATCCCGTAAAATTTCACACTTTCCTTCAAGGCGAAGACTATTGTCATTTTTCCACGGATACTATATAATAAACTGGTCAAAAACGCAAGAAGAAGGAGCCCGCCATGAAGGAGTTTACCGTAGGCAAAAATGATGCCGGTCAGAGGCTGGACCGATTTGTATCCAAGACCGTTCCTCTGCTGCCAGCTTCCCTGCTGCAAAAATATATCCGCCTGAAACGAATCAAGGTCAATGGCAAAGGCTCCGTCCGTGATGCCAGACTGAACGCCGGAGATGTGCTGCAAATGTACATCAACGATGAGTTTTTCGATACGCCCAGAGAGGAAAATGCCTATCTGACGGTATCCACCCCGAAAATCCATATTGTCTATGAGGATGAAAACATCCTGCTGGCAGACAAGAAGCCGGGGCAAGCCGTCCATCCCCATGACGGTGCCGAGTACGGTAAGACCCTCATCGACCATATCCAGGCCTACCTCTATGCCAAGGGCGAATGGAAACCCCGCCAGGAAAATAGCTTTGCCCCTGCCCTGTGCAATCGTATTGACCGCAATACCGGCGGTATTGTCATTGCAGCAAAAAATGCAGAAGCCCTGCGAATTCTCAACCAAAAAATCAAAGACCGGGAGCTGGATAAGCGGTATCTGTGCATCGTCCACGGAGCACCCAAGCCCAGAGAAGGCACTTTGAAGGGTTACTTATTCAAAGATGCGGTGAAAAACCGGGTTTATGTCTCCGAAAAGAGCCAGCCCGGTGCCAAGACCTGTGCCACCAACTACCGCACCTTGCAGACCAAAGACGGGCTCAGCCTGGTGGAATGTCAGCTTATCACCGGCCGTACCCACCAGATTCGTGCCCAGATGGCCCATGCCGGACACCCTCTGCTGGGCGACGGCAAATACGGCAAGCTGGATAAGCGCTATGACCGGAAATTCCAGGCCCTTTATTCCTATAAGCTGCTGTTCGATTTCCAAACTGACGGCGGAATTCTCCAGTACCTCCACGGCAAAGAATTCCAAGTGGAGGATGTGGATTTCGTCCGGGAATATTTCGGATAAAATATTCAGCGAAATAAAGCGTCAAACCATTGACATTCCAAGCGCCAACATATATATTGGAAGTAATATGCTGAAATGTGTCTTTCGGTGAAATTATCTGAGAAATGGGGGAGGATACATGGCAAAAGAGTTGATCCGTTTGACGGATCTGACCATGGAATTTGACGGGGACAGAATCCTCGACAATATCAACCTTTATATCAACGATCACGAATTTCTCACATTGCTGGGACCCAGTGGCTGCGGCAAGACCACGACCCTGCGGATTATCGGCGGTTTTTTGACGCCCACCTCCGGCGATGTGTTATTTGATGGCCAGCGCATCAACGATGTGCCGGCCTATAAACGGCAGATCAATACGGTCTTCCAGCGGTATGCTCTGTTCCCCCATCTGGATGTGTACGACAACATCGCTTTCGGTCTGCGAATCGCCAAGCTGCCGGAGCTGGAGATCGACCGCCGGGTAGAAGAAATGCTGGATATCGTCAGCCTTCGTGGCTTTGAAAACCGGAAAGTCCATCAGCTTTCCGGCGGTCAGCAGCAGCGTGTTGCCATTGCAAGAGCACTGGTCAACAAGCCCAAGGTGCTGCTCCTGGATGAGCCTCTGGGCGCACTGGATCTGCGCCTGCGGAAAGATATGCAGAATGAACTCAAGCGCATTCAGCAGGAGACCAACATCACCTTCGTCTATGTCACCCACGATCAGGAAGAAGCCCTCTCCATGTCCGATACAGTGGTCGTCATGGACAAGGGTCATATCCAGCAGATCGGCACGCCCGAGGATATCTACAACGAGCCGAAGAATGCCTTTGTTGCCGACTTCATCGGTGAAAGTAACATTCTCGACGGCGTCATGATCGAAGACTACTGCGTGGAGTTCTTCGGTCGGAAATTCAAGTGCCTGGACAAGGGCTTTGCACCCAAGGAGCCTGTGGATGTGGTCATCCGTCCCGAGGACATTGACTTCGTGGACGCACAGGATGCCCATCTGTTCGGCACCGTCACCAGCATCACCTTCAAGGGTATGCAGTATGATATCATCGTGGATTTCAAGGGCTTCAAATGGCTCATCCAGACCACGGATCATCAGCCCGTTGGCAAACGGGTTGGCATTCGCCTGAACCCCGAGGATATCCATGTTATGAAGAAGAGCGAGTACTCCGGTCTCTTCGGCGATTACAGCTCCTACAGCGCCGAATATGACGAGATCGCGGAGGACAGCGAAGATGAAGAGTAAGCGGCTTCTTGTGCCCTATGTGGCATGGATGACGGTCTTTACCCTCATCCCTCTGGGTGTGGTGGTCTACTACGCCTTCACAGATTCCATCACCGGTCAGTTCACCTTCATGAACCTCAGCTCTCTGGGCAATTACCTGCCTATTTTCCTGCGGTCCATCTTTCTGGCGCTGGCCTCTGCTGTGATCTGTCTGGTCATCGGCTACCCCGTGGCCTACACCATTGCACAGGCGAAGCCCAAAAATCAGCGGATGCTCTCCATGCTCGTCATGCTGCCTATGTGCATGAGCTTTTTGCTCCGCACGCTGGCTTGGGTCGCCATGCTGGAGGATACGGGAATTATCAACTCTCTGGTCACGGCTTTGGGTCTGAAGCCCCTGCCGCTGATCCGCAACAACGGTGCTGTGATTCTGGGCATGGTCTATAACTACCTGCCCTATATGATCACGCCTTTGTATACGGTCATT
>JAZNNW010000128.1:0-5538 GCA_045580485.1 Candidatus Avilachnospira sp. | reverse complement strand
GACTTAATGACAGCCTGCTTGGCCATCTTGAAGTGGGTGGACTTGGAGCCCCAGTAGGACTTAGCCAGCTTCAGAACTTTATTTCTTCTCTTGCGCGTCATCATTGCGCCTTTAACTCTTGCCATTTCGTTATCCTCCTATATTTCTACGACCGATTATTTGTAAGGAATCATCTCGCGGATTGCTGCGCTGTTGGTAACATCAGCATAGCCGTTCTTCCGCAGATTTCTGGTTCTCTTGGTGGTCTTCTTGGTGAGGATGTGGCTCTTGAAAGCGTGTGCTCTCTTAACCTTACCGGACTTGGTCAGGTTGAATCTCTTCTTTGCACCGCTATGGGTCTTAAACTTGGGCATAGTTTGGATCTCCTTCCGTATAATTACTTTTTATTTGCAGCCTTGGGGCTGAGGAACATGGTCATGTGACGACCGTCCAACTTGGGGTTCTTTTCCACAGTGGCGATCTCAGCACACTGCTCGCCAAACTGCTTCAAAAGAACTTCACCGATGGAGGTGTGGGCCATTTCACGGCCACGGAAACGAACCGTCACCTTGACACGGTTACCTTCCTTCAGGAACTTCTGTGCATTCTTCAGCTTCACATTGAAGTCATTGGTGTCAATGTTGGGAGACATGCGGACTTCCTTGATTTCCACCACATGCTGGTTCTTTTTGGCTTCCTTTTCCTTCTTCATCTGTTCGAAGCGGAACTTGCCATAGTCCATGATCTTGCAGACAGGGGGGGTAGCATTGGGCGAAATCTTCACCAGATCCAGATCCTTATCGTAGGCCAGCTGCTGGGCTTCTGCTGCGGACATGATGCCGAGCTGTGTGCCGTCATCGCCGATGACACGGATTTCCTTATCTCTGATCTCCTCATTGAGCTGATGTTCTAACTTAGCGATGTGAAACACCTCCGAAAAACACAAAAATACGGATACCGCAAGGCACCCGCATCACACACATCTCTCCCGTAAAACGGCAGAGAATGAAAACAATGTGAACCTTTTCGCCTGAGGCTGAAGGTGAGTTGCGGGGCCACCGCTCCTTCTTTGTTTTAACCTCAAGTATATTACCACTGAAAATTCCCGTTGTCAAGGGGAAAATCAAGATTTTTCCGACAAAAGACCTCAAAAAATATCTGTATACAATCCCCGCCCCTTGTGGTATAATATGGTAGGTCGTCCCCTGCTATGGGACAAAGATCAAACCGCATACAGACACTGCACACGGGGTTTTGTGGCAAGAGAGCGAGACGGGGCTTTTCTTCGACAAAATGCGTGGGCTTGTTTTTGTGATGTCTTTTTTGACTAAATTTTAATTATGGAGTGAAACCAACTTGAGTGAAAAACTGAAAATCATCTCTCTGGGCGGCCTCAATGAGATCGGCAAAAATCTGACCGTTTTGGAATACGGCAGAGATATCATCATTGTGGACTGCGGCATGGGGTTCCCCGAAGATGATATGTACGGCATCGACTCTGTCATTGCCGATACATCCTATCTGGTGAAAAACAAGGATAAGATCCGCGGTATGTTCATTACCCACGGTCACGAAGATCATATCGGCGGCATCCCCTATGCCATGCAGAATTTCCGCACCCCTATCCACGGCACCCGCCTGACCATCGGTCTGGTGAAGAAAAAGCTGGAAGAATTTGATCTGGAAACCAAGGTGAAAATGTTTACCCATGAAGCCGGCGAGACGGTCAAGGCCGGCAACTTCCAGGTGGAGTTCATCCATGTGAACCATTCCATCGCCGATGCTGTGGCTTTTGCCATCAAGACCCCTGTAGGTACCATCGTCATGACCGGCGACTTCAAGATCGACAGTATGGACCCTACAGGCATCATCGATCTGGGTCGCTTCGGCGAACTGGGCAAGGAGGGCGTTCTGGCTCTGCTGTGTGACTCCACCAATGTGGAGCGTCCCGGCTATTCCATCTCTGAAATGCAGGTGGCTGATGGTCTGGACCGGCAGTTCAAGGACTGCGACCAGCGAATCATCATCACCACCTTCGCTTCCAACGCCCACCGCATCCAGAACATCATCAATGTTGCCCATAAGTATGGGCGCAAGGTGGCCATCACCGGCAGAAGCATGGAGAATATCATCAATGTTTCTTCCGAACTGGGCTATCTGAAAGTGCCTCCCAGAACCCTGGTGGACATCAGCACCATCAAGACTCTGCCCAAGAACAAGGTTGTGGTGGTTTCCACCGGCTCACAGGGCGAAAACATGTCCGCCCTCTACCGCATGGCCTTTACAGGACATCGGCAGGTGGAGATCCAGCCCGGTGACCGGGTCATCATCTCCGCTTCTGCCATTCCCGGCAACGAAAAAGCCGTCAGCAAGATCATCAATGAGCTGTACCGCAAGGGAGCCGATGTGGTCGCTGACAAGAATCTGGATCTCCATGCCTCCGGTCACGCAGGCCGTGAGGAGCTGAAGATTCTCCATGCACTGCTGAAGCCCCGGTTCTTCATCCCCGTCCACGGTGAGCAGCGGCATTTGCAGGCCCATTCCCGTCTGGCTCAGGCCATGGGCATGGACCCCCGGAATATCATCATTTCCGATATCGGCCGTGTCATTGAGCTGACCAAAACCACCTGCAAGCTGACAGGCACCGTGCCTGCCGGACGAATTCTGGTGGATGGCACCGGTGTCGGTGATGTGGGCAGTGTGGTCCTCCGTGACAGAAAGCATCTGGCACAGGACGGCATGCTGGTTGTGGTCGTGAACATTTCCTCCGAGGACGGCAGCATCATCTCCGGCCCCGATATTATCACCAGAGGCTTTGTCTATGTGAAGGAATCGGAAAACCTCATGGAAGAGCTGCGAATCATCGCTGCCCATGCCATTGACCGCTGTCTCTCCGGCGGTGTCCGTGACTGGAGCGCCATGAAGGCTAATATCAAGTCCGACCTTTCCGGTTACCTGTTCAAGACCACCAAGCGCAATCCCATGATCCTGCCCGTGATTACGGAAATTTGATAGAAAAAGTGCTTGCCATTGGCAAGCACTTTTTTATTTCTTTCTGATAAGTCCTTTCAGAGCATTGGTAGGGCAGGCATCGAGACATCTGCCGCAGCGGATACACTCTACATGGTTGGGGGTTTTGGAGGGGTCGATGGCAAAGGGGCAGGCTTTTTGGCACTTGCCGCATTGGATGCATGACTCCTCATCCAGCTTGTACCGCAATAAAGAAATGGGATTAAAGCATCCATAAACAGCCCCCAGAGGGCACAAATAACGGCAGAAAGGGCGATAATAAAACAGGGAAAGAATGACGATGCCAATGAGTAACGCCAGCTTCCATCGCCACAGCCAGCCCAGAGCGGTCCTGAGGCCTGCATTGGCAGCCACCATCGGAATTCCGCCCAGAAAAGTACCGGAGGGGCACACATAGGCGCAGAACCAAGGCTTTCCCTGCCCTACCACATCCACTACTACCAAGGGCAGCAGGATGCAGAACAACACCAGCAGGATGTACTTGAGCCATTTGAGGAAACGGTCACCGGGCAGGAGTTTCCGTTTTTTAGGCAGAGGAATCTTGTAGAGCAAGTCCTGTACCAGACCAAAGGGACACAGAAATCCGCAGGTCACCCGTCCCAAAACAGTGCCAAAGAGCAGTAGAAAGCCCACGGCATAGAAGGCAAAACGATAGTTCCGGTCTGCCAATGTAGACTGCAGGGCTCCCAAAGGACAGGCACCCAGAGCGCCGGGACAGGAATAGCAGTTGAGTCCGGGGACGCAGACATTCTTCAAGCCGCCGCCATAGAGCTTGCCCTTGGCAAAGCCCATGACATAGCCGTTGGACAGGGCTGTCCAGACAATTTGAATGGCGGTACGGAGTTTTTGTTTACCCAAGACCGATACACTCCATGCAGAGATTGACTGCCTTCCGCCAGACCACTGTATTCTCGCCCCGCAGAATACCAATGGTCAGAAAGGCTGCAGACACCACCAGCAGACCGGCAGCGATCAGATCTTTTTTCTTCTTCATTGCCGTGCCATCTCCAGTCGTTCAGCGATGGTTTCTCTCCAGCCGGTTTCATCCAGAGCACCGTAGAAGCCCTGTCCCACAAGGTTGCCATTCTTGTCCACAAACAAGGTGGCGGGGACGGCACTGAGGCTTGCAAAGCCCAGCATAGCCAGATCCTCATTGAGGATGAGGCTGGGGTAATCACATTCGTAGGCGGTCTGCAGTTCCAGAGCCAGTTCCACCTGCCTGGAATCTGCATTTCCCTGCTGATCCAGCACATCGGTGACGATACCCAGCACCTGCACACTTTCCAGTTCCCGATCCAGCATGCCCAGCACCGGCATTTCCTGCTTGCAGGGGCCGCAATAGGTGGCCCAGACATTGACGACTGTCAGCTCTGCATTGGCAAAAATACTTTCATCCACCGTTTCTCCGGTGATGGTCTGGGCGGTAAAAGTGCCCAGAGGGATGGCATCTTCTGCTGTTTCCTGTTCGGCAGGTGTTTCCTCCACAGCGGGTTCCTCCTCCACGGCAGGTGCTTCCTCCACGGCAGGTGTTTCCTCTACGGCAGGTACTTCCTCCACAGCAGGTTCTTCCTCCACAGCGGGTTCTTCCTCTACAACAGGTGCTTCCTCCACGGCAGGTGCGCCGCAGCCTACCAGCATGGTCAACACCAATAAAATCACAAGCATTTTCTTCATAAAAAACACCTCATTCCTTTTTTCTGTATCATATCATAAAACTTCCTTTCTGCCTACCGAAAAATTTTGGTGACACACCTTTCGGTTGGGTGTATAATAGAGCCATCCTATAGGAAAAGAGGAACATATATGTTCACAGTCAAAGATCTATACGATTTAGAACATACTCAGGCAAAGCCCCTGCTGGAGCAGGTGACCTACCCCTGGGAAGCCCTTGGCGGCATCGGCGATTTCATTCTGGAACTGGGAAAGACCCTGTCCGATGCAGAGTATGACCATCCCGCTGAAAACATCTGGATCGCTAAAACCGCAAAGGTGGCTCCCACTGCCTCCATCACCGGTCCCTGCATCATCGGCCCGGAGACGGAAGTCCGTCACTGTGCCTTTATCCGCGGCAACGCACTGGTGGGCAGCGGCGCCGTCGTAGGCAATTCCACAGAGCTGAAAAATGTGATCTTGTTTGACAAGGTACAGGTACCCCATTACAACTATGTTGGCGACAGCATCCTGGGCTACAAGGCACACATGGGTGCCGGCTCCATCACCTCCAATGTCAAGAGTGACAAGCTGCTGGTCATCATTAAAAACGGCGATGAGAAAATTGAAACCGGCAGAAAGAAAGTGGGCGCTCTCATCGGCGACAATGTGGAAGTGGGCTGCGGCTCTGTGCTGAATCCCGGTACAGTCATTGGCAGAAACTCCAATATCTATCCCCTGTCCAGCGTCCGTGGCGTTGTCCCTGCCAACAGCATCTATAAAAAACAGGGAGAAATCGCTGAAAAGAAGTAACCGAATACGACAAAAAGGAAGCAAGCTTTTGTTGGGGCGTTTTGTTTTTTTTTTTTCAACCACTTC
>JAZNNW010000127.1:0-38076 GCA_045580485.1 Candidatus Avilachnospira sp. | reverse complement strand
CCGATCTCTTCCTTGTCGGCAAAGATGCAAATGGCGGTCTTTTCGGGAACATCCAGATCAAAGAGGGCAGCCAGCTCTGCATAGGCGCAGACCCGGTCGTCGTGACCGTAGGAGCCGATAAGGGAGCGGTCAAAGCCCAGCTCTCTGGCATTGGCAGCAGGAACGGCCTCCAGCTCGGCAGAGATGAAATCCTCTTCCACAATGCCGTATTTTTCATTGAGCAGCTTCATAACAGCCAGCTTCACCCGGTCAGAGCCTTCTTCGTCCTTGAGGGGACGGCTGCCCACCAGAATGTTCAGAGATTCGGAAGGGATGGCCTCGCCCAGAGGCTTTTTGTTCTGCTCTCTGCCCAGATGGGGCAGCAGATCATTGATGATGAACTGGGGGTCGCCGGGTTCATTGCCGATGGCAACCTTGACGGAAGTGCCGTCAGCCTTGACCACCACGCCGTGAAGCTCCAGAGGCACCGTGACCCACTGATATTTACGAATGCCGCCGTAGTGATGGGTCTTGAAGTAAGCCATTTCACTTTCCTCATAGAGGGGATTGGGTTTCAGATCCAGACGGGGTGCGTCCGTGTGGGCAGCACCGATGTTGGCACCTTCGTTGAGGCTCTTTTTGCCGATGACAGCCAGCATGATGGCTTTATTTCGATTGTTCACATAGACCTTGCTGCCGGGCTGCAGTGCCATACCGGCCTTGTATTCCACAAAGCCTTTGGCTTCTGCCAGACCGATGGTGTAGTCCACACAGTTCCGCTCGGTCTTGCCGTTGTTCAGGAAATTCATATAGTCCTTGCAGTAGGCTTCCATGGCCTGCTCATCGGCAGGGGAGAGACGGTCATAGCCGTGCTTGGACTTGTACAGCAGGGTATCACGCAGTTCGCTCATGGGATTAGTCCTCCTTGAGTAAGGTTTCAAAGATGGCGGTGCAGCGGTTTTGGAAAGCGGCTGCATCATCATCTGTATTTTCTATGGTCATGCCGCAGGCGGCGGCAAAGACTTCATTTTTCTTCTGGGCAGAGATTCGCAGACGGGCATAATCTTCCGAAATGCCATCTCTTGCCATGAGCCGTTTCACACGAATCTCTTCCGGTGCGGTAATGGCAACGGTGTGGGTGCAAAGCCCTCCCAATCCGCTTTCCAGAAGCCCGATGGCATCAATGGCACAGGGCTGAGGATCGTGGGTACGCAGGATGGTTTCAGTGGCTTTTACCACATGAGGCCAGACCGTCTCATTGAGCCGCTGCAGAGCCTGTTCATTGCCAAAGACCTGCTGTCCCAGTTTTTTACGCTGTAAAATGCCATTTTCCACCACACCGGGGAAAGCGCTTTCAATGGCCTGCACCATTTCTTTGTCGGTCTCCAGCATTTGATGGTACAGAGCGTCACAGTCAATGATATGCACGCCGAGGCGTTCCAACGCCTTTAAAGCAGTTGTCTTGCCGCAGCCGGTGCCGCCGGTGATTCCAATGATTTTCTGCATGGCTCACACCTCAATGATATGGAAACCGGCAGCTTTTTTCAGTCGGTTCTCCACCGCCAGTCCCAGACCCTCGCTGCCGGGGCACTGGGCAAAAATTTCTGTCACTTCTGTGCCGTCAAAGGTGCGCAGGGCATCGAACACATGACGGGCCTGCTCTGCCGGATCGGCTTCATGACCCAGGTCATGAACAATGTGACCGGAGAACTGTCCGATAAATTCGTGGAAGCAGATAACACCACTTTCTTGGGACAAATGGGCTTGGATATACCGGGCAGTTTTGGAAGCTTCGCCGCAGACCACTGTCACCGGTGCCTTGGGGGCGTAGTGACGGTAGGCCATGCCGGGGGCTTTGGGCTTTTCACCCTTTTCCGGCTCCTGCACAACAGCCTTGTCCACTTCCACAGTGCCTAAAATTTTCTGCAATGCCTCCAGCGGCAGTCCGCCGGGACGGAGCAGCCGGGGCGGAGTGCAGGTCAGGTCGATGATGGTGCTTTCCACGCCCACACCGCAGGGACCGCCGTCTATGATACCGTCGATGCGTCCGGTCATGTCTTCCTGCATATGCTGTGCTGTGGTGGGGCTGGGTCTGCCGGAAAGGTTGCCGGAAGGCGCTGCCACAGGCACGCCGGCTCTGCGGATGATCTCCAGCGTCACGGGATGATCGGGGCAGCGGACACCCACTGTGCCCAGTCCGCCGGTGGTTGCCATGGGGACTATGTCCTGTTTGGGCAAGATCATGGTCAGGGGACCGGGCCAAAAGGCCTCTGCCAGCTGATAGGCAGTTTCGGGAATGTCCTTGCAGTAGCGGCTGAGCCAACTCGAATCGGGAATATGAATGATGAGGGGATTGTCCTGAGGTCTGCCTTTGGCAATGTAGATATTGCGGCAGGCAGTTTCGTTGAGGGCATTGGCACCCAAGCCGTAGACTGTCTCCGTGGGGATGCCAAGGAGACCACCATCCCGGATGATGGCAGCCGCTTCACCATATTGTTCCTCGGAGAGCGGGGAAATAAACATTCTGGTGTTCATAAACTTCTCTTTCTCAGCTGTTTTGCCGCAGCTTTTCTGCTTGATCGGCGGTGACGAGGGCATCAATGATCTCATCCAGATCACCGTCCATAATGGTGTCGATTTTATATAAGGTCAGACCGATTCGGTGGTCAGTCACACGACCTTGCGGGAAATTGTAGGTGCGGATGCGTTCATTGCGCATACCGGTACCCACCTGGCTTCTCCGTTGGTCGGAGAATTCGTCGCTGATGCGGGTCTGCTCCATTTCATAAAGCTTGGAGGCCAGCATCTGCATACATTTTTCCCGGTTCTGCACTTGACTGCGCTCTTCCTGACAGGCCACCACAATGCCCGTGGGCTTGTGGATCAGTCGGACGGCAGAGGAAGTCTTGTTGACATGCTGACCGCCTGCGCCGGAGGCACGGTAGACCTGCATTTCAATGTCTTCGGGGCGGATATCCACATCCACCGTGTCCATTTCCGGCAAAACTGCCACTGTGGCGGTGGAGGTGTGGACACGACCGCCGGATTCCGTCTCCGGCACACGCTGCACCCGGTGGACACCGGATTCAAATTTCAGTCGGGAGTAGGCACCGTCACCGGAGAGGATAAAATCCGCTTCCTTGACACCGCCCAGCTCCGTTTCGTTGTAGTTGAGAAGCTCCACACGGAAGCCGTGCTTGTCGGCATACATGGTGTACATCCGATAGAGAGAGTGGGCAAAGAGGGCACTTTCTTCTCCGCCGACGCCGCCACGGATCTCCACAATGACATTTTTATCGTCGTTGGGGTCTCTGGGCAGAAGCAAAATCTTCAGCTGCTGCTCCAGTTCCTCCAGCAATTTTTTGCTCTGGGTGAATTCCTCCTGGCACAGCTCCCGCATTTCCGCATCCAGAGAGCCGTCCAGCATTTCCCGCAGATCCTTGTGTTCCTGCAAGGTCTTTTTGTAGGTGCGGAAGGTCTCTACCAGAGGTTCCAGCTGCCGCTGTTCCTTCAGCAGCTTGGTGGCTGCCTTGGGATCGTCATAAAAATCCGGCTGCAGAGCCCGCTCTGACATTTCGGCATAGCGCTGCTCCACCAGCTGCAGTTTATCCAGCATGGGTGTCCTCCTTGCGGTAGAGATTGAATACGACCTGAGCCGTGTCGGTGAGGGTGACGGTCTCTGCCAGTCGGGCAGCCCCTTCTTTGGAAATACGGAAAAAATGGGGGGTCATGCTCAGAAGATTTCCAATCTGCTGCGGGTCGTTTAAGGTAAAGGTAAACTCCAAAGTTTCGGATGTTTCCAAGGTAAAGCCTTTGAGTTGGGGCTGTAAGGTCTTTTCTTTGCGGAGAATTTCGGGATAGATGATGGATTTCAGTCCCATGAGATGCTCCGGGCCTGCGATAACCTGCAGATACCAGCCTTTGTCTGTCAGTACACGGGCATATTCTTCCTCCACAGTCAATGTAAACATGGAGATCACGCCGTCAAAGCTCTTTTCCGGGAAGGGCAGAGCGGCAGCGGTGGCGGTCAGCCAGAGGGCTTGCTTGTTCCGCACAGCTGCAAAGCGGACGGCATCCTTGGAAATGTCGATACCGGCAAATTCCGTTTCCGGCAGATGGGATTGCAGTTGGGTCAGGTAATAGCCCTCGCCGCAGCCGGCATCCAGCACGGCATTAGGGGCAAGGGGAACGGTCAGCTCCGCCACCTTTTGAGCGATGGGGGCATAGTAGCCTGCATCCAGAAAAGCCTTCCGGGCAGCCACCTGTTCCTTGGTGTCTCCGGGGTGTTTGGCATGCTTCCGGTCCACAGTCAAAAGGTTGACATAACCTTGTCTCGCCACATCAAAGCTGTGGCGGTTGGGACACTGCCAGGTATTCGATTGTGCAGTCAGAGCCTGTCCGCAGACAGGGCAGAGCAGTACCATGAAAACCCCTCCTGTTTTATCTTATTATATTAGCACATCTCTATGGAAAATCAAATACAGAAAGCAAAAAATGCTTACTGCCGTCGACTTGCAGTAAGCATTTCCTTTTGTATTGTGATGTCGTGCAGGCAAGCGGATAAACCGCCCAACAGGCTTTCACCTACGCCACGCACTTTGCGTGGCTACCCTGAATGACATCGTTCTTCAGAACCATAGCCATCGCCTCCTTGCAAAACTATTATATGACAAAAGACCGGAAAAGTGATGAACAGTCCGTAAACATCATTGACTTTTTTGAAAGTAATTTCTACAATGAAACCAATATAAAATCCTTTGGAGGAATTGGGAAATGAAGTGGCAAAGAATCAAGTATATGCCCTGTACCCCTGTGGGCGATCATCTGGTGACCGGCAGTGAAGAACATATTGCCCTTTCCAGAAAGACCGCTGCCGAGGGCGCAGTGCTGCTGAAAAATACAGAGGACTGTCTGCCCCTTGGAAAGGGAACCAAGCTGGCGGTGCTGGGCAAGGCACAGATCGACTATGTAAAGGTAGGCGGCGGCAGCGGTGATGTGACCACTGCCTATCAGAGAAATCTCATGGACGGTCTTTGGAGCAAAGTTGCCGAGGGCAAGGTGGAACTGTTCAAACCTCTTTGCGACTATTATAAAGAAAATCTGCCGGAAACCACCGATGTTCCCGGCAGTATGCCGGAACTGGATGTGCCGGAAGACCTGCTGCAGCAAGCGGCAGCCTTTACCGATACGGCGGTGCTGGCGCTGTGCCGGTATTCCTTTGAACACGGCGACAGAGCTGCAGAGGACTACCACCTGAAACCGGAGGAGCTGGTGCTTCTGGAGCGGATCAGCAAGTATTTTAAGCGCTGTATCGTGTGCCTCAATGTAGGCGCTATTCTGGATATTTCTCCCCTCAAGGAGAACGACACCGTCAAATCCATCCTCTTTACATGGATAGGCGGCATGGTGGGCGGTATGGCTGCGGCGGATCTGCTCTGCGGCGATGCCTGCCCCAACGGCAGACTGGTGGATACCATCGTACCCCTGGACGCCTTCATCGGTACGGAGAATTTCATCGCCGAAGATGCCTATGCCGACTATACGGAAGATATTTTTGTGGGCTACCGCTATTTTGAGACCATTCCCGGTGCTGCGCAGAAGGTCATTTATCCCTTCGGCTTCGGTCTCAGCTACGGCCAGTTCACCACGGAAGTGATGAATTGGAAGGAAGAAAACGGCAAGTTTGAAGTGACCGCCAAGGTTGCAAATATTGGTAAGCATCCTGCCCGTCATGTAGTGCAGGTCTATGGCTCCGCCCCTCAGGGCAAACTGGGCAAGGCCAAGAAGGTTCTGGTGGGCTTCGGCAAGACCAAGACCCTGAACCCCGGCGAAAAGGAAACCCTCTCCGTCACCTTTGCTGTGCGAGACTTGGCCTCCTATGACGATCTGGGTAAGGTCTGCACGAGTGCATGGGTGTTGGAACAGGGTGAATACCGCTTCTATGTGGGCGACAATGTCCGGGATGCAGTCCTGTCCGATTTTACTTATGCTGTGGCAGAAGATGTGGTTCTGGAACAGCTTTCTGCCAAATGCCAGCCCAGACTGCTGAAAAAGAGATTGCTGGCAGACGGTACTTTGGAGGCTCTGCCTGTGGATGAGACCCCTGTTTCCCTTGCCGAGGGTCAGGAGCTTATCCCTTGGAACGGTCAGCAGCCTATTGAGCAGAAATGGTCCATTACCTATTCCTGTTGGGATGCAGACCCTGCCGTTCCCCAGCTGCAGCATGTGGCAGAGGGCAGAATGACTCTGGATGCCTACATGGAAAATCTGGATTTAGAGCAGATGATTCATCTGCTGGGGGGTCAGCTGAACCGGGGCTGCGCCGACACCGGCGGCATTGGCAACCTGCCTCAGTTCGGCATTCCCTCTGCCATGACTGCTGACGGACCTGCCGGTCTGCGAATCCGACCCAACCGGGGCGGCTGTGCTACCGCCTTCCCCAGTGCCACCCTTTTGGCCTGCACATGGGACCCGGAAACCGTCTATGCCGTGGGCAAAGCCGGTGCAGCAGAAGTCAAGGAAAATAACATGGGCATCTGGCTGACCCCTGCTGCCAATATCCACCGAAATCCCCTCTGCGGACGGAATTTTGAATATTATTCCGAAGATCCTCTGATCTCCGGCGTCATGGCAGCCGCCATGGTCAAGGGTATTCAGGAGATGGGCATTGCCTCCTCTCTGAAGCACTTTGCCTGCAACAATAAGGAAGCCAACCGCAAAAATTCCGATTCCCGTGTCTCTGAGCGGGCGTTGCGGGAAATCTATCTCCGTGGCTTTGAGTACTGCGTCAAAACCGCCTCTCCCTGGACGGTCATGAGTTCCTATAATATCCTCAACGGCATTCGAGTTTCCGAAAACAGGGAACTGCTGACGGATATCCTCCGAGGTGAATGGGGCTATGATGGCTTGGTCATTTCCGACTGGTTTGGCTACGGCGTTCAGGCTGCGGAGATCGCTGCCGGCAACGATGTAAAGATGGCCTGCGGTATGCCGGAACACACCCTGCAGATGGTTAAGGACGGAAAACTGTCCGAAGAAGCCGTCAGAACCAGTGCCAAGCGTGTGCTGGAAATGCTGCTGAAACTGGATTAAACAAAAACTCCCTTAGGGGAGTTTTTGTTTTGCCTATTGACAACTGTAACCGTCCTGTGTATACTAACTGTATTAAATCACTTAATACAGGAGGGGAGAACGGTGATCTCCATCAATACACGCGACCCCCGTCCCATCTATGAGCAGATCAAGGAGAGCCTGTGCCGGCTGATCCTGTCCGGCGCACTGCAGACCGGCGAAAGATTGCCCAGCGTCCGGGAACTGGCGGGACAGCTGGCCATCAATCCCAACACCATCCAAAGGGCCTATCGGGAGCTGGAACTGGAGGGCTTCATCTATTCCATGGCGGGCAAAGGCTCCTTTGTCTCGCCTCTGGAGCAGGTGGATCACGGCCGCATTGAGGGCAAAAAAGCTCAGTTCAAGGAAGCTGCCCAGGAACTGCTGCGGCTTGGAATGGAAAAAGAGACGCTCATTGCCATGCTGGACGATTTGACCAAGGAGGACAGCCATGCTTGAAGTAAAAAATCTGACAAAAACCTTTGACGGCTTTGCCGCTCTGGACGATCTTTCCCTGACCGTTCCCAGAGGTGCGGTCTACGGTCTGGTCGGCCCCAACGGAGCCGGTAAGTCTACGATTATCCGCCATATTATGGGCGTCTACCGCCCCGATACTGGCTCTGTGACTTTGGACGGCGTGCCGGTCTATGAAAACGCAGCGCTGAAGAACACCATGGTGTGCATCCCCGATGAGATATTCTATGAAACCGGCGATAACATCAAGGATCTGAAAAAGCTCTATGCTTCGATCTATCCCAAATTTGACGAAGAGCGGTTTAGCCGCTTGGGCGAAGTGTTCCAGCTGGACATGAAGAAGCCTGTCCGCCGTTTTTCCAAGGGTATGCAGAAGCAGGCAGCCTTCTGGCTGGCCATTTCCTGCTGTCCGGAGGTGCTGGTGCTGGATGAGCCGGTGGACGGTCTGGACCCCGTCATGCGGCGGCAGATCATGAGCATCATTCTGGAAGATGTGGCGGAAAATGGAACCACCGTTCTGGTCTCTTCCCACAACCTGCGGGAACTGGAAGATATCTGCGACCATGTGGGCATCATGCACAAGGGCAAGATGATGCTGGAGCGTTCCCTTTCCGCCTTGCAGGAAAACATGGTCAAGGTCCAGCTGGTGACAGAACAGCCCCTGCCGGAGGAACTGGAAATCGTCCACCAGTCCCAGGTGGGCAGAGTGCAGACCATCATCGTCCGGGGCAGCGGCGATCAGGTTGCCGATATCCTGCACAAGTGCCATCCGCTGCTGTGCGATATTCTGCCCCTTTCTCTGGAAGAAGTCTTTATTTACGAACTGGGAGGTGTGGACTATGAAGTCAAGAGTGTCCTGCTGTAACGGCGGTCTCATTCGCCGGGATCTGGGAAAATCATCCCTGCTGTGGATCGGATATCTGCTTTTGTGGTTTGTGGCCATGCCTGCCAATCTCTTTGCGTCTGCCGATTGGATGAAAACCATGGAGATGAAAGAGTACATATTGGATCTGGCAGCCGATACCTGCCATCTGGTCTCTGCGCTCTACGGTCTTGTGGTGGCATGGTTCCTGTTCTCCTATCTTCATAAGGCACGCAGCGCCAACTTCTTCGGTGCCCTGCCTCTGCGTCGGGAGACCCAGTTCCTTTCCCATTACATCAGCGGTCTTTTGTACAGCCTGATTCCCAATCTGGTGCTCTACGGCGCCACCGTCGTGGCAGGAGCAGCCCTGGAAGTCAATCTGGTTGTGGAGACAGCCATTTGGTTTGCTGCCCACAGCCTGACCTTCCTGTTCTATTACAGCCTGGCTGTTCTGTGTTCCATGGTGGTGGGCAATGTCATCGCCATGCCGGTCCTGTACGGTATTATGAACTTTGTGGCCGTGGTGGTGGAAGCAATTTGCTATTCTCTGATGGAATCTCTCCTCTACGGCATCAGCCTGGGTCATGAAATGCGCTTTGGCTGGCTGTCACCTTTGTACCATTTCCCCCTTGACAGCAACCTGCCCAAATGCACCAGAATCTATGAAGACGACAAACTGGTGGACTTTCTCTTTCAGGGTTGGGAAGGACTGCTGATTTTGGGTGCTGTTGGTATCCTGTTGGCAGTTATTGCATTCTTGATCCACAGAGGTCGCCACATGGAGGCTGCCGGCGATGTGGTTGCTGTGAAGCGGCTGCGCCCTGTGTTCCTCTATGTGTTTACCTTCGGCTGCTCCATGGTGTTGGGCATGCTGCTTGCCAGTATGCTGGTCCGGGATATGGACAGCAGCAGTTTCCTGTCCATTTCCGCATGTCTGCTGGCAGCGGCAGTGGTAGGACACTTCCTGGGTCACATGATCCTCCAGCGGTCCCTTCGGGTGTTCAACAAAAAGAATCTCATCACCTGCGGCATCAGCTTGGCGGTTCTGGTGGTGGTACTGGGTGCCATGAAGCTGGATGTATTCGGGGTCGTGCGTTATGTACCCCAGCATGAGGATGTGGTGGCGGTGCGGCTGAACAGCAGCCGTCACGATGTAGATGACCCTCAGAGAATCGCAGAGGTCATCGAACTCCATCAGGTAATTCTGGAGCGAAAGAGCGAAACAGAAGCCCTTTGCCGTCAGAGTTCTTATAAGCCCATGCTGGATATCACCTATATTTTGGAAAACGGCAGGGAAGTCTGTCGGGAATACCGCTTGCCCATCACTGATGAGAATTATGACGACCCCAACAGCCTGATCCGCAAGTATGAAGTCATCAACAACACCCCGGAGATGATTCTTGCAAGAGAAGTTCCCGCCACGGAGATCACTTGGCAGAGCGTGGACAACTGCATCGTCTACTACAATGTCAGCGGCGAACATGGCTATGAGTATACGGAGCGGATCGAACCCAATTCTCAGGAGGCAGTCAAGCTGTGGCAGGAGGCCATCCTCCCCGACCTGCAGGCAGGGAATATGGGACAGGAGCTGTATGCTGACCACTATCACCCCACTACCGACAAACCCGGTGTGGAAACGGCTGTGGTGGAATACTGGAGCGAAGTATCCGTAGAGTTCCAGCTTCGGACAAAGGACGGGGATTATGATTACTGCTACTATCAAATTCCCGATACCGCTGTCCATTCCAAGGCAGCCCTCATGGAAATGGGTGTTCCGGAAGAAGCCTTCATGGTGAAGGACGATTAAAACAAGGCTCCCTCTGACGAGGGAGTTGTCAGCGAAGCTGACTGAGGGAGAGAAATGCTCTCATGAAAGGAAAAACATGAAAAAAATCATAGCCATTCTCTTGATTTTGTCCTGCCTGCTCTTTGCAGGCTGCAGAAAGAGCAGCATCGGCATCATCGGCGGTGCTGACGGTCCCACTGCGATCTTTGTTTCAAAATAACAATCCCCCACCGCTTTGCGGAGCCCCCTTTACACAAGGGGGCCTTTGGGGTGCTGAGCAGTTCGTAAGGCTCCCTTGTGTAAAGGGAGCTGTCAGCGAAGCTGACTGAGGGATTGTTTGCGTATAAAAACCACCTCTTGTCCGTATCCATGGACAAGAGGTGGTTTTTTATGGGTTTGGTGACAGTGTTGCTGTTGGTTGTCGGTATCGTCATGACAGTTCTGACCCGGTTTGTACAGGTGCGGAAACTGGGCGCATCTTTTCGTATGGTGGGAGCCAGTCTGCGGAATCCGGGTGATGGGGTGTCGCCCTTTCAGGCGGTCTGCACAGCTTTGGCAGCCACAGTGGGCACAGGCAATATTGCCGGTGTGGCAGGGGCTATTGCATTAGGCGGACCCGGTGCTGTGTTCTGGATGTGGGTGTCTGCCTTTTTTGGCATGGCGACCAAGTATGCCGAGGTGGTACTGGCTCTGCGGTATCGAAAAAAAGATGAAAAGGGAAACTGGCTGGGAGGACCCATGTATTACATCCGGAATGGTCTGGGCAGCAAAACTCTGGCGGCGGTCTTTGCCTTTTTTGCCATTCTGGCTTCTCTGGGCATGGGGAATATGGCACAGGTCAATACCATTGCTTCGGCGGTGGTGGATGCGGCTCCGGGGGTCCACCCTCTGATGACAGGCGTGGCGGCAGCGGTACTGGTTGCCCTTGTGACCGTGGGTGGTGCCAAACGAATCGGAATGGTCATGGAGCGGCTGGTGCCTGTGGTGTCGGTGGTGTATATTTTGGGCAGCTTGGCAGTTTTGGCTGCCCACTGGCAGCAGTTGGGCACAGCGTTTTCCGAAATTATAGAGGGTGCTTTCAAGCCCAGAGCTGTCTGGGGCGGCAGCATGGGTCTTGCCATCCGCTGGGGTGTGACCAGAGGCGTGTTTTCCAATGAAGCCGGTCTTGGCTCTGCTCCGATCGCCCATGCCGCTGCTGAGGCAAAACCGGAGGAGCAGGGGCTTATGGGCATCTTTGAGGTCTTTCTGGATACCATCGTTCTTTGCACCCTGACGGCCTTGACCATTCTGGTCAGCGGCGTGGATATTCCCTACGGGCAGGGTGCCGGTGCGCCTTTGGCAACGGATGCTTTGGAAACTGTGTTTGGCAGTTGGGCGGCAGGTCTCATGGCGGTGTGCCTTGCATTGTTGGCCTTGGCGACCCTTATGAGCTGGCAGCTTTATGGGGCTCGCTGTGCCCATTACCTCTTTGGTGCAAAAGGGGAGCGGGTCTATCGCTTGGTCTATATCGGGATGATTTTGGTCGGTGCCACCATGGAATTGGGCATGGTATGGACCTTTTCTGACCTCTGCAACGGTCTCATGGCACTGCCTAATCTGGCAGCTTTGCTGGTGCTGAGAAAAGAAGTAAAAAAAGCCTCCCCTTGAGGGGAGGTGGCACGACGAAGTCGTGACGGAGAGGTGGAAACGATATTGCCTGCACACACCTCTCAGTCAGCTTCGCTGACAGCTCTCCTCAAGGAGAGCCTTTTTGATTCTTAATAATATCCTGCACCGACCAGTACTTCCAGAAACCAGTTGATCTCCTCATCTGTAAAGAGAGAACCAAACTGCTTCTGTACAGCCAGTGCTTCCAGCGTCAGCTTGGTCTGACCGCAGTTTACCAAAGCATCAAAACCGTCGGAAAGCCGATGCCGTCTGGCCAGTTCCTTGGCAGTTTCCACACCGCCGTAGGTCTGCAAATTCTGAAACAGCCGCTTGGTGGGGCAGCCATGGGCCAGCATGGCAGTCTGCGCCTGTGCCATAGCCTGTACCTGAAAGGTCTCCTTTAAGGTCATTTCCGTTCCTCCTGTATCTGCCGCATCTGCTTGGCGATGGTGCAGCTTTCGGAAAAGGCACAGCCGGGGAAATCACAGCCCCAGTCCCAATCGCCCTCATCTTCTTCTAAAAATACGCTTCTTGCCTGATCCTGTGTCCGGCAATAGCCGCTGATGATCCATTCCATCGCATAACTTCCTTTCCTATGTCACATTATAATACAGATTTTATTTCATGTCCATGGTATAAAACACTTGCACAACTTGTATGGTTGTGGTATAATTTGAGAAATTTATTGCAATAAGGAGTGGAGCCGGTGAGACCCGATAAGAAGCTGCTGAGAATGTTGTCGCTTCTGGGTCAGTTTGGCTTCACTTTCATTTTTCCCTCTGTGGCACTGGTTTTGCTGACCCGTTGGCTGGAACTGCCCCCCTGGGTAACGGTGCTCGCTCTGGTAGTGGGACTGCTTTCCGGCTTTTCCGGCAGTTGGCGGCTGCTGAAAGGTGCCATGGGCAAAGAAAAAGAAACGCAAAAACCGGTACGGTTTGATCACCATGAATAGGGAGGTGCTGTCTTGAAAGCCGTAAGAGAACAAACGAGAAACATCGCCATCGGCGTGCTCATCGGAGATGCACTGATGATCCTGGCCTTTTTCCTGCTGAAGAAGCTCCATTGGACAGTGTTCACCGGTGCGGCTCTGGGCAGCGCCGCTGCCGTATGGAACTTCTACACCATGGGTAAAACCGTGCAAAAGGCATTAAAGGATGCCGAAACGGCACAGCTGAAAGTCCGCCGTTCTTATTCCATACGGACATTCACTCTGGTGGGTGTTCTGGCGGTGGGCATGATCGTGGATTGGTTCAATCCCTTTGCGGTTGCCATCCCTTTACTGTTTCCCGGTCTGACCATCCATGCCATGCGTCTGCTGGGTTTCTATAAGCCCCAAGAGGAGGAATAAGCCATGAAACTGGAAATTCGGGGCGCACCCATTTATTTTGAGATCCCCATACTGGGCGGTATCCCCATCACCGCCTCTCTGGTGGTCACCTGGGGCGTCATGATCATCGTCACCTGCCTGTGTGCATGGATGACCCATGATATGAAGGTCCGCAACATCTCCAAAAAGCAGGCGGCTGCCGAAAAGCTCTATCTGCTGCTGGAAGGTCTGGTCCTTGGAAACATGGGCAAAAAGTGGATGGGCTATCTGCCGTTGGTCGGTGCGCTGTTTTCGTTGTCACTGGGCTGCTCTCTGGCATCTCTGCTGGGTCTCTGGGCACCCACCGGTGATATCAATACCACCATGGCGTGGGCACTGGTGGTCTTCGTCCTCATCACCTATCACAAGATCAAAGGAAACGGTCTGGGCGGCTACCTGAAGAGCTACACAGAGCCCATCTTCCTGATGACGCCCTTCAACATTCTGGGTGAAGTTTTCACCCCTGTATCCATGGCCTTCCGTCACTTTGGCAACATCGTCTCCGGCTATATCATCATGTCATTGATCTATGCGGCATTGGTGACCGTCAGCAGTGCCTTGTTCGGACTGCTTCCCGGTGTCGTCGGTGAGATTTTGAGCAACATTCCCATTCTGGGTGTTGGTATCCCGGCCGTCATATCTTTGTATTTTGACTGGTTCGGCAGTTTCATTCAGGCGTTTATTTTCTGTATGCTGACGATGATCTTCATCGCCACGGCAGAGGACTGATATTAAAATTTAGGAGGATTTTATTATGGAAAGAGCATTGGTTTTAATGGGCTGCGCCATCGGCGCAGGTTTGGCACTGATTGCAGGTATCGGCCCGGGTATCGGCGAAGGCTACGCCGCCGGTAAGACTGTGGAGGCCATTGCCCGTCAGCCGGAGCTGAAGGGCGAACTGACTTCCACCATGATCCTGGGTATTGCCCTGTCCGAAACCACCGGTATTTACGGCTTCGTCACCGGCCTTCTGCTGATGTTCGTCTGCCCCGGTATGTTCCTGGGTATGCTGTAAGCCCCTTTTCGTAAACTTTTGAAAGGAGGCAAGGCAACATGCAATTTCAACAGCTGGTAGCTGTGATGCCCTGGACGCTGATTTTGCAGATCTGCAACTTGCTTCTGCAGATCTATCTCATCAAGCGTTTTTTGCTGAAGCCGGTGCAGAAGATTCTCGCCCAGCGGCAGGCAGAAGCCAATGCCGATCTGGATGCTGCTGCCGAGGCTAAGGCGCAGGCAGAGGCTGCCCAGATGGAATATGAAGAAAAACTGGTGGGTGCCAAGGAAGAAGCTGCAGCCATGGTTCGCAGTGCTGCCCAGACGGCCCAGAGCCGCAGCGAGCAGATTTTGGCAGAAGCCAGACAGGAAGCTGCCGCCATGCGGGAAAAGGCCTCCGGCGATATCGCCAGAGAGCGCAGAGCTGCTGTACAGGAGCTGAAGAACGACATTTCCGGCATTGCCGTTTCCATCGCCTCCAAGGTGGTGGAGAAGGAGATCACCGAACAGGATCATGAAGCCCTCATCCGTGACTTCATCGAGAATATGGGGGATAACCTATGACCAAGCTGGAGCAGGTTTACGGTGGTTCCCTCTACGCCCTTGCAAAAGAGGAGGGTCTGGAACGGGAAATTTTGGGAGAAATTCGTCAAATTTCGTCAATTTTCGGCGATAATCCCGCCTATATTTCCTTTCTTTCCACCCTTTCCATCGCAAAAGATGCCAGATGCAAGGCGTTAGACGAGGCTTTTGGCGGAAAAATCCAGCCTTTTGCCCTGAATTTCATGAAAATTCTCTGCGAAAACGGCTATATGAATTCCTTTGCCGGATGCGTCAGGGAGTATGTGCGGCTTTATAATCTGGACCATGATATTGTGGAGGTCTGCGCCGTGACGGCGGTGCCGATGGCAGAAGAACTCAAAAAAGCGCTCCATGAAAAGCTGCAGGCGGTTCTGGGCAAGACTGTGGAGCTGACCTGTAAAGTGGAGGAGCGCTGTATGGGCGGTGTGCGGCTGGAGCTGCCCGACCGCCGTCTGGACGGCACGGTGAAGAACCGTCTGGACAAGCTGGCTGCTGCCCTCATGGGCGCAGCTGTGTAGAAAGGTTGTGACAACCATGGAATTGAGACCGGAAGAAATTTCCAAGATCATCAAATCGCAGATCAAATATTACGAAAATCAGATCGAACAGTCGGAGACCGGCACCATTATCCTTGTGGGCGACGGCATTGCCAGAGCCACGGGCCTCAAAAAGTGCATGGTCAACGAGCTGGTGCAGTTTGAAAATGGCGAATACGGCATGGCGCAGAATTTGGAGGAAAACTCCGTTTCTATCGTCCTTTTGGGCTCTGATGCCGGTATCCGGGAAGGCGACACCGTCAAGCGGACGGGCCGTGTGGTTTCTGTCCCCGTAGGTGAAGCCCTACTGGGTCGAGTGGTCAATGCCCTGGGTCAGCCCATTGACGGCAAAGGTCCCATCGATGCCGCCAAGTTCATGCCCATCGAAAGCCCTGCACCGGGTATCATTGAGAGAAAGAGCGTTTCCGTGCCTTTGCAGACGGGTATCAAGGCCATCGATGCCATGATCCCCGTAGGCCGCGGTCAGCGTGAGCTGATCATCGGCGACCGCCAGACCGGTAAGACCACTCTGGCTGTGGATACCATCCTGAACCAGAAGGGGAAGGATGTCATCTGCGTCTATGTGGCCATCGGTCAGAAGCAGTCCACTGTTGCCCAGCTGATGCAGACTTTGCAGTTGGCAGGTGCTATGGATTATACCATCGTGGTCTCCGCCACCGCTTCGGAAATGGCGCCGCTCCAGTATATCGCTCCCTACACCGGCTGTACTATGGGCGAATACTTCATGCATCAGGGCAAGGATGTGCTGGTGGTCTATGATGACTTGAGCAAGCATGCCGTTGCCTACCGTGCCATTTCTCTGCTGATCCGCAGACCCCCCGGACGAGAAGCCTATCCCGGCGATGTGTTCTACCTCCACTCCAGACTGCTGGAGCGGGCAGCCAGAATGGCACCGGAATACGGCGGAGGTTCTCTGACGGCTCTGCCCATCATCGAGACCCAGGCAGGCGATGTTTCTGCCTATATCCCCACCAATGTCATCTCCATCACCGACGGTCAGATCTTCCTGGAGACAGAGCTGTTCCATGCCGGTATCATGCCTGCGGTCAACCCCGGTATCTCCGTTTCCCGTGTGGGCGGTGCTGCTCAGATCAAGGCCATGAAGAAGGTGGCAGGCAATCTGAAGCTGCTCTATTCCCAGTATCGGGAGCTGCAGAGCTTTGCCCAGTTCGGTTCCGATCTGGACAAGGATACCAAGGACCGCCTGGCTCTGGGTGAGCGTATCGTGGGTGTGCTGAAGCAGGGCAGAAATGCCCCTGTGGATGTGGCACATCAGGTCTGCATCTTCTATGCTGTTGTCAATGGCTGGCTGAAGGATGTGGAGGTTTCGGATATTGCCGAGTATGAAACAGCTCTGTACGCCTATATGGACGAGCGGTACTATCCCTTGCTGGAAAACATCCGCACCACAGGTCTGCTGTCGGCTGAGGATGAAGCCCAGCTGAAACAGGCACTGACAGAGCACACAGAGAAATTTTTGAAACAGAAGTAAGGAAGGAGGCTTGCACATGGCCGGCGCATCCATGAAAGATATCAAATCCCGAATCAAGAGCATGGAAAGCACCAAGCAGATCACCAAGGCCATGGAGATGGTGGCCACATCCAAGCTGCGGGGCGCACAGGAACGAGCCATCGCCAGCCGTCCTTATTTTGAAGCCCTCTATGCGACCATGCATGACATCGCCGATGCCAACACAGATTTTTCTTCTGCCTATGTGCAGAAGCCCAGAGGGGAGAAGATCTGCGTGGTGGTCATCGCCGGTGACAGAGGTCTGGCAGGCGGCTATAACAGCAATGTGCTGAAGCTGGCCATGAGCCGGATTGAGGGCAAAGAGGCCGTGGTGCTGCCGGTAGGCAGAAAGGCTGTGGATTATTTCCGTGCCCATCATGTGCCTTTGGTCAATGAACTTTATGCCGTGGCAGAGGATATCAATGCCGGTGTCTGCTTCACCATGGCAAACCAGCTTTGCAAGGGCTATCTGGAAGGGAAGTTTGACCGGATCGAGCTGTGTTACACCAATTTTGTCACAGTTCTGACCCAGACAGCGGCGTCTCTGCCCCTGCTGCCCCTTGACCTTGTAGGCAGTGGCAGGAAAAAAGAAGGCCGCAGCCAGATGACCCTTTACGAACCGGACAGTGTGGCAGTCTTTGATGCCATCGTGCCGGAATATCTGGGCGGCATCCTCTACGGCGCACTGAAGGAGTCTCTGTGCTCTGAGCAGGCAGCCCGCAGAACAGCCATGGATGCTGCTACCAAAAACGCCGACGAAATGATCGACAAACTGCACTTGCAGTACAACCGGGCCAGACAGGGTGCCATCACCCAGGAGCTGACGGAGATCATCGCCGGTGCGGAAAACTAAGGAAGGAGTGATCCGAATTGTCCAATGTCGGTATCATCACTCAGGTCATCGGACCTGTTCTGGATATTCGTTTCCCCGACGGGCAGCTGCCGGAACTGCTGAATGCCATCACGGTGGCACATAACGGCGGCACACTGACTGTGGAAGTGGCCCAGCACATCGGTGACAACATTGCCCGATGCATCGCCATGTCCTCCACCGACGGTCTGGAACGGGGTATGGAGGCCGTAGACACGGGAAAGCCCATCACCGTGCCTGTGGGCGAGGAGTGCCTCGGTCGTATTTTCAACCTGTTGGGCGAGCCTGTGGACAACCAGCCTGCACCTGAAAATGTAGAGCGTTGGCCCATCCACCGTGCTGCTCCCAAGTTTGATGAGCAGGAATCTGAAACGGAGATTCTGGAGACCGGTATCAAGGTCGTCGATCTGATCTGCCCCTATTCCAAGGGCGGCAAGATCGGTCTGTTCGGCGGTGCTGGTGTGGGCAAGACTGTGCTCATCATGGAGCTGATCAACAATGTTGCCAAGGAGCATGGCGGTCTGTCTGTGTTCACCGGTGTTGGCGAGCGTACCCGTGAGGGCAACGACCTGTACAACGAAATGAAAGAATCCGGTGTTATCAATAAGACCGCCTTGGTCTACGGTCAGATGAACGAACCCCCAGGGGCCAGAATGAGAGTCGGTCTTTCCGGCCTGACTATGGCAGAGTATTTCCGTGATGTGAAGCATCAGGATGTGCTGCTCTTCATCGATAACATCTTCCGCTTCACCCAGGCCGGTTCTGAGGTTTCCGCACTGCTGGGCCGTATGCCTTCTGCCGTTGGTTATCAGCCCACTCTGGCAACGGAAATGGGCGCTCTGCAGGAGCGCATCACCTCCACCCAGAACGGCTCCATTACCTCTGTGCAGGCGGTCTATGTCCCTGCTGACGACCTGACCGACCCGGCACCTGCCACCACCTTTGCCCATCTGGATGCCACCACGGTTCTGGACAGAGGTATTGCCTCTCTGGGTATTTACCCTGCCGTTGATCCTCTGGCCTCCACTTCCCGTATCCTCTCTGCCGATGTGTTGGGCAAGGAGCATTATGAAGTGGCAAGAGCTGTCCAGAGAATCCTTCAGAGGTACAAGGAATTGCAGGATATCATCGCCATCATGGGTATGGACGAGCTGTCCGAAGAGGACAAGCTGACGGTCTCCCGTGCCAGAAAGGTCCAGAGATTCCTTTCCCAGCCTTTCTCCGTGGCTGAGCAGTTTACCGGCATGGCAGGCAAGTATGTACCCTTGCAGGAGACCATCCGTGGCTTCAAGGAGATCATCGAGGGCGTTCATGACGATCTACCCGAATCTGCCTTCCTGTTTGTGGGCACCATCGACGAAGCCGTCGCCAAAGCAAAGGGTGAGCAGGCATGACATACCATCTGCAGATCGTGACTCCGGACGGGCAGTATTTTGACGGTCAGGCGGAACGGCTCATCGTGCCCACCATCAACGGCCCCGTGGGTATTCTTGCCCGGCATATTAACTATGTCACCGCTTTGGGTATGGGACAGGCCAAGGTCATCACTGAAGATGGCGAACGGCTGGCTGCCTGTATGGGCGGTATGGTGGCTGTCACCGATGGAGATGTCCGTGTCCTTTCCACCACCTTTGAGTGGGCAGAGGATATCGATGTGCCGAGAGCCGAGGCATCTTTGACCAGAGCCGAAAAGATGCTGGCTGACCCCAATGCCGATGAACAGGCAAAGCAGTATGCCAATGCCAGAAAAAAACGGGCATTGGTTCGGCTGAGCATTGCGAAAAAATGACTGTTGCCCCACAGGCTTGCCTGTGGGGTTTTTCATTGACAGCCAAGCCTTGAAAATGGTATGCTAAAGAAAAGTGTGAAGGGGGAATAAACCATGAAAACACCCACTCCTCATATTGGTGCAATGCCGGGAGATTTCGGCAAAACTGTCCTTATGCCCGGGGACCCGCTGCGGGCAAAATTCATTGCGGAAAACTATCTGCAAGATGCCAAGCTGGTGAATAATGTCCGTGGCGTACAGGGCTATACAGGCACCTATGACGGGGTGAAGATCTCTGTCATGGCCTCTGGCATGGGTATGCCTTCCATGGGTATTTATTCCTATGAACTTTACAATGCCTACGGCGTGGAGACCATCCTCCGGGTAGGCTCTGCCGGTGCCCTGCAGCCTCACATCCATGTGCGGGATATCGTTCTTGGTCAGGGTGCCTGTACCGACAGCCGCTGGGCTTCCCAGTACTGCCTCGCCGGTGATTTTGCGCCCATCTGTTCTTTTGATGTGCTGAAAACCGCTGTGGAAACAGCAGAGGAAATGAACCTGCCTTATCATGTGGGCAATTTGCTCTCCTCCGATGTGTTTTATGGCGACAATGAAAAAGCCAATGACGGCTGGCAGAAGATGGGCGTTATGGCCATCGAAATGGAGGCGGCAGCCCTCTATATGAACGCCGCCCGCTGCGGCAAGAAAGCCCTTGCCATCTGCACCGTCTCCGACCATATTCTGACGGGTGAAGCCACCTCTGCCATGGAACGGCAGGAATCCTTCACGCAGATGATGGAACTGGCGCTGAAAACAGCGGTGAAGCTATGAGCAAACGGGTATTTTTGATCGTTTTGGATTCCTTCGGCATGGGTGCGGCAAAGGACGCTGCAGCCTTTGGAGATGCCGGGGTCAGCACCCTGCGGTCGGTTTCGGCGGTGGAGGGCTTTGCTGTGCCCAACTTGCAGAAGCTGGGCTTCGGCAACATTGCCGGAGCGGTGGGTGTGGAGCCTATGGAAGCGCCTGCGGCGGCCTACGGTCGGCTCTGTGAGCAGTCCATGGGCAAGGATACCACCACCGGTCACTGGGAACTGGCAGGCATTATCTCCAAGCAGCCCATGCCCACTTATCCAAATGGTTTTCCGAAGGAAATTCTGGATGCCTTTACGGAAGCCACCGGCAGGGGCGTTCTGTGCAACAAAACCTATTCCGGCACCGATGTGATCCGGGACTACGGCGAAGAGCATCTGAAAACCGGCAAGTGGATCGTCTATACTTCTGCCGATTCCGTCATGCAGATCGCTGCCCATGAGGATGTTGTGCCTGTGGAAGAACTCTACGATGCCTGTAAAAAGGCAAGAGCCATCATGCAGGGAGACCACGCTGTTGGACGGGTCATCGCCAGACCCTTTGAGGGGGTTCATCCCTTCAAACGCACCCCTCACCGCCACGATTACTCCCTTGTGCCGCCTTACAATATGCTCAACGCCATCACCGATGCCGGGAAGCAGGTGAGAGGCGTGGGCAAAATCTTCGATATTTTTGCCGGCTCCGGTGTGACCGACACCGTTTCCACAAAAAACAATGCCGATGGCATGGAAAAGACCCTGGCTTGGGCAGAGGAAGATTTTGAAGGTCTCTGCTTTGTCAATCTGGTGGACTTCGATATGGTCTACGGACATCGGCAGGATGCTCCCGGCTACGCCAAAGCAGTCATGGAATTTGACACATGGCTGCCGAAGCTGCTGGAAAGAATGGGTGAAGATGATGTTGTTATGTTAACCGCAGACCATGGTTGCGACCCCTGTGACGATTCCACGGATCACACCCGGGAGGATGTGCCCTTGCTGGTATGGGGTAAAGGTGTGAAGCCTGTTGATTTGGGTGTTCGCAGCACCTTTGCTGATGTGGCGGCTACGATTTGTCAGTTGTTGGAAGTACCCTATAAGGGCAATGGCAAGAGCTTTGCGGAGGTGCTGCAATGAAAGAACTGGTCATGCAGGCAGAGCAGGCCATGGAGCTTGCCTATGCGCCCTATTCCGGCTTCAAGGTCGGTGCGGCACTGCTGACGAAAAATGGAAAGGTTTTTACAGGCTGCAACATTGAAAATGCCTCTTTTTCTCCCACCATCTGTGCCGAACGGACGGCGGTTGCCAAGGCCGTGTCGGAAGGGGAGCGGGAGTTTGCGGCTTTGGCTGTGGTGGGCGGTAAGGATGGCATCATCACCGGCATCTGCCCGCCCTGCGGCGGGTGCCGGCAGGTCCTCAGTGAGTTTTGCGGCCCGGATTTTCCCATCTATCTGGGCAAGGGCAGGGGCGAATTTGAGACCGTGACCTTAAAAGATCTGCTGCCCCTGGGATTTTCTTTGTAAAAGCAACTGCAGGCGTGTCATTCCCCAAAGCGAAGCAATGTGGGAATCCGAATTTTCTATGGATCGGAGCGGGCGGAGCCTCGCAATGACAGATGGAATACGACGCGAGAGTTCACAAACTCTTTGCAAATTGCCTGACATGGCACGATACAATAAGGGAAAGGTGTGTCTGCTTTGAAATATTCGGTTTTGCTGATACTTTTGCTTTTGCTGCTGATTAGCTGTAAGGAAGCACCGCCTGCGGAAACGGCTGAGGAGGACTTTGAGCAGGTACAGGTAGTGGAGGAGCCGGAAGCACCTGTGGAAGAGCCGGCGGATGTGCCTGCCCAGCCGACACCGGAGGAGCAGATGCTCATCGATTCTGAGTTGGAGGAATTTGATCCCGGTCTGGTCTATCGGTATGTGGGAGAGAGCCTGCGTTTTCAGCCTGTGGGCTGGAATGTGGCTTTGGAGCTTCCGCAGGAGTGGAAGGATCGTGTGTCGGTATTCTGCACCCATCCCAATGGAGAAGGGTTGGCGATCTTTGTTGTGCCGAATGCTTTAATTGAAGCCTATATGGAGGGCTTAAATCGGCCTGCAAATTGCAGCTACTACGACTATTGCCTGCGTCTGACCTGCCAGCCGAAGGAAACTGGAGCGGAGACCCGCTCCGAAACGGCGGTGAAGATCCATGAGGATGAGACCATCGCATACTATCTTGATACGAATTTAAGCCGTTCACCGGAATGTCAGGAGAGCCAGCTGCAGGAATTACTGATCGGTGCCATTGGAGAGCAGCGGTATCTGGAGGCGACCGATGGCTTCCGGCTGACAGCGGAAGAGGCCGCAAAGATGTTTGTTTTTGCGGAAGGGTAAATCAGACAGGAAGTGCTTGTATGGAATTTTTATATCTGCTGGAGGGACTGCGGACGCCCTTTTGGGATGGCTTCTTCTCTCTGGTGACCCATCTGGGTTCGGAGATCGTGTTTATGGTGCTGGCGGTCATTATGTACTGGTGCGTCAGCAAGCAGGAGGGTATGTATCTGCTCAGCGTGGGCTGCTTGGGAACAACGGTCAATCAGTATCTGAAGCTGAAGTTCCGTGTGCCAAGGCCCTGGGTCCGTGATCCCAATTTTACCATCGTGGAAAGTGCCAGAGCCGATGCCACCGGCTATTCTTTCCCCTCGGGTCATACCCAGAATGCCATGGGCACCTTTGGCTGTATGGCCATGGGCACGAAGAAAGCCATCCGCTGGCTGTATGTGGTTCTGGCAGTGCTGACGGCTTTTTCCAGAATGTATCTGGGCGTCCACACCCCTGCCGATGTGCTGATCTCGGCAGCTATTTCTATCGTTATGGTGGTGGGCTTGCGTCCCTTGTTTCTCGGTCTGGAAGAAAAGCCCATGAAGGGCGTCTGGATTTTGCTGGGCTTGTTTGCTTTCAGTATGCTGTATCTGGTCTATGCCAATGTGCTGGAGCTTCCGCCGGAAGTGGACAGAAGCAATCTGGAGCACGGCATCGAAAATGCTGCCAAGCTGGCAGGTGCCATTGCCGGTATGGCGGTGGGCTATGCCATCGATATCAAATGGGTGAAATTTGACACCAAAGCAACTTTTGCAGGTCAGATTCT
Source organism: Candidatus Avilachnospira sp. (assembly GCA_045580485.1). Classification (GTDB taxonomy): domain Bacteria; phylum Bacillota; class Clostridia; order Oscillospirales; family Oscillospiraceae; genus Avoscillospira. The sequence goes on along the minus strand of JAZNNW010000127.1, from coordinate 14,591 downwards.
CAAGTGCGTCCTGGGTCTTGCCATTGTGCTGGCCATCAAGGAGGGGCTGAAGCCTGTTCTCGGCAGCGGCAGCCTTTCGTCTGCGGTTCGCTACGGTCTTATGACCCTGTTTGCCGGAGGCATCTGGCCCATGGCATTTCCTTATCTTGCAAAAATCGGAAAGAAGGCAGAAAAGTGATTGTTTTATGGATCGTGCTCGGTCTGCTGTTTGTGTTGTTCCTTGTGGGCTTCGGTGCGTTTCAGTATGCGTTTCTTCGCAGGAAAATCCCCGACCCCTTCACACTGGAAGGGAAAAAAGCAGGAAACTGGGAACCCTACGGAGAACAGATCGACAGGACTGCTGCATGGATGGCAAAGCAGAATGTAAAGCCTCTGCAAGTGGTCAGTTACGACGGAAAACGGCTCTACGGACGGTTTGTCCGGCGGGAAAATGCCAAGGGAACGATTATTTTCTTCCATGGTTACCGCTCCCACTACGGGGTGGATTTTTCCGCCTCCATGGAGTTTTATTATAATCAGGGATACAATGCCCTCTATTGCGACCAGCGTGCCCATGGGCTTTCTCAGGGCAAGGTCATCTGCTTCGGTGTCAAGGAGCGGTTTGATGTTATGAGCTGGGTGACCTACATGAGTCTCATGCTGGGGGAAGACCATCCCATTTTCCTCAGCGGTCTTTCCATGGGTGCCACCACGGTGCTCATGGCGGCGGATATGGAGTTTCCTGCCAATGTCCGGGGCATCATTGCCGACTGCGGCTTCACCTCTCCCGGCGATCAGCTGCGGGTTTTGGTGAAAAAGTGGTATCATCTGCCCCCGAAAATCACAGTGGCAGCACTGAATTTCTACACCCAAATCTTTGGAGGCTTCGGTCTGGACGATTGGTCCACGGAGCAGGCTTTGGCAGAGAGCAAATATCCTGTTTTACTGGTTCACGGAGAAGCTGACCGACTGGTGCCCAGCTGGATGTCTCAGAGAGCCTACGATGCCTGTATCGGCAAAAAACGGCTGGAGCTGTTCCCGGAGGCAGAACACGGGGTCAGCTATCTGAAGGATAAAGCCCGGTATCAGCAGGCACTTTTGGAGTTTTTGGAGGAGAATCTATGAATATTTGTGTTTACGGTGCATCCAGCAATGAAATCGATGCTGCCTACATAGAAGCAGGCGAGGCTCTGGGTTATGCCATGGCGAAACGGGGTCACGGACTGGTGTTTGGTGGCGGACAAAAGGGCCTTATGGGTGCAGCCGCCAGAGGCATGACCAGGGGCGGCGGCAGCATCATCGGTGTAGCGCCCCGGTTCTTCGATGTGGAAGGCGTGCTCTATCAGCAGTGTACAGAGTTCATTTTCACCGACACCATGCGGCAGCGGAAGGCCATCATGGAGGAGCGTTCCGATGCCTTTATCATGACCCCCGGCGGTATCGGCACCTTTGAGGAATTTTTTGAAATTCTCACCCTGCGGCAGCTGGGCAGACATGAAAAGGGCATTGCCATTCTGAACACCAAGGGCTATTATGAGCCCCTGCGGCAGATGCTGGAGCAGGCTATTGAGCAGGGCTTCCTGCGCCCCGAGTGCCGGGGACTGTGCGGCTTCTTTGACGAGCCGGAGACCTTGCTGGACTATCTGGAAAAAGGACCGGAAAAGGTCATAGATCCCACAAAGCTGCGGGATGTTGTTCCCGTGGATGTGAAATAAAAAGAGCGGCTAAGCCGCTCTTTTTATTTTGCCTGTTCTGCAAATTCGTTGGTGGTAAAATCTGCAAAGGGAACTCGCTGAGAAAGCTCTCCGGCTTCCTCCATGACATCCATGAGTCGGGAGAAGTCCTCCTCATCCATGGTGGGATCGGTTTTCCATGCACCGATGGAGCGATACCGGGCAGAGACCTGTTCCAGAACCGCTACATCCGTATCGGGGAACTGGTCGGCGATGGCCTGTGCCACCTCCAGATCGGAGTGCTCCTGTACCCATTTCTGCCCCTTGGCGATGGCATTGGTGAATTTTTGCACGATGTCGGGATGCTCATCCAGATAACTCTGGGCGGCAAAGTAGGCGGTGTAGGGGATCTCTCCGCTTTCGGCACCGATGGAGCAGAGAACATAACCCTGACCTGCCAGCTCCACCTCTGTGGCGGTGGGCTCAAAAAGGGCCACATAGTCGCCGTTGCCGCCGGTGAAGGCACCTGCCATCATGTTGAACTGGACGGAGGTATCCACCACAGCATCCACATGGGGGACGACACCCTTTTGCTTCATAACATATTCCAGCGTCATCTCCGGCACACCGCCTTTTCTGCCGCCGATAACAGTTTTGCCTCTCAGATTTTCCCAAGAGAAGTCCTCGTCTGTACGGCCTACCAGAAAGGCACCGTCGCAGTTGGTCAGCTGTGCGAAGACCCGGGGAGAATCCTCCCGTCCCTCCAGCATGACATAGATGCAGGCCTCCGGTCCGGCCAGACCCACATCCACTTCGCCGGTCAGCACAGAGGTCATGACCTTGTCGGCACCGCCGCCGTTGAGCAGCTCGATGCTGAGACCTTCTTCCTCAAAGAAGCCCTGACTCATGGCCACATACTGAGGCGCATAGAACACAGAATGTGCCACCTCGCTGACCTTGACGGTGACTGCGTCCGAGGCAGTGCCGCAGCCGGTCAGCAGACCCACTGTCAGCACTACGGCAAGGAGAATTGCTGCAAGTTTTTTCATGTTGAGACCCCCAAATGTTTTTTCAATACTTTTTCAAGTAAAAGTATTCCCTGATACATCCCGGCGGCAGCCAGTGCCAGCAGCAGGACAGTTGCCATGACCAGATCCATTTTAAAGACCTGAGAGCCATAGACGATGAGATAACCCAGTCCCGCCCGGGATACGAGAAATTCGCCCATGATGACACCGACCCAGCTTAATCCCACATTGACCTTCAGGGCATTGATGAGGGTGGCGAAATTGGCAGGCAGCACCAGCTTCAGCAAAATCTGGCAGCGGGTTGCCCCCATGGTCTGCATGAGGCGGAGTTTTCCAATATCCGTGGAAAGGAACCCGTTATGCACCTCCAGAATGGTGACCACCAGAGAGATGGCAAGGGTCATGGCGATGATGGCGGATGGACCTGCACCGATCCAGACGATGAAAATCGGTCCAAGGGCTGTTTTCGGCAGAGAGTTGAGGACCACCAGATAGGGGTCCAGTACCCGATACAGACCGGGACTGAGCCAGAGCGCCACTGCCACCGCTGCACCCAGAATCGTACCCAGAACAAAGCCTGCCACAGTCTCCAGACAGGAAACGCCCACATGGAGGAACAGTTCCCCGGAAAGATAGAGGTTTTTTGTGGTCTGCCAGATGCGGCTGGGGCAGCTGACCAGAAAACTGTCGATCCAGCCCCAGCGGGCTGCCAGCTCCCAAAGGAGGAAAAAGCCTGCCAAAAGCAGAAACTGTGCCAGAAGCACACGAAGACGGCTGCGTTTTTGCGCCTTTAAGTAGGCCAGCCGTGCAGAGGAAAGAGAATCAGCCAACTGGTTCCAGCTCCTTCCATATGTCATTGAAATAGCGGTGAAACATGGGATGATCCCGGCGTTCCATGGGTGCAAGACCGTAAAGCTCCGTCAGACTATGAATGGCGGTCACCCGTCCCGGACGGGAGGAAAGCACCACCACCTTGTCGGACATACTGACGGCTTCGGAAATATCATGGGTCACCAGCAAAGCGGTTTTTTGCTCCTGCCGGATGATGTTGTGGATATCATGGGAAACAGACAGGCGGGTTTGATAATCCAGCGCCGAAAAGGGTTCATCCAGAAGGAGCAGACCCGGATCTGTGGCAAGGGTGCGGATGAGGGCGCATCGCTGGCGCATACCGCCGGAAAGCTGCCCCGGCAGTTTTTTTGCAAACTCCGAAAGACCGTAGCGATCCAGCAGGGTTCTGACCCGCTGCAGGGAAGCTTCGTCCTTGCAGCCCTGAATTTCCAGACCCAATATGACATTGCCCCAAATGGTTCGCCAGCCGAAAAGCTGATCTTTCTGGGGCATATAGCCCACTTTCGGCGTGGCAGCAGTCACGGGGATACCATCCAGCAGAACCTGCCCGGCAGAGGGCTGCTCCAGTCCAGCCAATATATTGAGAAGGGTGGACTTTCCGCAGCCGGAAGGTCCCACGATACTGACAAAATCGCCTTCTTCCACAGTGAAGGTCACATCCTCCAGTGCGGAGACCTCCCCATTGGGAGATTGAAAGATCTTTTGTACATGATCGAATTGGACGGTCATTGGCGTCCCTCCCCTTAAAAAAGGTTCAGCCTATCTTATGACAGAAAAAGAAAAGAGGTGCAGCAAAGCTGCACCTCTCGATGGCTTAATGTTTGAATTTAAAGGCAATGAACAGTCCAATGGCGAGAACCAACACGGTGATGGATACGGTGATGACCGTGGAGGTGCTGTTCTTAGGTTGCTGCGCCTGAGGCATATTTCCGAAGTTCTCTCTGGCGGGACGCTCTGTCTGTGCGGAATCGGTAGGTTCTGCAGGCTGTTCCATGCCGCCCCGTCCACCCATACCGTGCCCCATGGTACCCATGGCGGAAAGATCCAGATCACCCACATCTACCGGCTCTTCATTGCCGAAGAGCTGCCGCTCCACGCTCTCGGCACGGAGCGCACAGAAGTTCTTGAGGGTGTCTACACCGGTTCGGAATTCCTCCTCGGTACAGAAGGCAGTGGGATCAATGGTCACATAGGGAAGGATGAGCAAATAGGTATCCTGAATGAGGCTCTGCACATCCACCTGAGAAAGCAGCTGAGAATACCAGTAGTAATACTGCTGGGTATAGGTCTCATCGGAGAAAATCCATGCCTGCATGGGTCGGTCTTCCAGGACTTCATCTATGGCTGCATTGACAGCGGAGGAGGCGGTGTTGTTCATGAAGCTGCCGAAGGCCAGATTGTAATCCCAGGGGATCATGGAGAGTTTACCGTCTTTCTCATAGAGATAATAATTATGGATCATGCTGCCGGTGTAGCTGTCGCCGTTGACCACGAAATTGTGGACGGCAAAATACCGCAGGACTTCATCCACACTGACCACTTCATCCAGATTTTCGTAAGCGGAGAGCTGTTTCAAGGAGGCGATGAGCCGGGTCTGATCGGCATCGGTGATATCGGTCTTTGCGTTGTCGAAGATGTTGGCGTAGCTGTCGGGGTCATCGTCAATGTACTGCAGCTTCACATCAGAAGAGCCCATGCCTCCGCCAAAACCGCCTCTGCCGCCCTGAGGCATTTGAGCAATATCGGGCATTTCACCGTCAGGCGGCGTCATGGGCTGCTGCGGCATACCTTCAGGAGGCTGGGTCATATTGGGCATTTCACCCATAAAACCGCCCATATCAAAGTCCTTGCCGTTGCCCCGACCGCCGCCGAAGCCGGTGCTGTCGGGCTTGTAAAGCTCACCGTAGTCGCTGCCGTAATTCCGCTGCAGGAAGGAATCCTCCACAGCCTCCACTGCCAGATAAAGTCCCCAGTCTTCGCCATTGACGGTGATATAGGCATAACTGCACAGGGGTGCAGCCACACCCATCTGTCCCATCATCTGATAGACCAGATAGTCTTTCATATAGGTGTTGTCCTGAATGAGATTGTTGAGGCAAAGCTTATCCAGCCCGTGAAAGGTCTGGCTGCTGTCATACTGGTCGAACTCGATCTTGAAGCTGTATCGGTCGGAATCCATACTGGCTACATTGGAAAGGGAAGTGTTGCCCTTGCCCCGGATGCCCACATTTTTGACAGTCTCGCCGTCAATGGTCACATCGCAGGCAGAGTACTCCTCACTGACAGCAGTGGAAAGAAAGGTATCCCAGTCGTCGATGACAATGTCAATGGTGTGGACCTTGGCAGTAGAAAAAAGGATATCTTCGTAGCCCATGGTTTGTGCAGCTGCGGAAAGCCCAAAGGCCTCACCGTTCATGAACAGAACGGTGAGGAGCAGACACAGGGCAATCACAGCGGCGCAAAGCCGATCAATGTGTTTATGTGCTGCCATAAGTGCCTCCTTAGCTCATGTAGTCGCCATTGTAGCTGACCAGAACGGCACTGTCCACGCCATTCATGGCGGAAAGCCGGTTGATAAAAGAGGTGTCACCGTCGATCAAGCGGATTTCCAGATTGAGCTCCACAGAACCGGGACGGACGGCTTTGCTTTTTACAACGCAGCGATGGCTGTTTTCCTCCACGAAGGCCACTGCCAGCTCTTCAGACATCTGATCCAGACATTGCAGGACCAGAATATAGGGATCTGTGTGAGATTTCCGGTTGACAAAGAGCAGAAGAATGATGCCGATGACCACACTGCCGATGACAGCCAGAGGGATGAGACCGGCTGCCAGAACAATACCGGCGGCAATGGACCAGAACAGAAAAGCAATGTCCAGCGGCTCCTTGATGGCGGTACGGAAACGGACGATGGACAGAGCACCCACCATGCCGAGAGACAGAACCACATTACTGGTGACGGCCAGAATGGTCATGCCGGTGATCATAGTCAGCGCAATGAGGGTGACGCCGAAAGAGGAGGAGTACATGACGCCTCGATAGGTCTTTTTATAGACCAGAAAGATGAACAGTCCCAATCCGAACGCCAGAATCAGGGTCAGCGCCATGTCCAGCAATGTGACGGAGGACACATTTTCCAGAAAACTGGATTTGAAGATATCGTTGAATGTCATAGTCGGTTCCTTTCTTTAGCCGTAGATGCGGCATTGTGCATATTTGGAAAAAGCGGTGACCTGCCGGTCCTCCAGTTGGATGGCATCCCGGATAATATCCGGCAGGAAGTTGTCCCATTTCACCTCCAGAAGAATGGGGGCGTCTCCGGCGGGGACGGTCAGAGCATCCGGGTTCAGAAAATCTGTGGAACGCAGACCGGTGCGGATGTCATAGTCCAGTGTCACACGGACATTGCCGGGAGCGTAGACAAATGGCTCCCGGGTGTAGTCCACAATGGTTTTGGGGCGAAGCTGCCGGATCTGCATCTTGGTGTACAGTTCCCGAATCAGAGGCTGCTGCGCCTGCTGCATCCAGAGGATGTCTCCGTCGATGATCCGCTGGGCTTCCTGCGCCGTCAAGTTGGCACTTTCCTTGCAGCCCAGTCCTGCCAGCTTGCTTTTCTTTTCCAGATGGATGAGACTTGGGTCATGGTTATAGAAGCGGAGCCGGAACTTCTCCCGACGGCTGATGCCGTCCAGCTTTTCCCGCAGAGCTGTATCCTCCGGCGTGTCGAAGTACAGACTGCGGATCAGATATTTACCGCCTGCGGCATGGGGATCGGGTTCCATGACTGCCCGGAGCCGCTGACGCAAAATCAGAAGATCGCCGTAGGAAAGACGGTGCTTCCATTCATGTCGGTATTGCAGAGGATCACTTCCTTTCGGGGCAAATCATAGCAGGGGTTTCTGAAAGAACGCTGAAGAAGGAAGGGTTTTACAGAAAATTCATATTTTTCAGTTTCTATTCAACTTTTTGTTATATTCTCATGGTAAAATAGGGCTGGAGGAAGAAGTATGAAAATTTTGATTGTGGAAGATGAAGTGTTGTTGGCTGATTCTCTCAAGGCACTGCTGCAGAGCAAGGGCTTTGAGGTGGAGTGTGTTTATAACGGCGAAGACGGTGCCAATTATGCCGAGACCGGCATCTATGATCTGCTGATACTGGATGTGATGATGCCCAGAATGAACGGCTATGAGGTGGCGAGAAAGGTTCGTGCCGATCGCTGCGGTACGCCGATACTGATGCTGACGGCAAAATCCGAGCTGGAAGATGAGATCGAAGGTCTCAACGCAGGAGCGGATTATTATCTGACAAAGCCCTTTGATACCAGAAAACTGCTGGCCTGCATCAATGCCATTCTGCGGCGGCAGGGTCCTCAGGTCAATGCCATTTCTCTGGGCAATACCACGCTGGATCTGGCTGCCTGCAGCCTCAGCTGCGGCGAAAACCGTGTGCGGCTGTCTGCCAAGGAGTTTGATGTTATGCGGTTTCTCATGTCCTCCCATGGGCAGATCTTGCCCAAGGAGCTGATCTTGTGCCGGGTGTGGGGCTTTGATTCCAATGCGGTGGAAAATCATGTGGAGGTCTATGTGGGACTGCTGCGGAAAAAACTGAAGCACATCGGTTCCAACATTCGGATCGAGGCCGTCCGCAGGTTGGGATATCTGATGGAGGCAGAGGAATGATCAAAAAATTACGGCTGAAGTTCATCGCTATCATCATGGCGCTGATTACAGTGATGCTGTGTGTGATCTTCGGCATGGTTTACAATTTTACGAAGCGTTCTCTGGAGGCGGAGAGCATTGGCATGATGCGGAATATCGCCGCCGGCCCGTTTCAGCTGGGAAGGCCGGGGGAGCGGGTGCCGGATCTCAGACTGCCGTATTTTACACTGGAATTGGGGAAAAAGGGGGAGCTGCTCTCCACCGGCGGCGGATATTATGATCTGTCTGATCGGGAATTTTTGCAGGAACTCATTGAGCAGTCCCTGAACAGTCCTCAGGATATGGGTGTTTTGCAGGAGCATGGACTTCGGTTTTGCCGAAGACCCAATCCTCGGGGAACGGTGCTGGTCTTTGCGGATATGTCCAGCGAGATCACGACTCTGCAAAATCTGGTAAAGACTTCCGTGGTCATCGGTGTATTCAGCTTTCTGGTATTTCTGGTCATTGCGGTGTTCCTGTCCCGGTGGGTCGTTGGTCCTGTGGAGACAGCCTGGATGCAGCAGAAACAGTTTGTGGCGGACGCCTCTCATGAGTTGAAAACACCTCTGACGGTCATCATGACCAATGCAGATCTTCTTCAGAGTGAGGATTATACGGAGGAGGAGAAGGTGCAGTTTTCCCGGAGCATCCTCATCATGTCCCGGCAGATGCGCGCTTTGATGGAGAAAATGCTGGAACTGACCCGTTCGGAGGCAGTCAGAAGCAATCTGCCCATGATGGTGTTGGATCTGAGCCGTCTGACCATGGATACGGCCCTCTCTTTTGAAGGGGTATTTGTGGAAAAGGGCTTGTCTCTGGAAATTCAGGTGGAGCCGGATGTTGCCGTGTGGGGCAATGTACAGGCGCTGCAGCAGGTCATGGACATCCTGTTGGACAATGCCCAGAAGTATTCTCTCCCCGGCGGTGAGACGGCGCTGCGGCTGTATTCTTACGGGCAGAGCAAGTGCCGCCTGCAGGTATCCAATCCCGGCCAGCAGCTTTCCCAGGAGAATCTGAAAAATATCTTCCGCCGGTTCTACCGCATGGATAAAGCCAGAAGCCGGGATGGCAGTTTCGGTCTGGGCTTGCCCATTGCAGCCAATATCGTGGAACAGCATAAGGGCAAGATCTGGGCGGAGAGTAAGGACGGAATCAACAGCTTCTTTGTGGAGCTGCATAAAAGACAGGCTAAAGAAATAATGTCCTGCTGAAATTCAGCGGGACATTATTTCTTTAGCCGTTTTTTCGGTGCAGTATTCAGAAAGTAATCAGCGGAAACATTGTAGAGCCTGCACAGGGTTACCAGATGGCGGATAGGCATCTCGTTGGCTCCGCGTTCATATCGGGCGTACATGGTCTGAGAGGTTCCCAGTATCTCGGCAACCTGCGTTTGGGTTAAGTCATTGTCTTCTCGGAGTCCCCGTATCTTTTCCAAGAATGTTCGCATACATTCACCTTCCCACACGCAGTATGCCCATAGTTTAGCAGAGTAAATATATTTACTATTGATTTTAGTAAATATTTGTATTAAAATTTAAATAGCATACAGAAGGGAGTACAAATTATGACTTATGAAACAATAGAAAAAAATATGGTTGCAGCTTCAGCTTCTGAAAAACAGGAGCTGATTGCTGACTTATCTCGGGCAAAGGTTACAGTTGACAAAATCGGTGTGGAGATGGACGAGATCCAAAGCAAAGACAACAGAATTGAAGAATGTTGGAATCTGATCAATGGAAACATGTTCGTCAAAATGAAAGATGCAATTATAAAGGCAATGATTGTGGGTCTTGTTTCTACGATTATAGGATTTATACCAGTTCTTGCTTTTCTTTCTATATTTGCGTTTATAATTGCAGCAATCATACTTATAAAAAGACATAAGCAGATTAATGAGGAAAAACAATGGGCGCAGAATGAGATCAACACTCTAAATCGAGAAAAAACAGTCTTGTATGAAAAAATACAGGCAATTATCCAGACAGAAGAGGGTGCTTTTGCAAAAAAGACTTTGCCCAAGGACTACTTCTATCCAGAAGCAGTTAAAATGATGATTTATTATCTGGAAAACGGACAGGCAGATACCCGGAAAGAAGCGCTGAAGGAGTATGACAAGTATGTCCATCGCTGCAAGATGGAGTATGAAGCAGCCCGCGCAGCGGCTGCTTCTGAGCGTACAGAGTATATCATGAAGGGCATTGCTCAGAATATGCAGAACATTGCAAACAATACCGCGCAGATTGCAGAATCAACACGAATTATGGAACGACATACGGCAACCTTGGCATTTTGGTCCTGGTATGATCATCTTTAATGCTGCGATAAGATACAGAATGGGAATCTGAAATATTTAGGTTTCAAGATTTGAAGAAGAAAAACGACATCCAAAAGGATGTCGTTTTTCTTTGGTGCGCGAGGCGGGACTTGCCGGCTGCTGCGGCTGCGCCTTGCATCCTATTCGCTCAGCGACCGTGGGGCTATGCCCCACAGTACCCGCTTCGCGCTCTTCGCTAAAAACAGTCCACCGGACTGTTTTCTTTACGCTCAGACCCTCTCGGGTTCAAGTCCCGCTGCTATAACAAAAAAAGACAACATTCGCAAAAGCGGATGTTGTCTTTTTGGTGCGCGAGGCGGGACTTGAACCCGCACGTCCGGAGTGGACACTAGAACCTGAATCTAGCGAGTCTGCCAATTCCACCACTCGCGCATGTGCGATTTCTCAATGCGAGAGATATGTTATCACGGCTTGTCGGATTTGTCAACAGGTTTTTGAAAAAAATTGCATGGATTTTCGGAGAGGAAGCAAAATAGGGGAGAAGGAGTGATTCTGTGAGCGAAGAAACCAAGTCTCCTCAGGAAAAAGAGGAACAGCGGCATCAGATACAGGATTTCGGTTCTGCTGTCATTAAAAATGAACACGGCACCATTTACACCCTGACCATCATCGGTCAGGTAGAGGGACATCAGATTTTGCCGGAGACAGCGAAGACCACCAAGTATGAGCATGTGCTGCCCCTGCTTGCCACCATCGAGGAAAGCCCGGAGATCGATGGACTGCTGGTGCTGCTCAACACCGTTGGCGGCGACATTGAAGCCGGTCTTGCCATTGCGGAGATGATCGCAGGCATGAAAAAGCCCACAGTCTCACTGGTGTTGGGCGGCGGTCATTCCATCGGTATTCCTCTGGCGGTCTCTGCCAAACGGTGCATGATCGCACCCACTGCCAGTATGACCATTCATCCCGTCCGTATGACCGGTGTGGTGGTGGGTGCGCCCCAGACCTATCAGTATTTTAACCGCATTCAGGAGCAGATCGTGGATTTTGTCACAGCCAACTCCCGGATCTCCCGGCAGAAGTTTCTGGATTATATGATGGCCACCGGCGAGATCGCCACAGATGTAGGCTCTGTGGTCTACGGCAGAGAGGCTGTGGAAGTAGGGCTGGTGGATCAGCTGGGCAGTGTGGGTGATGCACTGGAATACCTTCACAAAGAGATCGAAAAAGGCAGACAGGAGCAGGCATGATGGCTTGCTCCGCTTTTTTTCTTATATGACTGGAAAAATCCTCTAAATTGTGTTATCATAAAGCCAAATGACTATATCATGATCAGGAGGCGGTTTTATGTCGTTCTTTGCTGCCCTGTTTCTGGGCTTTGTGCAGGGTGTGGCGGAGTTTCTGCCCATCTCCAGCTCCGGTCACCTTTCTGTGTTTCAGCACTTCATGGGTCTGACCAATGTGGGCGAGGATAACCTGTTTTTTGATGTCCTGCTTCATCTGGGTACATTGGCTGCCGTGTTTGTGGCATACTGGGGCGAAATCAAGGCGCTGATTCTGGAGGCCTTTACCATGGTGGGTTTGAGGAAGCTGCCCCGTGGAGAAAAACCCGATCAGCTGAGCCGCCGGATGATCCTCTTTATCATTGTGGCAACCCTGCCACTGGTGGCGGTTCTGCCTATCAAGGACAAGGTGGAGAGCCTTTACAACAACACCTTCTTCATTGGCGGTGCCTTCCTGCTGACAGGCACCCTGCTGTTTTTGTCCGATCGCCTGAACCGTGGCGGTAAGGATCTGAAAACGGCAACGGTTGTGGATGCCCTTCTGGTGGGCGTTGGTCAGGCCATTGCGGTGGTTCCCGGTCTGTCCCGTTCCGGCACTACCATTTCCTGCGGCATGGCCCGTGGCTTCAGCCGTGAATTTGCGGTGAAGTTCTCCTTCCTTATGTCCATTCCTGCGGTTCTGGGTGCCAACATCCTATCCCTCATCGATGCCGTCCAGACCGGTATCGACTGGAGCCTCATGCCCATGTACATCGGCGGTGTCCTTTCTGCCGCCATCTTCGGTTATCTTGCCATTTGGCTGCTGAAACTCATCACCCGCAAGGGCAGCTTCGGCGGCTTCTGCTATTACTGCTGGGGTGCCGGTCTTGTGACCCTCATCCTGTCCCTCATCAACCACTAAGGAGATCATTATGGCTGAGAAAAAGAGAGGTTCGACCAAGTCGAAATCCTCCGGTAAGTCCGGCAAGCCCTCGGCGGCTGCCCGTGCCGCTGCTGCCAAGCAACCCCGTCCCATCCGTCGGGAAGTGGGAGCGGTGGTGTGCCTTGTGCTGGGCGTGCTCATGGGATTTGGATTGCTGGGTGTGGATAAACCCTTTGTGACATGGCCGATAGATATTTTCCGATATCTGATTGGAGCAGGCGTTTATGTGCTTCCGCTGCTCCTGATACTGGACTTTTTTATCTTGATGTTCCATGACGGCAGACCTGTCCGTCTGCGGGTGGCTTGCACCTGGATCACAGCACTGTGTGTCGGTGTGTTTGTTTATTTGCTGGGCAACCATCCGGTAATTTGGGAGCTTTCTGTTGTAGGGGAGCTTCTGCAAAGCGGGCACGGTGTTTTGTCCGGCCTGTTGGCAATGTTTTTTGATTTTACCATTGGCAAACTTCTGTCGATCCTGCTGCTTTTGGTGGTCATGATTCCCTGTGTGCTGTATGGCTTTAATATGACCGTTGTGAGCCTTGTCAAGGCTATTCGGGCAAGACCTCGCCCCGAGTATGAACCGCCTCAGCGGGAGCATCCCGATGCAGCGGAGGCGCTGGTCAACCATGTGGCACAGAAGCAGATCCAGCGGGCAGAGCGGAAAAGTCGCAGCATTTCCGAATTCGACCTGCCGGTGGATGATCCCATTGCAGAAGCACCTGCTCCTGAGCCCAAGAAACCCAAGGGCAAGAAGAAAGATGCGTTCATTGAGAGCGTTGCTAGTTTTGAAAACAAACCCTCCCCTGTGAAGGAAGAACCGGAACTGGTCATGCCGCCTCTGGTGCTGCCGGAGGAGCCGGAAGAAGCACCTCTGGTGGTCAAGCGTAAGGAAGAACCGGTGGAGGAGCTGCCTCCCATTGAGCCTATGCAGGACCCTTCCCAGAAGGTGAAAAAGGAAGAAGCACTGCTGGAGGCTGCCAAGATCGCCAATGAGATCGAACAGGCTGCCGATCAGCAGAAGATCTATCACTATCCGCCGGAAGACCTGCTCAATCAGAGCAAGGGCAGTTCTGTGGACGGTACGGAGGAAATGCAGATCAATGCCGACCGCCTCAACGATACTCTGGCCAGCTTTGGTATCGATGCCCATATCATCAATGTGATCCGAGGACCTTCCGTCACCCGGTATGAGCTGGAACTGGATCGTGGCGTGAAGCTGTCCAAGCTGACCAATCTGGCAGACGATATTGCCCTTTCTCTGGGTGCAGCCGGTGTCCGTATTTCCGCTATTCCCGATAAGATTTCCGTGGTGGGTATCGAAGTGCCCAACAAACTGGTGTCCACCGTTTCCATTCGGGATGTCATCGGTTCTGTGGAATTTGGCAAGAGCAAATCCCGTATTTCCTTTGCCGTGGGCAAGGATATCGGCGGTAAGTGCATCATCGGCGATATTGCCAAGCTGCCCCATATGCTCATTGCCGGTACTACCGGTTCCGGTAAGTCCGTGTGCATGAACAGTTTGATCATTTCCCTGCTGTACAAAGCCAAGCCGGAAGAGGTCCGCATGATCATGGTGGACCCCAAAATGGTGGAACTGGGTATCTATAACGGCATTCCCCATCTGCTGATCCCTGTGGTCACCGATCCCAAGAAGGCTGCCGGTGCCCTGCAGTGGGCAGTGACGGAGATGATGAAGCGTTATCGGCTCATGGCCGATGCCGGCGTCCGTGATCTGGAGTCCTATAACAAGGTCTGCAGTCAGGACAATATGGAACCTCTGCCTCAGATCGTGGTGGTCATCGATGAGCTGGCCGATCTGATGACGGTGGCGGCCAAGGAAGTGGAAGAATCCATTTGCCGCATCGCCCAGATGGGACGTGCC
>JAZNNW010000126.1:0-10370 GCA_045580485.1 Candidatus Avilachnospira sp. | reverse complement strand
TGGCACCAAAAAGAGGCACCCATATGGGTGCCTCTTTTTGGTGCCGGTGACCGGACTCGAACCGGTACGCAGTTGCCTGCAAGGGATTTTAAGTCCCTGGTGTCTACCATTCCACCACACCGGCGTGCCTGTACATTTTACCACTCTTTGGCTCCATCGTCAAGAAAAAGCCGTCGGACTTGAAAAACTCTCTCTTTTTGTGCACTATCTAAAAAATTTTCTTTACCTCTTCTAAATTTTTGTGTATAATACAGACATAATCGGAGTTTGTTCCGGTATAATGTAACCGAACCCGTGTATAAAGGAGGAAAAAGGTATGTCAAACACCCTCAAGAAAACCTCGTTCCTTAAGAACTACGGCCTGCTGCTGGTCATGCTGGCAGCCATTGTTCTGGGCTGTATCGTCGGTGCTGTGTTCCCCAACACCTATGATGCTGATGGAAACTTGATTTCCGGCGCATCTGTCCTGAAGCCTTTTGGCACATTGTTCATCAACATGATGTTCTGTGTGGTGGTGCCCATGGTGTTCGCCTCCATTGCCGGTGCCGTTGCCAACATGGGCAGCCGCAAGCGGGCAGGTCGGATCATGGGCTGGACCATTGCCACCTTTGTGGTCACCGGTGCCATTGCTGCCGTCATCATGTTCATACTGATGAAGGTATTTCCTCCTGTTCTCGTTCCCTGGGAGAACATCCCAGCTGAAGAAATGGGTGAATATGCCAGTTTCTCTCAGCTGATCGTCAACTTCTTTACCGCCGAAGACTTTGTGGGTCTTTTGAGCCGCAGAGCCATGCTGCCTCTTATTGTGTTCTCCCTGCTGTTCGGCTTCTCCGTCAATCTGGCAGGAGAAAAGGGTCAGCCTGTGGCGAAATTTTTGGAGAGCCTCTCTGAGGTTATGATGAAGTTCGTCAAGATCATCACCTACTATGCGCCCATCGCCTTCTTCGGCTTCTTTGCCGATCTGGTCGCCACCTACGGTCCTCAGATCACCGCCGACTACGGCAGAGGTCTGGCGGTCTACTATCCTCTTTGTTTCCTCTATGTGTTCACCGCATTCCCCCTGTTTGCCCGTTTTGGCGGCGGCAAGGGCGGTGCCAAGGTCATGTTCCAGAACATTCTTCGCCCTGCCATGGTGTCTCTTGGCACCTGTTCTTCCGTGGCTACCATCCCCACCAACATGGATGCAGCGAAAGAAACCGGCATTTCCAAAGATGTCTCCGACATCGTCCTGCCTCTGGGCGCCACCATGCACATGGATGGCTCCTGCTTCTCCTGTGTTCTGAAAATCGCCTTCGTCTTCGGCGTCTTCGGTCAGGAGTTTACATGGGGCATGCTCCTGCCGGTGGTTCTGGTGGCAGTGCTCTCCTCTGTGGGCATGTCCGGTGTCCCCGGCGGCGGCTATATCGGCGAGTACATCATCTGCTCCATCTTCTTCCCCACCCAGATAGAATTGGCCTTCCCCATTCTGGTGGTCATCGGCAATTTGGTAGACCCCCCTGCCACCATGATCAACGCCGCCGGCGACTATGTGGTCTCCTTCATCGTCTCCCGGTTCGTGGACGGCAAGGACTGGCTGAAAAAAGCACTGGCAAAGAAATAAGAAAACAGATAAATGCCCACGGTTTTTTGAACCGTGGGCATCTTTTTATTCCAAGATAAAATCCGATTGTTTTTTCTTCCGCTTATTGCGGAGTTTCTGGAAAAACTCCTGCAAAAGGGCAAGACACTCATCTTCCAGAAGTCCCGTTTCCACCTCCGGGCGGTGGTTGAAGGGCATGGCGAACAAGTCCGTCACCGAACCGCAGGCGCCGAAGCGAACATCCTTGCCGCCATAAACCACCCGTGGGATTCTGGCATTGATGATGGCACCGGCGCACATGGGACAGGGCTCCAAAGTCACATACAGGGTACACCGCCACAGCCGCCAGCCTCCAAGGGTTTTGCAGGCATCATGGATGGCCTCGATCTCTGCATGGGCAAGGGCATTTTTTCCGGTCTCCCGGCGGTTTCTGCCTCTGCCGACGATTTTTCCGTCCAAAGTAATGACGCAGCCCACAGGGACTTCCCCCTCTGCCGCCGCTTCCTTCGCCAGCGCCAGCGCTTCCAGCATCATCTGTTCATCCATGATATCACCTCACAGGGCTATGATACCGAAAATTCCCCCGAAGGTCAATAAAAAAGCCCGGAGAAACTCCGGGCAAAGGAAACTTGGGACGCGGATGCTTGTACTCGTCCTTCGGTTCAGCTGTGAGCCAAGTATAGCACACTAAAAACGCAAAATCTGCCGAAGGCAGTCGGCTGAAAAATTTTTTACTCCTGCTCTGGGTACACCTGTACTTCAACAGTAACACTCCGGTCAAAATACCGGTATACATTCACCCCATATCTACCGTCTGCAGTAGCATATTCAGTCGGGCAGTAAACAGCATCACCAACTACAAATCCCTTGGAACGCAGAAAGGCTTCAAAAGAATTCGCATATTGCTCAGCTTGCTCTTCTGTTATTGTTTGGTATATGTATGTGTATTCATAGGATATTGTTCCATACCTTTCGCCGGAATCTACATGGGATAATGCTATATTTCCAGAACCCACATCAAATACATTTTCCAAACTGGGAACAGCAGGAACATCCGAAAATACATACATACCATTGGAAGAAATACTGCGAGAAGAAATCTTGGAAATCACGCAGCAGGTTGCCTGCAAGCCGGTGTCCGTAGTCGCCGTAATAGTTGCTCTTCCAAGAAATGTAGACAAATTACTGACAACACCATCCTCAGAAACAGGGAAAGATTCCGGATTGGAAGATGTCCATGTAACCTTCCCGGTAGCACCAACTGCTTTTAATTGCAGCTGACTTCCTTCCATCACGAAGCTTTGGAAGGGTTCTATACGGAAAGATGCAGATGCCGCAGGCTGGCTGGGAGTTTTCGCAGGTGCAGGAGAGGGAGTCGGTGTGACCACCGGTGCCGCTTCCTTGACTTCCTCAGTTGCCGGAGCTTCCTTCACCGGTTCTTCTTCCGGTTCCGTTTCTTCCTCGACCGGTTCGGGTTCTTCCTCCACGATCACTTCCGGCTCTTCTTCCTCCACGGGGATCTCAATGGCATCGGAATAATAACAGAGGGTATAACCCACTTCGGTTTCAATGATCTCAATATCGCCGGTCCGTCTCATTCTGTCGTAGCACCAGTCTTCCACAGCCTTCTCAAAATCGCCGGGATAAACAGTCACCAGATCGCCGCCATACTGTTCTTCACCGTATTCATCCAAAAGTTCAATGAAATATTCTTCCGTGTCTTCGGTGTCGTACCACTCCCAGAACAACCATTCCAGTGCCAGTTCCGCATCTTCCCAGTCAGCTTTCTTCGTTTCGTCTTCGGGATAGGCACTGATCATTCTGACGCAGGGATAATAATCTTCAAAGAGAAGCTGCGGACACTTTCGCATATAAAACGCTTCCAAAGACTGCTCTTGCTGACCGGTTTCCAGAAGCTCCTTCACCGTATTGGATGTGGTGGCGATATTCATATTCTCGCCGTAAACATAACTGGCTGCAACAACACCGATGACTTCCCCATCCTCATTCATCAAAGCACCGCCGCTGCTGCCTTCGGAAATGGCCGCAGTGATCTGCAGAATATCTACATCGTACTCATCTGTATACACAGAACTGATGATACCATCGGACAGAGTATTGGACATACCAAGAGGATACCCGGAAGCGTAAACTCTGTCTCCCTGTTTTACTTCCGAAGAATCTCCCAGCACCAAAGGTTCCACACCCGTGATATAGTCACACTGAAGAATTGCAAGGTCGGCATCTTCGTCGTAGGCGAGAACAGTGCCGACTGACATCCCTCTGTTGCTGCCAGAGGGAAATGCTTTCATGGTGTAAGCATCTTCGATCACATGATAATTGGTGACCAAGGTCCTTCTGTCGTTAATCAAAAAACCGCTTGCATAACCGAACTTCTCACCATCTTTATCATATACTTCCAGATAAAGCACCCGATTGGACAGATCAGAGATGCTGACAGTTTCTGCTTCCTTAGCTGACGACAGCCACATGGAAATCAGAACTGCAACAGCTCCTACCAGCAGCACCGCCAAAACGATCAGAATCCACCATGGATCTTTTTTCTTTGGTGTAACTGCTTCAGCCGTGACAGGAATATCCGGTTGTATTTCGTTTTCAAGTGTATTGGAAGTTGCGTACTCCACCATAGACATAATTCATCATCTCTTTTCCCTGCAACTGTTTACATTATCTCATTAAAGAAGAATGAAGTCAAGGCAACAATGATGATTGCCAAGGGCCTGCGGATTTGCTATAATAAATTGATTTCAAACCAAGGAGCAAACCATGGAGTATTTTGCCGGACAATATGATATTGCGGTCATCGGCGCAGGCCATGCCGGCATTGAGGCGGCACTGGCTGCTGCCCGTATGGGACTGCGGACGGTGATCTTCACCATCAATCTGGATGCTGTGGGTAATATGCCCTGCAATCCTGCCATCGGCGGCACCGGCAAGGGTCATCTCGTCCGGGAGCTGGACGCTCTGGGCGGTGAGATGGGCAAAGCTGCCGACCGCTGCTGTATCCAGTACCGGATGCTCAACCGAGGCAAAGGCCCTGCCGTCCACTCTCTCCGGGCACAGGCTGACCGCAGGAAGTATCAGGAGGATATGAAGCGGGTTCTGGAACAGCAGGAGAATCTGGACTTGAAGCAGGCCATGATCACAGATATCCGCCTGACCGATGGCAAAGTCTCTGCTGTGGTCACCCGTCTGGGGGCTGTCTATGAAGTGAAAGCTGCCATTGTCTGTTCCGGCACCTATCTGAACGCCGCTGTGATCACCGGCGACTGTGTCTATGCCTCCGGTCCCGACGGTATGCATCCCGGTCTGTTTCTCACAGATAAACTGGCGGAAATGGGGCTTTCCATGCGCCGGTTCAAGACCGGCACACCGCCCCGTATCAATGCCAGAAGCATTGACACCTCCAAGATGGAGCTGCAGCCCGGCGATGAAGACCCGGCGCCCTTCTCTTTCCAGACGGAGCATCCACTGGAAAACCGTGCCGTCTGCTGGCTGACCTATACCAATGAGCGCACCCACGAGATCATCAAGGCCAATTTCCATCGCAGTCCTCTGTTCAACGGCACCATCGAGAGTGTCGGTCCCCGGTACTGCCCCTCCATTGAAACGAAAATCGACCGGTTCCCGGACAAGCCCCGGCATCAGCTGTTCATTGAGCCCACAGGACTGGGAACAGATGAACTGTACATTCAAGGTCTCAGCTCCAGTCTGCCGGAGGATGTGCAGCTGGAAATGCTCCACACCATCGAAGGTCTGGAACATGCAGAGATGATGCGCCCCGCCTATGCCATTGAGTATGACTGCATCGATCCCACGGAGCTGCTGCCGACTTTGGAGACCAAGAAAGTCTCCGGACTCTACGGTGCCGGACAGTTCAACGGTTCCTCCGGCTATGAGGAAGCTGCCGTACAGGGCTTTGTGGCAGGCGTCAACGCCGCTCTGAAGCTGCTGGGCAGAGAGCCCATGGTTCTCCAGCGTTCCGATTGCTACATCGGCACCCTCATTGACGATCTGGTGACCAAGGGGACGGAAGAGCCCTACCGTATCATGACCTCCCGCTCTGAATATCGGCTCCTCCATCGGCAGGACAATGCCGACCGCCGTCTGAGCCACATCGGTCATAAGATCGGTCTGGTGTCTGATGCACAATACCAAGCGGTGGAAGAAAAATATGCCGCCGTGGAAAAGGAGATCGCCCGTCTGGAAGGCTGCGGTGTGGCAGAGAGTGAGGCACTCAATGAACTGCTGACTGCCCATGAGACCACCCCTGTACAGGGTTCTGCAAGAATGGCAGATCTGGTGCGGCGGCCTCAGATCGGCTATGATCTGCTTGCGCCCTTTGACCCCACCAGACCGGTACTTCCCAAGGCCGTCACGGAACAGGTGGAGATTCAGTTGAAATATGCAGGCTATATCGCCCGTCAGCAGAAGCAGGTGGCGGAATTTCAGAAGGCCGAGAGCCGTTTACTCCCGGCGGATGTGGATTATATGACCATCTCCGGTCTTCGGGTGGAGGCCAGAGAAAAGCTCAACCAAATCCGTCCCCTTTCTGTGGGACAGGCCAGCCGTATTTCCGGCGTCAGCCCTGCCGATGTGGCGGTGCTGCTGATCTGGCTGGAACAGCATAAATAAAAAATCGCCTCCTTTGGACATACTACTTCCAAAGGAGGCTTTTTCAATGGATCTCTTACAGGAAGCCAAGGGACTGCCCTTGGCCAAATACCGCCAATGGCTTCACAGCCATGCAGAAACGGGTTTTGAGCTGAAACACACCCTTTCCTATGTGGAAAAACAGTTAAAAAAGGTAAAATTATCGCCAAAATTTTGCGGAAAGAGTGGCATTTTTGCAGATATTCAAGGGGAAAAACCGGGAAAAACCATGCTCCTCCGGGCTGATATGGATGCTCTGCCCATGGGAGAAGCCGGTGCGCTCCATGGCTGCGGTCACGATCTGCACACTGCCATGCTGCTGGGTGCAGCGCAGCTGCTTTCCAATCATAAGTCAGAGCTTTGCGGCAAAGTCCGCCTCATGTTCCAGCCGGCAGAGGAAATTTTGCAAGGTGCGGCAGATATGATGGAACACGGCGTTCTGGAGGGTGTGGATCGGGCCATGATGCTCCATGTACTCACCGGCGGCGAACTGCCTACCGGCACGGTCATTCTCCCTGCCATCGGTGTCAGTGCCCCCTCTGCGGACTATTTTACCATCGAAGTCCGGGGCAGCGGCTGTCATGGCGCACTGCCCCACACGGGCATTGACCCCATCCCACCTGCCTGTCAGATTCTCCAGGCCTTGCAGACCATCCAGACAAGAGAAATCCCCACCGAGGAATCTGTTGTACTGACTGTCGGCCATTTTCAGGCAGGGTCTGCACCCAATGTCATTGCGGACAAGGCCATTTTGAAAGGCACTATGCGGACTTATTCCGAAGAAGCCCGGCAGCAGTTCAAGAACCGCATGACCCACATGGCAAGACGGCTTGCCAATGCCTATCGGGCAGAGGCCGAGGTGACCTTCGACACCGGCTGCCCCACTCTGGTCAACGACAGACAAATGATCGAATACGCAGCGCAAGTTTTCCCTCCGCTTTTAGGGAAAGAAAAAGTGATAACGCCAGAGATGCTCAGCCGAAATGCAAGAGGCAGCGGTTCTGAGGATTTTGCCTATATCAGCCACCAAGTCCCCGCTCTGATGGTGGCGCTGGCTGCCGGGCAAAAATCAGAAGGGCACATCCACCCGGCCCATCATCCCCAAGTCACCTTTGACGAAGCTGCCCTGCCCTACGGGGCAGCCATCTATGCCCAGATGGCACTGCACAGATAAAAAAATTGGTCATCGAAAGATGACCAATTTTTATTATAAGTAAGTCATACCGGGTTTGAATTCCACCAGCTTCTGATCCACTGTGGCAAAGACAGAGGTCACGGTGGGGTTATAGACAAACTTTTCATCGGCGGAGATCCGCAGACTCCTCAGTGCCATACAGTAGTCATAGACCTCGCCGTTGGTGGCATACCAGATATCATCACAGGCAGAGAGCTTTTCCAGAATCTCCTCCAAAACCTCCCAGTTGTTCTGGCCGCGATACTCGAAGGAATGTCCCCAGATGTACAGCAGGGGCAAAGGCTCCTTCCAACCGGGATACTGCAAAAACCGCTCCACGGCCTCCACACCGTCACGGTGGTGGCAGGTAGGCTCCCACTTGGTGAAATCTCTAGGCAGTTCAAAATTACCGGTGTTGGCAGTACCTCTGGCATAGAGGAAGCCGCAGCTTTCCACCAGATGCTGCACATCGTCATTGAGGGCAGGAGTGCCGTAAGGATAGGCAAAGCCGATGATGGGCTTGCCATAAATGGCCTCCACGGCCTTCTTATCCTCCCACAGTTCCCGGACCGTATTGCCCTTGGGATAGCACTCGTTTTCAAAATTCATCCACCGGTGGCGGAAGCCATGGCAGGCCAGTTCATGATGCTTGCCGATTTCTTTCACCTGTTCCCAGGTCAGTTTGCCTTCCACGCCGGGCCAGTTGGAATTGACATTGATGGTACACTTGGCACCGTAGCGGTCCATGGTCTCCATGAGCCGCAGATCTGCGGCGTCGATATCGTCATAACTGAAGGTGACGGCCTTATGCTTGCCGCCGGGGAAGCGGTCAAAAAACAGATTCATGCAATTTCCCTCCTGTTATCGGGCGTATTCAAATTCCAGATCGTAGATGCTGACGATATCGCCA
The DNA here is from genome assembly GCA_045580485.1 of Candidatus Avilachnospira sp. Taxonomy (GTDB): domain Bacteria; phylum Bacillota; class Clostridia; order Oscillospirales; family Oscillospiraceae; genus Avoscillospira. The sequence goes on along the minus strand of JAZNNW010000126.1, from coordinate 2,033 downwards.
TCCTGGATACCCATGGCTTCCAGACGGTCAAAGAGACCGGACTGGCGGAGCTGACGGTCAAAATACATTCTGGATTCATAATCGCCGAAGTTCACATCGCCCAGCAGACGCTCCAGCCACTGACCGGAGATGATCCAAAGATCGTCATGCTGCTCGATCTGCAGTTCCTCGGAATCGCCTGCCACTGCCAGAGGCTTCACATACTCCGGCTCATAAATGGTCACAGGGGGCAGCTCCTTCAGCTTGGCTGCCACGGTCTGCATGAGCCGATGGGTGTTCAGATGGGTGGCGGCAGAGATCTCATAGAACTCATAGCCCTGCTCCGTCACATACTTGCGCAGGCGCTCCAGATTGTCGCTGCCCTCTTCCATGAGATCCACCTTGTTGGCCACCACGATCATGGGACGGGCAGCCAGTTTCGGGGAATACTGGGCCAGTTCCTGATTGATCTTCTCGAAATCCTCCACGGGATCACGGGCTTCGGAGCCGGAGACATCCACCAGATGGACCAGCAGCCGGCAGCGGTCAATGTGCCGCAGGAAGTCATGACCAAGGCCCAGACCTTCTGCTGCACCTTCGATGATACCGGGGATATCCGCCATGACGAAGCTGACACCCTCCTCCACATAAATGACACCCAGATTGGGATACAATGTGGTGAAGTGGTAGTTGGCGATCTTGGGACGGGCATTGGAGGTGACGGAAAGGAGGGTGGATTTACCCACATTGGGGAAGCCCACCAGACCCACATCGGCCAGGAGCTTCAACTCCAATACCACCTCGTGGCTCTCACCGGTGAGACCAGCTTTTGCAAAACGGGGCACCTGACGGGTGGGGGTGGCAAAATGCTTGTTGCCCCAGCCGCCTCTGCCGCCCTTGCAGAGGACGAAGTCCTCAGAATCGGACATATCCTTAATGACCTCATTGGTTTCGGCATCCCGGACAACGGTGCCTCTGGGCACCAGAATGATGAGATTCTCGCCGTTCTTGCCCCGGCGTCTGCCGCCGGAGCCGTCGCCGCCTGCAGGCGCTGCATATTTTCTCTTATAGCGGAAATCCATCAGAGTGGACATATTGTCATCCACCCGGAGAATGATGCTGCCGCCGGTACCGCCATCGCCGCCGTCGGGACCGCCCTGTGCCACGAACTTTTCCCGATGGAAAGCAATGGCACCGTTGCCGCCGTTACCGGCTTTGACGAAAATTTTAACTTTATCTACAAACATAACGCTACCTCAATTTATATACCGTTACTGTTATTGTGTCCAAAAGGAAGAAAAAAGGGCGCTGCAAAGCAACACCCTTTTCTTGGCAAATTACTGCTCAGCGTACACAGAGCACTTCTTGCGATCCTTGCCCATGCGCTCGAACTTGACCTTACCGTCAATCAGAGCAAACAGGGTGTCGTCGCTGCCGATGCCAACATTGGTACCGGGATGAATGTGCGTGCCTCTCTGGCGAACGAGGATGTTGCCGGCCAGAACGAACTGACCGTCAGCGCGCTTCACGCCCAGACGCTTGGACTCGGAGTCACGGCCGTTCTTGGTGGAGCCGCCGCCCTTCTTGTGGGCGAAGAACTGGAAGCTGATCTTCAGCATATTATTGCACCTCCATTATTACTTCGATATGATCAGGGTATTGATCCCGCAGCTCGCACAAGGTGAGCATCATTCCTGTGAGGACAGCCTGTACGGCATCTTCGTCTTCATAGGAAGCGGGGAGGGTCAAGGTGATTCGGGCCTTTTCTTCATTCACCTTGGTTTTTGCCGGAACACCAAGCACATCGGTGATGGTGGTTGCGGCAAACTGCACGGCTGTGGTAGCAGCGGCACAGACAATGTCTGAACCTTCTTCTGCATAGCCGCTGTGGCCCGCGACGGAAAATCCGGAGATCTTACCGTCCTGATCGAAAAACTCGACTGTAGTCATTACACAGAGATCTTTTCGATCTGCACCTTGGTGTAAGGCTGACGATGGCCCTGCTTGGACTTGGAGTCCTTCTTGGAGCGGTACTTGAAGACAACGATCTTCTT